>JBASCV010000246.1:0-11955 GCA_049651825.1 Bacteroidia bacterium
ATCCAGATGTTAGTCAAGTATACCTATTAAAAAAAGGATCGAAAGCTAAACCAAAACTAATTTTTTCTTCACCTGGATGCGGTTACTTTCCAACCTGGTCGGACAACAGCAAAAGTATATTTATGAAAAGTAAAACAAAAACAGGTAATGAAATAAAAAACGAAGCGGTTGAGTATGTTTTGAATTCAAATAAAATAGTAAAAAGAAACGATTTGGATTTTAGAGCAATACAAAGCTATTCGGATGCTAAATCTGCTTCGTCAATAGTTTATATAAATGAAAAGTTACAATTAGTAAAAGCAAATAAACAAACGAATGAAATAACTGTGCTTGAAAATAAAGCATGTTATCAACCTATTGTATCGCCCGATAAAAATAAAGTTGCTGTTCATATTGGTAACGAAATATGGGTGTATGACTTAACACAACAACTTGCTCCTCAAAAAATAGGAAGCGGATTAGTAACTTCTTGGTCAGTTGACTCTGAATTGTTATTAGGGTTTGTAGATATGAGTAATGATGGCCATGAAATATCGAATTCCGAATTGTATATATATGATGTTCGCAATCAATCAACCCATCAATTAACCGATACGAAGGATGTGATAGAAGTCAATCCAACTTTTTCAACTGATGGTAATAAAATATATTATATCAATTACACTGATGGCTCAATCATTGTTTCACAATTTAAAAGCAACTAATTATTTATGAAAAAGATTATAATTTTAACGTCTTTTCTATTATCGGTACATTTTCTTTTTTATGCGCAGGTAATTGTTATTGATCCTGGACACGGATACGACTCAGGCGGAGGAAATCCTGATGGTAGAACCGCAACTGAAATTGAAACCGCATTAGAAGTGGGGCTGCGGTTAAATACTTTGATAACAGACGGCTGTTCAAATTGGACTTCTCATATGACCAGAACCATTCCCAATGGTTGGATTTCATTATCGCAACGTAGCTCAATGTCAAATAGTTGGAACGCAGATTATTTTTTAAGTATTCATTGTAATGGAGGAGGAGGCACTGGAACTGAAACGTTTTGGTGCTCTAATAACGATCCTAACACAGCACCCGATATTGCTTTTGCCAATCAAATACAAGCCGATATGTCAAACATGGGTCAATGGGTAGACCGTAGATGCGTTGAAGATGCTTCTTATATATTTCACCTTGCGGTACTTTCTGGTTCAAGTGCTACAGGATGTCTTAGTGAAATTGGTTTTGCTGACCATACTGGTGATGCAGCAAAATTGAATAGCCCTTCTTGGCGAGATACTTTTGCCGCAGCCTATTTGCAAACCTTTAATACCATTATAGGTAATTGTTCATCAACACCTGTTGTTCGCCCTGTTAACGATACGTGCTTAAATGCAACAGTGCTTACATCAAATAGTACCTGTGTTACGGTATCCGGAGACCTTGACAACGCATCAGCTAGTGGCTTGGCTAAACCTACTTGTGATGGTTTTGCTTCGCCTTCTTTAAAAGATGTTTGGTATAAATTTACTGCAACTTCACCTGCTCATACCATAACAGTAACCCCATCAGTTGATATGGATCCTGTTGTAAGTATTTACAACTCTTGTACTTCAGGCGAAATAGAATGTGCTGAAAATGGAGGACAAGGTGATGCCGAAGTAATTAACGCAACAGGTTTAAGTATAGGATCAACCTACTACGTAAGAGTGTATGATTATGGTTCAATTGACCCTAACACAACTACTTTTGATATTTGCATTACCACACAATCAATTGATAATTTAGCACCAACTACAACAGTTAGTTCTACTAATTCATGGCAAACAGGCAATTTTACAGCAAGCTTTTCCGATGCTGATAATACAGGTGGTAGCGGATTAGAAAAAAGCTATTATCAGGTAACCGATTATAATGGAACAGAATGGCGTGCCAATAATAACAATGGTTTTTTTGCTGATAGTTTTAATGTAGCAATTCATCCAGAATGGACTACTTCTACTGGTACTTGGAGTATTAACAATGCAGCGCTTTATCAATCAGACGAAAGCTTGAGCAATACTAATATTTATGCTACGTTAAATCAAACCTTGTCAAACAGGTATTTATACAATTTTAATGCTAAAATTGATGGATCTGGTACGAATAAAAGATTAGGATTTTTCTTTTTTAGTGATAACGCTTCATTATCCAACAGAGGAAATACTTATTTAGTTTGGGTAAGAGTAGATAACTCAACATTAGAGATTTATAAAGGAACGAATGATGTTTTGGGTTTAGCTCAGCATCAAGTACCATTAACTACTGTTGCAGGGCAGTGGTACGATTATAAAGTAATATATGATAGAATTACCGGTAAAATTTCTATTTATCGTGATAATCAATTAATTACAGCGTGGACAGACGCTTCGCCAATCGCTACAGGTAATGCAATTTCGTTCCGTAGTGGTAATGCCAATGTTGCAATTGATGAATTGCAAGTCTACCGGTCGCGTCAGCCAAATACAGCTAATATAACAGTGGGAGCAGCAAACACAAATGATATTCGTTATCAAAATCCAAACCCAACAACACCTTCGGGAAAAATTAAATCCATTTGTTCTGATTCTGTGGGTAATTTATCCTCAATCTTTAATTACAATTTAAATATTGATTGGAGTGTACCTGATTCTATTTCATTTGTGTATGATGGTTTAGGAAATGATATCACTACAACTAACTCTTTAACAGATTTATCTGCTAATTGGATGTCTTCTGCTGATCAACATTCTTCAATAGCTCGTTATTGGTATGCTATTGGTACAACTCCCGGAGCCGATAATGTTGTTAATTATACCGATAATTTTAGCAATTTATCAGTAACTGCCGATAGTTTGAGTTTATTAAATGGTCAAACTTATTATGTTTCAGTAAAAGCCGAAAACGGTGCAGGTTTAGAATCGCCCGTATTTATCAGCAATGGACAAACAGTACAACTGGTTTCGGTAGATGAGTTGAGTGTAATTAACTCACTTGTTGTATATCCAAATCCGTTTAATAATACGGCTACTATTGCTTATCAATTGAATGTAGCATCAAACGTAAAAGTATTTATTACTGATGTTTTAGGCAAAGAGCTGATGTTGTATAACAATCCTAACCAATCGGCTGGAAAACATCAAGTAGTTATAAATGCTGCTGAATTGCAACTTTCAAAAGGCATGTATTTTGTAAAGTTAGAAACAGAAAATAGTCAACGTTTTGTAAAAATAGTGGTGAAGTAAGTACAACTTGTAGCTAATGCTTAGGAATCAATAATTAAGGATTATATGATACGATAAACGCCAATTGAAATGATTGGCGTTTGTTGTATTATCAAAATAATTTTTAATGATTTCTGTAATCGACATATTTTACAAATACCATATATAAGTTAGTTTTATGGAACGTATCTACTTTCGTTTATTCGGTGAAATTATGTTCAAGTGTTAATATTTTTCCTCGTGTATATGCTTGATATTTTGGATTTTAAAAATTATCTTTACTAGAATAAAAATCAAATAATATTTTCTATTGATGAAAAAACTACTATTTATTACGGCTTTAGTTTCAGCAGTATCATTTGGATATGCACACCAACAAGGTAATACTTCACCTGCAGATATTGCAGTTACCAATAGTTATGCTAACGTATTTAGTATGGCCTATCAACAATATCCTCAAATTCCGAGAGGGGTTTTAGAGGCTGTTTCGTTCACAAATACTCATTTTACCCATTTACAACATGCCTCAACAGCTTCTGAAAGTTGTGTTGGTATTCCTAATGCTTACGGTTTGATGGCATTAACATTGGATGGACAGCATTATTTCAAAAACAACCTTATTATGGTATCACAATTATCTGGTTATGGTGTTAACGATATAATTAACAACCCACAATCAAATGTGTTGGCGTATGCGGCTGCATATCAGATAATTAAGCAAAAGCTAAACATTACAAGTATGGATATTGCGCAACAGTTGCCAATTTTAGTTGAGTTAAGCGAATTACCCAATGAAACGGAAGGTCAAAACTATGCCTTAAACACGCAGTTATATGGTTATTTACAATTTTTGAGTAACGAAAACTATCAACAATTGTATGGTTTTCCTAAGCATGCAATTGATTGTAAGTCCATTTTTGGTGCCGAAAACTATGAAATACTAAGTTCGGTAGCGCAGGTAAACGTATCTGACGAAAGTGTTTACAATAATAAAGGCCAACAATATCAATTAAAGTCGTTACAAACAAGTGATTATGGACCAGCATTGTGGAATGCGGCAGCTTCTTGTAATTATAGTTCAAGAAGTGGTACTGCAATATCGGCAGTTACTATTCATACCGTTCAGGGCAGTTATGCAGGCTGTATTTCATGGTTTCAAAACTGTTCGGCAAATGTTTCGGCACATTATGTAGTTCGTTCTAGCGATGGACAAATTACGCAAATGGTTACAGAAGCCAATAAAGCATGGCATGTAGGAAACAATAATCCTTTTACTATTGGCTTGGAACATGAAGGTTATATAGCACAAGCAAGTTGGTACACCACAGCTATGTACACGCAATCAGCAGCATTGGTTAAAGATATTTGCAATAGTGGTTATGGTATTAGCCCTTTAAGAACATACTATGGCCCAGGCTGTTCTGGTGGTGCAACTAGCTGTGCTTTAGGTGCTTGTACAACCATAAAAGGTCATCAAATGTTTGCTGGACAATCGCACAGCGACCCTGGCCCAAATTGGGATTGGGCAAAATATTATTTGTTAATTAATAATAACCCTAACATCACTACACTTACAGCAGGTTCGGGTACTTTTTATGATAGTGGTGGAAATAGTGGTAACTACTCTGACGATGAGCGTATTTTAACATTAATTCAACCTACTGGAGCAACTGCTATAACCTTAAACTTTACTTCGTTTAGTACCGAAGCGGGTTGGGATTATTTGTTTATTTATGATGGTGCTACTACATCGGCACCGTTGTTGGGTAAATATGATGGAACAACTGGACCAGGAACAATAACCTCAACATCGGGTTCTTTACTGATTGAATTCCGTTCTGATTGTGCCACTGCTGCTGCTGGTTGGGCGGCAACATGGACAAGCAACTCTACACCACCTCCATCGTCTGACAATACTGCTCCAACTACTACCGTAAGTACTGTTAATGCATGGCAAACAGGTAATTTTACAGCTACTTTTAACGATGCTGATAATGTTGGTGGTAGCGGCCTAGAAAAAAGCTATTATCAGGTAATTGATTATAACGGTACAGAATGGCGCGCAAATAATAACAATGGTTTTTTCTCGGATAATTTTGATGCAAGCATTCATCCTGATTGGACTGTTGCTAATGGTACTTGGAGTATCAATGGCGGTGCACTATATCAAGCTGATGAAGACTCAACAAACACCAATATTTATGCAACATTAAATCAAACATTATCAAACAGATATTTATATAACTTCTATGGAAAAATAGATGGGTCAGGCACAAACAAAAGAGCAGGATTCCACTTCTTTTGTGATAATGCAGCGCAAAGCAATAGAGGTAACTCTTACTTTGTGTGGTTTAGAGTAGATGATGCTAAGCTTCAAATTTATGAAGTTGCTAATAATGTTTTTGGTACAGCACAGCATGAAGTAGCGCTTACTACATTTGCCGGACAGTGGTATGATTATAAAGTAATTTACGATAGAATTACTGGTAAAATAGATGTTTATCGCGATAATCAATTGATTACAAGTTGGACAGATCCATCGCCACTTGCAACTGGTAATGCAGTTTCGTTTCGTAGTGGCAATGCTAATTTTGCAATTAATGAATTGAAAGTATACCGTTCGCGTCAGCCAAATACTGCTAATATAACAGTTGGTGCAGCAAACACAAACGATATACGTTACCAAAATCCAAATCCAACTACTTTTGCGGCAAAAATCAAATCTGTTTGTGCTGATTCTGCAGGTAATTTATCGTCTATTTATTACCACGATTTGAATATTGATTGGACTGTGCCTGATACTATTGCATTTGTATACGATGGTTTAGGCAATGATATTACCACAACTACTTCATTAACTGATTTGTCAGCTAATTGGATGCCTTCTGCTGATGTGCATTCAGCTGTATCTCGTTATTTTTATGCTGTAGGTACAACTGCTGGAGGGACAGATATTCTTGATTTTACAGATAATTGGTTCAATTTGTCGGCTACAGCCGACAGTTTGACTTTAGTAAATGGTCAAACGTATTTTATATCTGTAAAAGCTGAAAACGGAGCAGGGTTGCAATCACCAGTATTTACAAGTAATGGCCAGACCGTTCAGGTTGTTTCTGTAGACGAATTGAATGCAATCAACACACTGACAGTGTATCCAAATCCGTTTAATAATAACGCAACAATTGCTTATCAATTAAATGTTCAATCAAGTGTAAAAGTATCGGTTACCGATGTTTTAGGTAAAGAATTGGTATTGTACAACAATCCAAACCAATCAGCAGGTAAACATCAGGTAGCTATAAATGCTGCTGAATTGCAACTTGCAAAAGGTATGTATTTTGTGAAGTTGCAAACTGAAAAAAATCAACGTTTTGTGAAAATTGTGGTAAGATAATCTCGCTTTTATTTTCTCTTGATGCATGTAAAGTGTTCGTTTCCGCTTCGGTTGCGAACACTTTATTTTTTATAATCATTTAAAGGTATTGCTGTTTTATGAAAAAAAATATTCTTTTGATACTTTGGTTTATTGCAAATGTTGTTGGCGCGCAGCCTGTAATTTCTTCTTTTGCCCCTACAACTGGTCCAGTTGGTTCTGTTGTTACAATTACTGGAAGCAATTTTAATACCACAACTACTAACAATATCGTATTTTTTGGAGCAGTAAAAGCAACTGTTATTAGCGGAACATCAACTTCACTTACTGTTACGGTTCCGCAAGGTGCTACATATCAGAATATATCGGTAACAGATATTACAAGCAATTTGATAGCTTATTCTGCCCACCCATTTATTGCAACCTTTAATTGTGGCGGAATTATTGACTCCACTTCATTTACTTATGCATTGGATTCTACTGTGGGTGCTAATTCAAGGAGTGTTGCGTTAGGTGATTTAGATGGAGACGGAAAATCAGATATGATTGTTGTTAATATTATTTCTAATGATATTTCTGTATTAAAAAACACCAGTACAAGTGGAACAATTTCTTTTTCTACAAAAATTGACATTCCTGCCGGAAACCAGCCTTTTGATGTTGTTACAGCGGATATCGATGGAGATGCAATGTTGGATATACTTGTTGCTATAAATAGTAGCCAAAGTAAATTCTCGGTATATAAAAACTTAAGTTCAAACGGGCTTATTTCTTTTGCTCCTAAAGTAGATTTTATAGCGGGAGCCTACGCGCGTCATATTGCAGTTGGTGACATTGATGCCGATGGCAAAGTGGATGTAGTTGTTTCAAATACCAACGCAAATGTGATTTCTGTTTTTAAAAATACTAGTATTTCTGGCTCTATTTCATTTGCACCTAAAATCGATTATACGACTGCCGCTAATCCAGAAAAAATTGTGATTGGAGATTTTAATGCAGATGGCAAACCTGATCTTGTTGTTGCTTGTAGTACTGCCGTGACTCTTTCGATATTCAGAAATACAAGTACACTTGGAGCAATTTCTTTAGCCCCCAAAGTTGATATGGCGATGGGGTATAATAATGAATTTTTCTCACACCTTGCCCTGGGTGATTTGAATGCTGATGGGAAATTAGATTTAGCATTTACCTGGGGAAACAGCAACTACAGTAAATTGTCTGTATTACGAAATGTAAGCACAGCCGGTGCAATTTCTTTTGCCCCCAAAGTTGATTTTAATTTAGAAAATGGTGCCGGTCGTGTCGCTATTTCAGATTTGGATGGTGATGCAAAACTAGATTTAATAGTTACTAGCTATGGATTTTCTATATTTAAAAACACAAGTTTTAATACCTTAATTACTTTTAATAATGAAGTGTTTTTCAGTTTTTATAGTTACTTTAATTCAATAGCTTTGGGCGATTTGGACGGTGATAATAAAGTAGATATGTCACTTACAGGGTCTGGTAATAAAGTTGTTGTTTTTAAAAATCAAGTAAATTCTCCTTTTATGCTTAGTTCGAGTAGCGCGTCTATTTTTAGTGGCGATACAGTAGTTCTACCTTTATCGAGTAATATCCCATCTAATTATGTTTGGCAGGCAAGCAATAACCCAAATACTTTGGGTGAAAGTACAACAGCGCAGTCTTCAACTTCTATAAATAATACAATAACTAATTTAAGTGAATATCATCAAAATGTAACCTATACAGTAACACCAATTGCTATGAGTAGTGGTTGTGTGGGTACACCCCAAACGGTAAATGTTTTAGTTGCGTTTCATTCGCCTACTATCAGTGCTTTTTCTCCATCGTCAGGGCCGATAGGAACAACCGTAACAATAACTGGTACAAATTTTAGTTCAATACCATCAAACAACGTTGTTTTTTTTGGTGCAACAATTGCTAATGTAGTCTCTGCTTCGGAAAACACGCTTGTTGTTACAGTGCCTTATGGTGCAACATATCAATGTATTTCTGTCGCCAATTTAACTACACATCTAATTGCATATTCGGATCAACCTTTTGTGGTAACATTTCCATGCCCTCCTGGTATTCATGAAGACACATTTGAGCTTAAATTTGATTATGGCATAGGAACAGAACTCACTAATATTGATGTCTGCGATTTTGATTTAGACGGGAAGGTTGATATAGCTATAGCCAATCACAATGTGAGCAATGTTTCTATAATGAAAAATGTAAGTACCGTATATGATATAATTTTTGACCCCAAAATAGATTTTGCAACGGGGGTAGGTCCAGATCAAGTGATAGCAGGTGATATGGATGGCGATGGTAAGCCAGACCTAACAGTATTAAATAATTACTCAAACTCAATATCTGTTTTATTGAATACAACTTTAGGTGGAAATTTATCTTTTGCTCCCAAAGTTGATTTTCCAATAGGAGCAATTGCTAAAAAAGTTGCAATTGGCGATTTGAATGGAGATGGTAAGCCAGAACTTGTTATGAAAAAGGTGGGTGGGCTTTCTGTCTTTCAAAATACAAGTACAAATGGAGAGGTTGCTTTTGCTTTCAAAATAAACTTTTCCGATAATGACCTTAGCGATGTTGCTTTAAGAGATATGAATGGTGATGGGCATCCTGAAATAGTTGCCATTCATAATGGGCATATTTGGGTATATAAAAACACCTCTATTAATGGCGAAATATCATTTGATGACCGTGTTCTTTTTGAAATTTTTAATGATCCATATTGTATGGGAATTGGCGATTTGGATGGCGATGGTAAACCTGATATTGTTACAGGAAATATGGGTAACAGTACTATTTCAATTCTTAGAAATACAAGTACTTTATACTCACTATCCTTTGTTTCTCAAAGTGTTATTGTAATGCCTTGGAATTCAGAACCTTACAGCATATCGGTTGGCGATGTAGATGGCGATGGCAAACTGGACATTGCTTTGGCAAACCATCATTCATTTTCATATGTAAACAATAAAGTTTTTGTATATAACAATACCAGTACAGTTGGCAATATCACTTTTGCTCCACGGTTAGATTATATCACGGCAGATAATCCAAATTGTGTACTTATGACAGATTTTAACGGAGATACCAAACCTGATTTGGCTGTTTCCTGTGTTAATGATCAAGAAATTTCGATTTTCGAAAATATACAATGTATTACTGCAGATATTTCTGATATTGGCGACCGTGAGCAGTCTATTGCTGTTAGTCCCAATCCTTTCTCGTTACAAACAATCGTTTCATTTCCCAATAAATCAAATAGAATTATAAGAATTATTGATATATATGGAAAAGAAGTTCGTCTAGCACAAACTGCTGAAAGTCAGTTAATAATAGAAAGGGAAGAGTTGTTGGCTGGAATATATTTTGTACAAGTTATAAATGAGAGGGAGCTAATTCATAATGAAAAATTAATTATTCAATAATTTAGTAGATTATATTGGAGCTTTTTTATGAGTACCGTAGTTCCTAATTTGTTACTTTAAATTAAAAATTTTGAAATGAAAAAAGTATTGTATTTTTTATATTTTTTTGCACCATATCTAGTTGCTCAAGATACTGTGGATAATATTCTTCCTAATAATTACAAATCCATCCATCAGGAACAAGCCGAAGAGTATGCCAAGTATAATTTTACAAGCACTCAACAATGGGATAGTTTACGATTTATAAAAAAAGGACTTGCCAAAACAATACGTACAAAATCGAATAATGCACGTACATGTACTTTAAATAAACGTGTATATGGTTGGCACCCTTATTGGAACAATGGATTGGAAGCTAATTATGATTGGAATTCCATTTCTGATTTATGCTTTTTTGCTTATGAAGTGAGCTCATCTACCGGAAATGCTACCAGTACCCATGGTTGGGCTACCGCACAGGTTGTAACGGATGCATTGGCCAATGGCGTAAATGTAACATTATGTGCAACCATGTTTAGTAATCATACCACTTTTTTGAGCAACACCACCGCAAAACAAACGCTTATTACCAATCTAATTAATATGGTGCAAGCACGCAATGCGCACGGTGTAAATATCGATTTTGAAGGGATGAGTGCTTCTAATAATGTTGCTTTTAAAAACTTTATGATTGATTTGTGCAATCAAATGCACACAGCTATACCTGGTTCGGAAGTTAGCATTGCACTACCTGCAGTTGAATGGAGTAATGTATTTGATGTTGTAGCAATGAGCCCTTATGTTGATTTATTTATAATTATGGGCTATGATTACTACTACAGTGGTAGTTCTACTGCTGGGCCTACGGATCCACTATATAATTTTCAAACAAGTTATAACTATACACTTACCAAGTCAATTACATATTATTTAAATAAAGGGGTTACCAATGCAAAACTTTTATTAGGGTTACCCTATTATGGTCGTGAATGGTCTACTTCTTCTGGTTCTGCACCATCTTCTACAACAGGTAGTAGTGGTACTGTTTTTTATAGCGAGGTAAGAGGCAATAGTGGAGGCTATTATGGCAACAGGCAGTGGGATGCGAATAGTTATACACCTTATTACCCCTCGCAACGCAACGGACAATGGTGGCAGGCTTTTGCTGATGATGCTTATAGTATGGCTAAACGTTTTGATATAGTGAATATAACGGGCATTGGTGGCATTGGTATTTGGGCATTGGGATATGATGATGGATATAGTGATTTTTGGGATTTGATTCAAAATAAATTTACTGATTGTGCCGTTGTACCTTGCACGGATACTATTTATGATTTAGGGGGCCCTAACCGCAATTATTACGATAATGAGCGATTTACTTATACCATTGCTCCTGCTAATGCAACAAATGTTTCGTTAAACTTTACATCTTTTGCCACCGAGATAAATTATGATACCCTTTATGTATATGATGGTGCATCAACATCTGCACCCTTGTTAGGTGCATTTCATGGCACTACTAGTCCGGGTACTTTAAACTCTACAGGCGCTGCATTAACCATTCGTTGGAAATCAGATAACGGTACTCAAGCAGCTGGTTGGCGAGCTATCTGGAATTGTTCGAGCGATATAACCGCTCCAACCACAGTAGTTGCAGCACCTACAGGCTGGGTAACGCAAAATTTTACAACAACGTTTACTGATACCGATAATACTGGCGGTTCAGGTATAGAAAAAAGTTTTTATCAAGTGCTTGAATATACCGGTACAGAGTGGCGTGCCAACAATACAAGAGGTTTTTTTAGTGATAATTTTGATAGTGTAATTCATTCTGATTGGACTTCTTCCACTGGCACATGGGCAATTAATAGTGGTTATTTAGAACAAAGTGATGAAGCAAATACAAATACCA
>JBASCV010000247.1:0-13416 GCA_049651825.1 Bacteroidia bacterium
GATGCAAGTTTTGTTGTGATACCTATTATACGCGATATTGTGGTTATTGAAGAAACCTATGCACAATCAGCTATTATTTCTGGTAAGAAAAAAATAGGATACATTAAATTGCCTAGCTTTTATGCTGATTTTAGTGGTGTAAGCGGTAGAAGCTGTGCTAAAGATGTTAAAAAAGAAGTTCTTAAACTAAAGGAAGAAAACGTTGATGGAATAGTTATTGATTTACGCTACAATGGGGGAGGCTCATTAGCTGATGCCGTAAGCATGACGGGCTTATTTATTGATAAAGGCCCAGTAGTGCAGGTGAAATCAAAAACAGGTACGCCCACAGTTATGGACGATTACGAGCCAACCGTTGTTTACGATGGTCCTTTAGTGATAATGGTAAATGCTAATTCGGCTTCGGCATCCGAAATTATGGCGGCAGCAATTCAGGATTATAAACGTGGGGTAATTGTAGGTACTTCGCCTTCAACCTTTGGAAAAGGAACGGTACAACGCTTTTTTGATTTAGACGACTATCTGCCACCTAGTTATGCAAGCATAAAACCATTGGGGCAGGTAAAAATTACTACTCAAAAGTTTTACCGCATCAATGGCGGAGCTACACAATTGAAAGGGGTTACGCCTGATATTACCTTGCCCGATCCATACTATTTGCTCGATCAAGGTGAAAAAGAACAAGATTTTCCAATGGCTTGGGATGAAATAGCGCCAGCTACATATAAACCATTATCGCCCTCATTTTCAATTGAAAAATTGAATGCAAATAGCTTGCAACGCAGAAAATCAAATAATGGATTTGAGTTATTAGAAGATGCTGCTAAACGTTTGAAAAAACAAAAAGATAGCACCATTGTTTCATTAAATTTTGATACCTATTATGCTGAGCAAAAACGCATGAAAGCAGAGTCAAAAAAAATGGATGTATTTGATAAAGAAATAGAGGGGTTATACGTATCGGCTGTTAAGGTTGATTCTATTGCTATTGTTGGCGATACAACTAAAATAAACAAGGTGAAAGATTGGCATAAAAATATCAGAAAAGATATTTACCTCAATGAAACCATTGCAATTATTAGGGATATGAAGAAGTAGGTAGTGAGATTTATAAGCTATAAATCATTTTAATTTATGTATGTAAAGCGCAACTATGGTTTTTGGCAAACATTTGTATGGTCAATAAAGCCGTTTAAAATAGGTATGATGTATTCATTGTTGGTTTACATTTTATACTTGTTGGTTAAATATCAATTTGATATAAGTATTGCATTACCTTGGAATCCGATAGGTATTATTGGTATTGCGGTTGCTTTTTATTTAGGTTTTAAAAATAATGCAAGTTACGATAGGGTTTGGGAAGCTCGAAAAATATGGGGTGGAATTGTAAACAACAGCCGCACATTTGGTGCTGCGGTTAACTCATTTGTTGAGGGTGATAATGCTCAACAAGAAAAAAAACAATTAATATATAGGCACATCGCATGGCTTACAGCCCTTCGTTTTCAGTTGCGTTTATCCAGAGAATGGGAACATGTTGCAGAGCGTTTTCCTAGTCAATATCCAGCTACAATTTCTGATGAGTACTATAAAAATTTATCCATTGCCTTAGCTTTGTATTTGCCTGAAAATGAGTTAAATAGTTGCTTGAAAAAATCAAATGTTGCAACTCAAATCTTGGCAATACAATCATTTGAAATTCAACGACTTAAAAACAGTGGCTATTTTGATGATTTTCGACAAATGGAGCTTCATAAGCTCATTGCTTCGTTTTACGATGATCAGGGTAGAAGCGAGCGAATTAAAAATTTTCCATTTCCTCGTCAGTATGCATCAGTAGCATTATGGCTTACTGTTATTTTTGCAGTATTAATTCCTTTTGGATTATTGGATGTTTTAGCTAATTTACCTATTGCTAAACAATGGATATTAATACCGCTTACTGCACTTATTATATGGATATTTTTTTTGATGGAAAAAATTGGTGATTACTCTGAAAACCCTTTTGAAAATTCGTATAACGATATTCCAATTACTTCATTATCGAGAAGTATTGAAATTGATTTGCGTGAATTGCTGAATGATACAGATATTCCGCCTGCCATCAAAAGCGATAATGGAATATTGATGTAAAAAAACTGCGGTAGTTTAATTAGAACGTAAAAGAAAAAAGCTTTTGTAGTGATTGAAGGAGCCTATAAGCTTTAATTTGTATATCGATTATTATATTTTTTTCTCAATTTGGTAGTGATTTCTGTTCACCGAATTACGTGAAATAAGCTCACCTAAAAAGCCTGCTAAAAACAATTGTGTACCAATAATCATAGCTACTAACGCAAGATAAAAAAGTGGTTGGTCGGTAACATCTCTTGTTAATAATGAGTTATAGGATTTATATACTTTTTCAGCGATAAGAAATAGCGATATAAAGCCGCCTAACAAGAAAAAAAGAGTACCGAAAAAACCAAAGGCATGCATTGGCCGTTTGCCAAATTTGGCAACAAACGTAATTGACATGAGATCTAAAAAACCATTTATAAAGCGACTCAAGCCAAATTTGGTAGTTCCGTATTTGCGTTCGCGGTGCTGAACTACTTTTTCTTCAATTTTTGTAAACCCTGCCCATTTAGCAATAACAGGTATATAGCGGTGCATTTCGCCATACACTTCAATGTTTTTTACTACTTCTTTGCGATATGCTTTTAGGCCACAGTTAAAATCGTGTAGGTTATTAATTCCACTGGTTTTACGTGTGGCCCAATTAAATATTTTGGTAGGTATTGTTTTGGTAAGTGGGTCGTATCTTTTCTTTTTCCATCCCGATACTAAGTCAAAACCATCAACAGTAATCATTTTGTATAGCTCTGGAATTTCATCAGGAGAATCCTGAAGATCAGCATCCATTGTTATAACAACATCGCCTTGAGCTGCTTCAAAAGCCACATTTAAGGCCGCTGATTTGCCATAATTTCTGCGAAATTTAATGCCTTTTATTGCTGCATTTTTCGCTTGTAGGCTTTCAATTATTTTCCACGAATTATCAGTGCTACCATCGTCAACAAACAAAACCTCGTAGCTAAACTTGTTTTCGTTCATTACACGCTCAATCCATGCGGTTAATTCCGGCAGTGATTCATCTTCGTTGAGTAAAGGAATAACAATTGAAATATTCATAGTGTGACAAATATACTAAAAAGCAGTTCTATTTTTAATATTTTAATACATGTATATTCCATTTTTGTTTTTTACTTAGTTTTGTTTGATGAATAGTTCGCAATCAGGTTTAAGTAGAATACCAGAGCTTGATGCTTTGAGGGGCATTGCTGCCATTTTTGTGGTGTTTTTTCATTTAACCATGCGTTACCCTCAAAAAACGTTAGGTTTTAATTTAGGAATTACTGGTGTTCATTTGTTTTTTATTATTAGTGGTTTTGTGATTTTTATGACAGTAAACAAAATTACTTCTAGTAAAGAATTTGTTGTTAGCAGGGTTGCACGCTTGTTTCCTACGTATTGGACATGTGTTACCATTACTTTTCTGTTTTTATTGTACACTGCAATTACACAAAACACCAATATTGGTCAATTGTTGAATAATTATTTTTTCAATTTATACATGGTTCAATATTATTTTGGTGTTCCTAACTTGGATAATGCTTATTGGACTTTGGTAGTGGAACTGGTATTTTATGTGTTTATTTATATACTATTGTTAACCAAGCAATTAAATAAAATTGTTGTTGTAGGTTGCAGTGGTTTATTATTTGTAGCAATTTATACATTTATATTAAAACCTTATTATGGTGGTATACATGCTATTATTAGTCATTATGTGCCACTTATCAATCATTTTCCATTGTTTTTTGCCGGTATATTATTTTATAAATTAAAAATAAATAAGCCCGTAATAAATGTATTTGTTAACTACTTTATAATTGCGGTTTGTTTGTTATTGCAACTGTTTTTGTATGCACAAGCGGTTGATATTTGGAGTGTTTCGTGGTTTGAATACAATGTAATGTTAGGTGTTTATTTTTTAATTTTTGTGTTGTTTGTAAATAATAAGCTTGGGTTTTTAGTTACAAAACCAACCTTGTATTTGGGTACAATATCATATGCATTATATCTTATACATCAAATTATTAGTATTGATTATGTATTACCATTTTTAATGGGCGATTTAGGCTGGGCATATTGGCCTTCAGCTATAGTTGCTGTTTTAATCGCTCTTACTTTGGCAAGCTTAATTACTTTTTATATTGAAAAACCGCTGGGTAAAAAAATGAAATTGTGGTTAATGAGTACCAAATAAGCTTATAGAGCTAATGCTTTTTTAATAAAAAAACTCGCGCAATTTTGTAAAACGTTTTTTTTTACTACTTTTGTGGCGGGGTAAGTCTTATACGACCAGCTCCCTAAAACCCTCCAGGTACGGAAGTAAGCAAAGGTAATAGGTTGAGCGGTGCGATGTAAGTAGCTTACCCCTTCTTTTTTGGGGTAAACGGTTCTGGTTTACAATAAAGTTAGTTGCTTGTTTTCTTAAAAACAGAGCTAACAAGCCTTACCAAAAGCACTTCGGCCAGTTTAATAATGCCTCCAGTAATTTTCTCTTGTCCTTCTGTTTTAGGTTTAATAAACTTGGTGATAATAAAATCATTCACCCAATCCATTGCTTGGCTTACAGTGTTGTTTATTTCACCAGAAAATGGTAACAGTTCTTGGCCAATAATCTGTTTATAATTGTTTCGTACCGAATTAATTTTGTCTTTAATTCGTTCTTCTTGCATGTGGCAGTATATATTCAGCCTTTGCTTTTCGCGCTTAAGTGAAGCTAAATCGGTTATTTGTATTGGCTCATTCATCGCTATCCTCCTTTTTAAATAATTGTTCAATTACTTTATCGGTAATCTTTTTTTCAAGTAATTGTTTTCTAAAAGCAATTAAAACAATAAATAATAACAAATAAAAACCTGCAATAATTAAAAAGCCTAGTGAATTGTTATTTAATAAAGCACCTATGTAAAGCCCACCACTAATGCTTAAAAATAAAAGGATAAAAAACGCCACTAAAGCAATAATAATAGACGAAAACAAAACAGCAGTTACGGTTGCTATTTTTTCAAAAATAGTTATTTTCAGCAGTGCTATTCGGGCTTCAACGTAATCCAACACAAGCTGTTTGGATTCATTAAAAAATGATTGTTTTTCGTCCATCTAAAAAAGTATGTGTGCCTGTTAAATATTATCAGAAACTGTTTTATCTGTTTTAAATGCATCAGCTAAATCGTCTTTTAGCTTTGAAGCACCATCTTTTAAATCATTCAACAGTTCATCTTTTTTATTCGAATTTAAAAAGTAGCCAATAGCCACACCTACTGCGGCTCCAGCCAAAAGTGCTAACAAAATTTTTGAGTTATTGTTGTCTTTCATTTTATACTCTTTGGTTTACAACTACATAAAATTACTCTTTTTTAGCTATCTTTAAAAAAAATTAGTGCCAATGACCTATTTTTCGTCCAACAAGGCAAAACAAACAGCTGCTTTAGCAGGTATTGTTGTATTAATACTGTTTTTATTGGTAGCATTATACAATTTTATTCCTTCTTTTTTAGGGGCTATCATATTTTATATTATTTGTTCGCCTGTTGTACATTTTTTACAAAACAAACTTCATTTTCGCAAAAGTTTAGCTGTTACCACTGTTCTTTTGTTGTCGTTAATTGTTATTCTTATTCCTGTTTTTGCTATTACAAATATGCTTGTATCTAAGCTTTCGGGCATGTTACAATCGTACGACATATATACAGAGTTTCAACACCTGAATAGCTACATTAACACAAAGTATGGGGTAAATATATTATCGCAAGAAAATTTAACAAAACTTCAAGCAGAGTTAACCAATTTTATTCCCAACATTTTTGAACAAACATTGAGTTTGCTGGCCGATATCGCTATCATGTATTTTATTTTGTTTTACATGCTTTTTAGCGAAACTTTGGCCGAAAAAAGTATAGTAAAATTACTGCCTTATAAAGAAGAAAATTCGCATTTGTTTGCCAAAGAATTGGTTTCGCAAACTTATTCAAACGTTATAGGAGCACCATTGTTGGCTATTATTCAGTCGTTGTTTGCTATATTGGGTTTTTGGATTTTTGGATTAAATGAACCTGTTTTTTGGGGCATCATGTGTGGTTTTTTATCTTTTATTCCATTTGTTGGGTCGGCATTAATATGGTTTCCGGCAGGTTTAATACAATTAGGCAACGGTACTCCATGGCAGGGTATAGCTATTCTAATTTATGGTTTGGTTGTAATTATCAATGTTGATAATGTATTTAGGTTTGTATTACAAAAAAAAATAGGAGATGTACATCCATTAGTAACTGTATTTGGAGTAATTGTTGGTTTGGAGTGGTTTGGCTTACCAGGACTTATTTTTGGTCCGCTTTTAATTTAATATTTACTAATTATGATAAAAATATACCGTGCCGAATATGGTATTAAAAACTATATTATTACAGATGCTTCGCCACCCGAAGAATTGAGTGCGGAAGTGAAAAAACAATAAACTTTTTAATTTAACATTAAAAAAATAACACAATAATGAGTATAGAACAACAATTAATAGATAGAAGTGGCAACGTGTGCGAGTTGTCTAAATCAACAGAAAAATTAACTGTATTTGCTGTAAATCCTGCTGGTAGTGCTGAAGGAAACAAACACATATATATATCTGAAAAGTGTTTAAATCAAATTGAACGCAAAGAAAAACTAGAACCCGAATTTTGGACTTTTCTAAAAGAGAGTATGTGGAGCGAAGTGCCTGCTGTGCAAGTAGTTGCATGGCGTATGCTTAACCGATTAAAAAACGAAGCATGGGCTATGGAAGCACTTGATATTATGTACATGGATGATGAATTGCTTGCTTGGGCAAAAGCCGAAGGCGAGCAAGAAGAAGCTACCGAAGATGATGCCGTACATAAAGATAGCAACGGAGTTGTTTTAAACAATGGCGATAGTGTAGTACTTATTAAATCATTAGATGTAAAAGGTTCGTCAATTAATGCCAAAATGGGCACTCCTGTTCGTAATATAAAGTTGGTTGCCGATAATACGGAGCAAATTGAAGGTAAAATTGAAGGACAACAAATTGTTATTCTTACCAAATTTGTAAGAAAAGTAGGATAAGTTAAAGTATCTATATTTTCCGTAATTTTATAGTCCTAAAGCTTATTAAAAGGGCTATTTGAGAATTTAAAAAAGTTTCAATTGAAAACAAAAACATTAAAAAAGAATAAAGTTAACGTAGTTACGTTAGGGTGTTCTAAAAATATTGTAGATAGCGAAGTGTTGATGGGCCAGTTAAAGGCCAACAATTTTGTGGTGGAACACGAAAGTACCACCAACGATGCTAGTATTGTAATTATTAACACCTGTGGGTTTATTGATAATGCAAAACAAGAAAGTATTGATACCATCATTCAATATGCCAATGCCAAAGATGCAGGCTTGGTTGATAAAGTATATGTTACAGGCTGTTTGAGCGAGCGTTATAAACCCGATTTGGAAAAAGAAATTCCCAATGTTGATGGCTATTTTGGAACACGTGAATTGCCACGTTTACTAAAAACATTAAAAGCCGATTATAAACATGAGCTTGTTGGCGAACGCTTGCTTACAACTCCTCATCACTATTCATATTTTAAAATTTCGGAAGGATGTGATAGACCCTGCTCATTTTGTGCAATACCGTTAATGAGGGGAGGCCATGTTTCTAAACCAATTGAAGAGCTTGTAAAAGAAGCAAAGCACCTTGCTAAAAACGGTACAAAAGAGCTAATGTTAATTGCGCAAGATTTAACCTATTATGGCTTGGATTTATACAAAAAAAGAAACCTATCTGAACTATTAAAACAATTATCTGATGTAAATGGTATTGAATGGATACGTTTGCATTATGCCTTTCCTAGCGGGTTTCCGATGGATGCGCTTGATGTGATGAACGAACGTAGTAATATTTGCAAGTATTTAGATATGCCCTTGCAACACATTACCGATAACATGCTAAAAAGCATGCGCAGAGGCACAACCAAACAAAAAACAATTGATTTGGTAAATGCAATTCGTGATAAAGTGCCGGGTATTGCAATCAGAACTACTTTAATTGCTGGCTATCCGGGCGAAACCGAAAAAGATCATCAAGAAATGCTCGAGTGGATTGAACAATCGCGCTTTGAGCGATTAGGGATTTTTGCTTATTCGCACGAAGAAAATACGCATGCTTACAATTTAAAAGATAATGTGCCAGCCAAAGTAAAACAAGCGCGTACCGAAGCTGTAATGGCGCTTCAGCAAGGTATTTCATTGGATATTAATCAACAAAAAGTAGGCAAAACATTTAAAGTACTTTTTGATAAAAAAGAAGGCGATTATTTTATTGGCCGTACCGAGTTTGACTCGCCTGAGGTAGATAATGAAGTACTTGTAAAAGCCGATGAAAATTTTGTACGTGTAGGCGATTTTGCAAACGTGCAAATTACTTCGGCAGAAGATTATGATTTATACGGAATTGTAAAAAACTAAATACTTTTTTTTATCAACCGTTTATTCACTATCAAAACTTGATGCTAAGCGCAAGTCCTGTAGTGTATTGATTTAGTTGAGCGGTATTGATAATAGTTGGTTGTAGTTGAAAAGTAAGGTCGTTATCTTCTACACTAAAGCTATAAAGGTGCGCATCAACACTTGCATCTATTACATTTAAAAAATACAGCAATACACCACCAATTACTGATAAATCGCGGTAACGGTGATAATATTTTTGAAGTGTAAGTAAATCACTATCCGAATAACGTGGAAAGTTGCCCAAAGTACCTGGGCCGTTTATAAGGCGTACTTTATAGGCGTTTCTGTATTCAATGTATTTAGCCTGATTAAAACTAAATGCATAGCCAATACCTACAGCTCCAGCATAAATAATAGGTGCTTTCCAATATTTTTTATTGTAAATCTGACCCGCACCTGGCACAACTGCCGATAATATTGCTGCTTTGCGTGGCGAATGTACTTTAGGTTGTTTAACTAAAAGTGGGGCAGGGGCTACATTTACTTTAGTTGTATCGGTTTGTGCACAAACACAATTAATTGCAAGCAATGCACTACTCAATACAATAATGGCTTTACGTTTTAAGTAATTGTATGTTGTTATGCGTGTATTCATTTAAGAAATATTCCCGATTAATTTTTCTATGTCACTGCCTTTGTTACGATGTATAATCATAACTTAAACATATTTTCAACCATAAAATTACTTATTTTCTTGATGTTACAATCTGATATTTTAGGTTTACTCGTCATCGCTTTCTTTTTCATATCCTTCATAGTAGTACGATTGTTCGATTCCCTTAAAAATAATTTCTCGATTATCAATATCGCCAGTCAAGTTAGCAAAAAGTAATGTTCGTAATTCTAGGTCGTTAATGGGGCTGCGCTCCATTGCCTGTAAGTAAAGAGTTTTGTCTACAAATTGCCAGTTTACTAGTTTTTTTAATCTTTTTTTCAGAAGCATATCTAACCATATCCGCATTGTTCTGCCATTGCCTTCCATAAACGGGTGGGCTATATTCATTTCTACATATTTGGCAATAATTTCTTCAAAGGTATTTTCTGGCATTTGTTCAATTTTGGACAAAATTTCTTGCAAATACAATGCTGTAGCAAATCTAAAACCACCTTTTGATATGTTTTGAGTTCGAACTTTACCCGCAAAATCATAAAGACCATCAAACAGATATTGGTGTATTTTTAGTAAGCCTTGGGTTGTTCCAGTTTCAATTTTTTCGATGTCGCCAGTTTCAAACAGCCTGTAAGCTTTTTCTAAACTTTTCTTATCTATATTTTTCATTGGGTGTTTGTGTTTTTCGCACTCGATATTATGTACTTTCTGCAATAAGCAGGAGCTTATAAATTATTTTTGTCACTAAGAGCTTACATACCTTGCTAGTCCGTCATCTTAGCGACTACTGGGGGTAGGTTATCTTTTATTAATTTATTGTATACGATAGTAGCAACTAAAACTCAGTCCTCCCGACCATAAATAAGAAGTTACAGGCGTGTCAATTATTTTAATTAAGCCATATCGAAAAGTGGGTTCTATTCGTAAATTTATTTTTTCGGTAAATCTATAATCAACACCCAAACTCACTGTTGGTGAAAAATTAATAGGGTTGAAAGTATATTGTTGGTTTTGAGTATTGCGCTCCTTATCGCCATTTTCAAATATAATAATGCTTTTTTGCGTATAATTAATAAAAATATTAGTTGTTACGCCAATACTTGAAATGAACTGAGTTTTTCTATTGCCAAAAGTAAAAATAGTTCTTAGCGGAACATCAATATAATTATAGTTATAAATAAGCTTGATTTTGGTTGGTGCAGAACCGTTGGTATAGGTAAAACCTCTTCTAGGGTCAATCGCATCACCAAAAGTAAGGTTTGAATTAACAAATTTTTCGCCTTTATTAGAATATTGAAGTCCTGTTTCAAATCCAACATGATTTGAAACACTATAGCAAATTGAAAATCCTGTAGAATAACCCAATTTTGGGATTTCATAGCTATTTCTGCTATCAATTACCATAGAGCTAGTTGCACTACCATCATTGTTTTTTAATGTTCTGTAACATATGTCAGGAGAAGCTGTTAAGCCTATTAATAGCTTTTTTGACTTTATTGTATCACTTTGTCCGAATAGTGCAATTGAAAATAGCAGTACAACGATTGTTGACAGTTTTTTCATGGTTAGTAACCGTTATGTTTGAAAAAGGAAATTGTGTATAACCTACCTATATATCCAACAAATCAATAATACGCTTTAAGTCGTTATCCGATTTAAAAGGGATAACAATTTTGCCTTTGCCATTGTTTTCGCGGCTAATGTTTACTTTGCTATTAAAAACAGCACGTAAATCATCTACAATCTTTTTTTGTTCGAACGTAAGTGCAGGTTTGTTGGCTTTATTTGAAGTGCCTGTTTTATCGCCATTGGCAGCTTTTTCTACTTTTATGCCTCTGGTAAGGTCTTCAGCATCGCGTACCGATAAGTTTTCGGCTACAATTTGGTTATACACATCCAATTGTTGTTCGGCATCTTCAATGTTGATAAGCGTACGGGCATGTCCCATACTAATATCGCCATTGCGTAATGCCAACTGTATTTCTACAGGTAGTTTTAATAAACGTAAGTAATTGGTAATGGTAGAGCGTTGTTTACTCACTTTTTGTGAAAGTTGTTCTTGTGTAAGTGAGCACTCGTCAATAAGGCGTTTGTAGCTGATAGAAACTTCAATAGGGTCGAGGTTTTCGCGTTGTATGTTTTCTACTAGTGCCATTTCAAGCATAGCTTGGTCGTTGGCAATGCGTATGTATGCAGGTACACTTGTTAAACCTGCAATTTGCGAAGCTCTAAAACGTCTTTCGCCCGAAATTAATTGGTATTTATCATAACCCAATTTACGTACCGTAACAGGCTGTATAATGCCATGTTCTTTAATTGAAGCGGCTAATTCATTCAGCGCTTGTTCTTCAAAATTAGTACGTGGCTGAAACGGGTTTGCTTCAATGTGTGCTATTTCAATATTGGCAATAGCGCCAACAACTTTGGTTTCGCCTTCTTGTTTGTTTTTGCTGGTAATATCGGTGTTTGCATTTTCTAACAATGCACTTAAACCTCTTCCTAATGCGTTTCTTTTGTTCGACATTTTACCCCTCCTTATCTCCTGAATGGGAGAATACGTGTTTTTTTAGTTATGTATGATTGCTAGCAATGTTGCTTAGCTAAAGTAAAGATATGAAAATGTTTAGTTTTCGTCTTCAATATCTATTATTTTTTCTTCATCGTTTAAGCGAGTCATGCCATTTTTTTGTAGCAATTCGCGCGCTAAATTTAAGTAGTTGATGGATGCTTTGCCGCTTGCATCGTGCATAATGATGCTTTGCCCGAAGCTTGGTGCTTCGCCCAATTTAGTATTGCGCTGAATGATGGTATCAAATACCATTTGCTGAAAATGTGTTTTTATTTCTTCAACTACCTGATTACTAAGGCGTAAGCGCATGTCGTACATGGTTAATAAAATACCTTCAATTTCCAAGGCTGTGTTTAAGCGCGATTGTACAATTTTTACCGTGTTTAGTAATTTTCCTAAGCCTTCCAACGCAAAATACTCGCATTGCACGGGTATTAATACAGCGTTTGCAGCTGTTAAAGCGTTGATGGTAATTAAACCCAATGATGGCGAACAGTCGATAATGATAAAATCGTATTCATTTTTGATTTTATCCAGCGCCATTTTCATCATTTTTTCGCGCTGAGGGAGGTTAATCATCTCAATTTCAGCCCCAACCAAATCAATATGGGCAGGTAATAACCACAAATTAGGCGTATCGGTTTGCAATATGCTATCGCGAGGGTCAACTCCATCAATAACACACTCATAAATGCCTGTTTTTATGTTGCGAGGGTCAAAACCTACTCCAGAGGTTGCATTTGCCTGAGGATCAGCATCAATTAAAAGGGTTTTGTACTCCAATACTGCCAAACTAGCAGCTAAATTGATTGCTGTAGTTGTTTTTCCAACCCCACCTTTTTGATTTGCTATAGCTATTATTTTTCCCATCTATTTTATACTTAACTGTTTGATTGTTATGTTGTTATATTGTTGTGTTGTTGTTTTATTTCTTTGTTTTTTGAGTGCTAAGTTGATATGGTTTAAGTTTTATTATTCCCAAATCCCAAATCCCAAATCCCAAATCCCCAATCCCAAATCCCCAATCCCCAATCCTAAATCCTAAATCCCAAATCCCCAATCCCCAATCCCAAATCCTAAATCCCAAATCCAAAATCCTAAATCCTAAATCCTAAATCCCAAATCCTAAATCCCCAATCCCAAATCCTTAATTCAAAGTTCCTTTACTTCTCCTACACCAAAAAGCAATAATTCTTTACCCGCTTGATTAAATTTCTTCACAGCCTCGTCTTTGTTTATTTTAATGGCATCAAACGTATCGTAATGCATGCCTATAATTTTTTTACAATTGATAAATTCTGAAGCCAAAAGCGCATTATCAACGCCCATTGTGTAGGTATCGCCAATAGGCAGAAACGCAAAGTTGATGGTTCTGTAGTTACCAATCAGTTTCATATCATAGGTAAGTGCAGTATCGCCAGCGAAATAAAAATTACCTTCACTCGATTCAACAATAAAACCCATCGGATTTCCGCCATAACTACCATCAGGTAAACTGCTTGAATGCACAGCTAACACACATTTTACATTTCCAAATTCAAATTTACTTTTACCACCAATATTCATTGCGTGCGTATTGTTAACACCTTGTTTTTGAAGCCAGTTGTGTATT
>JBASCV010000248.1:0-2859 GCA_049651825.1 Bacteroidia bacterium
GGACCAATTACCATATTAAACGAAAAATAAAACAACTCCACAAGCCTTTTGTATAAAGGATTGGAGTGCGTTTAACACGATACTTTATTTCTGTTTATACATTGGTTGGGGATAAAAAAGATAGTAAATGAAAAAGAAAAAATTAATTCTACTCTCTGTAATTTTCTTAATGCCTTCTTTAATGGCATTTATAGGAGGAGCATATTCATTTTTGAATAAGTTGGCTTCAGCTTACGCACAACAGATGCCATTTAGTAGCCAGTATTACACCAATTCATTTGTTGTAAACCCTGCATTTACAGGTAATGGCGATTATATCAATGCCTTTTTAACCCATCGTTCGCAATGGACAGGTTTGGCTGGTGCTCCACAAACTAGTTATTTAACCGCTGATGGGCCATTGAAAAATAAAAATATGGGCTTGGGTATGAGGGTACATACCGATGTTACCGATATTATCAGTCGTGTAGGAGCGTTTGCAAATTATTCATACAAACTAAAACTCAATGATTCTAGCCATTTGTATTTTGGTGTAGCCTTGGGTGCATTAAGCAATAAATTAGATTTTTCTAAAGCAGTTATTAAAGACAATAGTGATCCATTTTTATTTCAGCAATCAAGAAGCAAAACTGTAATTAGTGCCGATTTAGGTGTTGCATACGTTTGGAAACGATTAACTGTTGGTTTTGCTATACCTCAGTTTTTTGGAAACTCTATAAAATATACCATATTAAACGATGATAATACTTATTATAACTTAAAAAGACACTACCAAGGTACTATCAAATATGAATTTGATGTGATAAAAGAAAAAGGAATTACGGCATATCCATTAGTAATGTTCAGATCGGTTAAAGGTGCCCCTTTTCAGTATGATATAAATGGTGTGGTAGATTGGAAAAATAAAGGTTGGTTTGGTTTAACATTCCACAGCAACTACGCTTTTGCGATTAGTGCAGGTGCTAGATATAAGAACTTTATTTTTGGTTATGCTTATGATATTGGAGTAAACAAGGTGCGTAGTTACCTAGGTACAACTTCTGAATTTTTATTGGGTTACACATTTGCTGAAAGAAAAAAATCGCCTGATTTAGATGAATTACAGGATAATAATGATTCGTTGTTGTTTTCTAAAATCAATAAAGATTCATTGCAAAGTCTTATTTTGGCTCAGTTAAAGGCTATTGCAGATAGCAATAAAGCTGAGCTTGCCAAAGGAAAAGGGCTGGATAATGATGGTCAGTCGGCTTATATTTCAGGTAGATTGATTGATGAACAAGGCAATCCTGTGCCAGATGCAACTGTTGAAGTTGTAAATAAATCAAATAATCAGGTGGTTGCTCGTCCAATAACAGGTAGCGATGGAACAGTAAGAGTTGCAGTGCCTCCAGGAAAAACCTATGATGTTGTGTTTAATAAATCGGGCTATTTGTATAAGCCTATGAATGTTACTGTTCCTGAAACTCCAGGTTTTGAGTGGAGTTTGAAAGATGTTACATTACAAAAATTAGAAGTAGGGAAAAAAGTGGTGTTGAACAATATTTTATTTGATTTGAATAGAGCAACCCTAAAATCTGAATCATATGCCGAGTTAGAGCAAACAGTGAAGTTAATTAAAGATATTCCGTCTCTTGAAATGGAAGTGTCTGGGCATACAGATAATGTTGGTTCTGCATCTGCAAATAAACAATTATCGGAACAACGAGCAAAAGCTGTAATGGATTACTTGGTAAGCAAAGGATGTGATCAAAATCGCCTTACTTACAAAGGTTATGGTGCTAGTCAGCCAATTGCTGATAATGCATCTGAAAACGGCAGAAAAATAAACAGAAGAACAGAGTTTAAAGTGTTGAAAGTAGATGGAGATGTTACAGTTGTATCAGGTACTGATGCGCTTGCTAATTCAAATTCTAATTCAAACACTACTCAAAAATACCGTAGCTCAGAAAATGATGCATTATTGGCTCAGTTAAAACAAAAAACGGATAGCTACCAACAACAAATTGATGAGTTAAAAGCCTTAGTTGCCAATAGTAAATCATCCAATACTGTTGCTGCACCAGTTGATGATGCTCGTATAGCGGCATTACAAGCAAAGTCGGATAGTAATCAGGCAGAGCTTGAGCAATTAAAAGCCGAGTTGGTAAAATCGAAAATTTCAAGCTTATCAACAGGTGATGCGAGTGTAACAGATTTAAAAGCAAAATCAGATGCAAATGCAGCTGAAATAGAAGCCTTGAAAGTCGAGTTGGCAAAATCCAAATTGACAAATACGCCAGTAGATGACTCAAAAGTTGTGGCATTGACAGCAAAATCAGATGCGAATGCAGCTGAAATAGAGGCTTTGAAAGCCGAATTAGGCAAGACAAAATCGGCCACTCCTGCAGATGAATTCCGTTTGGCTAAATTACAATCAAAAGCCGATAGTAATAAGGTTGAGATTGATGCTTTAAAAGCAAAATTGGCAAGTGTTCCAGCAGAAGATCCAAAAGTAGCAGAGTTGAAAGCAAAATCAGATGCGAATACAGCTGAAATAGAAGCGTTGAAAGCAGAATTAGCAAAATCGAAATTGGCAAGCGTTTCGGTAGAGGATTCTAAATTAGTAGAATTAAAATCGAAAGCTGATAGCAATAAAGTAGAGTTAGCGGCTTTAAAAGCAAAATTGGCAAGCGTTCCAGCAGAAGATCCGAAAGTAGCAGAGCTGAAAGCTAAATCAGATGCGAATACAGCTGAAATAGAAGCTCTGAAAGCTGAATTGGCGAAATCTAAATTGGCAAGCACTCCAGTAGAAGATTCAAAAGTAGCAGAGTTGAAGGCGAAATCAGATGCAAATGCAGCTGAAATAGAAGCCTTGAAAGC
>JBASCV010000249.1:0-5596 GCA_049651825.1 Bacteroidia bacterium
TAATTGCATTACGCATTGTTTTAGCTTGGTAACGGTTTCTTAGTCTTTTAGCATCGTTAGAACGAATTCTTTTGATACTTGATTTGTGGTTTGCCATCTTTTTCTTTATTAAACGTCTAATAATTTAGACGAAATTCTTATTGTTTTTCGTAGCCCGTAGGGGAATCGAACCCCTGTTTCCAGGATGAAAACCTGGCGTCCTAACCCCTAGACGAACGGGCCATTTTGTGATTTGGGAGTGCAAATGTACAGAAAAAATATATTTCTACAAATATTTTTTCAAAAAAATCAATCTATTTCGTCACTATCTACCTGAAATCTAAATCCAAGGCGCTTCCCAGTCTTTATTTGCATGCTTTCGCTTGCTGCCTGCATATCCATCACCGAAACCTCTTTTATAGCATCAAAAGGAGGTGTAAACAGGTCAAAATTAAGACAATACAGTATTGTTGACTCCAAAATTGCGTGTATCCCTTTCTCATCAATTGTTGCTTTCGAAAAATCATTGTATAAAAAACCCAACTGGCGTTTTCCTTCTATAAAATAATGATTTTCTTTGTTTACAAACACCCTTCCTATCACATAACCTAAATCGTTTACACGCTTATATAAAAAGGAATCGTTCAAAAAGTTGTAAATATTAATAATTCCGCAAAACGCCCTACTTGGTTCATCTTTTACATACGAATTTTTCCACACCTGATGATTTTTATCAAAATCAAAAACATTGGTATGCATTGCAAATATTAACAAATCGCCAGCTACACGTAACTCAAACTCAAACTCTCCCTTATCTCTATATTCAATAATAACACGTTTATCAATACTCGCAATTTCAGCTCTATAATCACTAACCAACTCTTTCGCCACTTGTTTCATCAATTTAAAAGCTTTAAATGTATTGTCATACACATCTTGCTTCATACTCGACTTTTCTTTCAAAGTCTTTAAAATCAAATCTCTTGGCGACTGCTTTTCCATTTTTACAAATTTGTCATGTATTGATGTGGAGGTTGGATGAATTTACACTCCAATATACTAAATTAAACATTTTTTTAGAATCCCCCTAACTAATAACAAATAACCATGAACTACTGGCTACTCACTACTAATTATCTTCATTCTACATTATCAATTCACCATTTTCAATTTCTTAATACGCTCTTGCAAACACAACTCTTTGTGTAGAAGGTTTTCCGCTATAAATGCACGCCCCTGCTTCTTGTTTATTGTTTAAAGGAATACAACGAATTGTAGCTTTTGTTTCATCTTTAATTTTCTGCTCAGTTTCTGGCGTGCCATCCCAATGTGCCAAAACAAAACCAGGAGTGGTATCAAGTGTTTGCTTGAACTCTTCATATGTGTTTACCAAATAGGTTTTGCCTTCACGCATGCTCAATGCTTTTTGATACAAATTATCTTGTATTTGCTCCAACAAATGCTCTATTTTAGTAGCAATATCAGCCTGTTGCAAAGTTTCTTTCTCCATTGTATCTCGTCTCGCCACCTCAACAGTGCCATTCTCTAAATCACGTGCTCCAATAGCAATACGCACAGGAACACCCTTTAACTCATACTCAGCAAACTTCCAGCCTGGGCGTTGTGTGTCTCTATTGTCGTATTTCACGCTAATTCCTTTGGCTTCAAGCTCAGCTTTCATTTTTTTAACCACTTCATTAATTTGCGCTAATTGCTCATCGCCCTTATAAATAGGCACAATCACCACCTGAAACGGGGCTAATTTAGGGGGCAACACCAAGCCTTTATCGTCTGAATGTGTCATTATTAAAGCTCCCATCAAGCGAGTAGAAACACCCCACGATGTAGCCCATACAAAATCCTGCTTACCTTCTTTACTTGCAAATTTTACATCAAATGCTTTAGCAAAGTTCTGACCCAAAAAATGAGATGTGCCAGCTTGTAATGCCTTACCATCTTGCATCAACGCTTCAATACAATACGTTTCAAGCGCACCCGCAAAACGCTCATTTGCTGTTTTCACACCCTTAATTACAGGTATCCCCATCCACTTTTCGGCAAAATTTGCATACACCTCTAGCATTTGTTCGGTTTCTGCTATAGCCTCTTCCGCTGTTGAGTGCGCAGTATGACCTTCTTGCCACAAAAATTCAGTAGTTCTTAAAAATAAACGGGTACGCATTTCCCACCTAACAACGTTTGCCCATTGATTTACAAGTATTGGCAAATCTCGGTACGATTGTATCCAACCTTTATACGTATTCCAAATAATGGTTTCCGAAGTAGGTCTAACAATTAACTCTTCATCCAGCTTTGCCGTTTCATCTACAACCACTTCGCCATTTTCACCATTTTTTAAACGATAATGAGTAACTACAGCACATTCTTTTGCAAAGCCCTCAACGTGGCTTGCCTCCTTACTAAAAAACGATTTTGGAATAAACAGCGGAAAATAAGCATTTACATGCCCTGTATCTTTGAACATTTTATCCAAAGCTTGCTGCATTTTTTCCCAAATTGCATATCCGTATGGCTTTATTACCATACATCCTTTTACTGCCGAATGCTCTGCTAAATCAGCCTTTACAACCAACTCGTTGTACCAATCTGAGTAATTTTCTTCACGTTTTGATAATTCTTTGCTCATGCCCTGAAATTTTTGGTATAGTATTTGTATATTTACAATCAAACTTAATAATCACAAAAGTAGAAATTAAATTCTTTTACCAGCGATTGTTAAATTAAAAAGAAAATACAACAATTAATACATAACATTATGAAAACCTATCTACTCACATTAGCCGCTGTTATAACTGCACTATCTGCATGTAAAACTTCGCAAACAGCTAGCTCATCAAAATACAGTGATGATATATATTATACATCTGCTGATGCTGCTGCAGATAGAGAAGCACGCAAACAACAAGAAGAGCAAGCTCGATTACAACGCATTGCTGACGATAAAAAAAGGTTAGAAGAAGAGCGTCAGGCTGCTGCTCAAGCAAACAATAATAATCAGTCGAATACCGAAGATGATTATTATAACCCCAACGAAAACCAACGCTCTACCACCCAAACCATTACCAATAACAATGGTGGAGTTACTAACATTACCAATAATTACTACGATCAACCATTTGATTATGATGATTATTATGATAACGAATATTCTGTAAGATTAAGACGTTTTCATAACAATGTAGGTTCTTATGGCTATTATGATAACTATTACACCAACTCATATTGGTACACAGGCAATCCGTACAATTATGGTTCAAGCGTTTATTTAGGATACAATTTTTGGGGACCTACCTACGTAGCTTATAGTTACACTCCAAGTGTATATTATTATTCAAACATGGGTTGGGGAGTTGATCCATTCTATAGCCCATGGAACAATCCATACAATAATCCTTATGGAGCATTCAACCCATACTATGGTGGTGGTTATTACGGTGGCGGATACTATGGCGCCAGCTACTACGGATACAACCCATACATGAATGGTTATATGAATGGATACAATCAGGGCATGCACGATTCGTACTGGGGATGCAACAACTATTTTAACAGTTTTGATAACAATAGTTACTATTACGGGCCAAGAAACACTTCTTCATCAAATGGTCGCACAAGTGTGCAACCTTCAATGGCTCAACGATATACTGCTTCTATTGAAAATGAAACTAAAAAACCGTTTGAAGAAACCAAAGGACGAACTGTTAACCCATATTTAAACAAAGTAAATAACGACACAAAAGTTGCGGCACCAAACAGAACAGATGTTCCAACTAAAGCTGTTGCACCTAACAATAATGTCATAAATTCAGGAGTAACCAATAAAGTTGATTCTAGAGAAAACAATAAAGTGGTGCCATCAAATACAACGGTAAAACCATCAGAAAAACAACCTGTTTATGATTATAAAGCACCTGCTCAAAACAATAAATTTGATGCTCCGAAAGAGCAAGTAAAACCAAAAACAGATGCCCCTGTGTATGATTACAAACCGGCTACACAGCCAAATAAACAAGTACAACCTAAAACTGATGCGCCTAAAACTCAAGTTCAACCTTCGGAGCAAAGAAATGAACAACCAGCAACAAACTTTAAACCTGCTAGCAGTTCAACTAAATACGATGCTCCAAAACAACAAGCAGAACCTAAATTTGAGCAATCGGCTCCTAGAAATCAACAACCAAAAATGGAACAATCAAAACCAAGTTTTGACCAACCAAGAAACAATGTAGCACCGCAACAAGAATCACCAAAAGCGCCTGCTACAAACAATAACTCTCAATCAAAACCAAGAAGATAAAAAGTTGAAAATTCAAGTAGTGCAAAAGCACTGCTTGAATTCAGACTCTCAAACTTTTATTGCATTTATAAATCCATAATTATTATGAAAAAACAGGCTCTACTTATATCAACAGGCTTAATCTGTGCCTTTTCATCCATCGCTCAAAACGATATTGATGCAATGCGATACTCTCAGATAACATTTGGCGGAACTGCACGCTTTGCATCAATGGCTGGCTCTATGGGCGCATTGGGGGGCGATGTTTCTACACTGGCTTTTAATCCGGCTGGTATAGCTGTTTTTCGTAAAAATGAGTTTACATTTTCTCCTTCTATTTTTTCACAAAACACTACATCTACCTATAATGGCACAGAATCTGGCGACAGAAAATTGAATTTCAATTTTGGAAACATTGGTTTAGTTACCGCTTGGGATAAAAAAGGAAAAGGAAGTGGCTGGCAAAGTTTTAATTTTGGTTTAGCATATAACCGCACCAATAATTTTCACAACCGCACCTATGTAGAAGGGACAAACGCAAACAGCTCTTTGTTAGACATATACGTAAACAATGCAAACGGAAACGATCATACAAGTTTCGATCAATTTTCTACTGGATTAGCGTGGAATACTTGGTTGATTAACCCCGATACCAATGCTGGTGCGTACATGTATAACCATGTAATACCTAGCTATGGACAACTTCAACGTAAATCAGTTGAAACAAGAGGTTCTATGGGCGAAACAGCAATAAGCTTTGGCGGTAATTTTATGGATAAATTATTAGTTGGTGCAACTTTAGGTATTGTGAATGCGCGTTATGTAGAGGAATCGGTTTACGAAGAAATTGATCAAGCTGATAGTATTCCTAATTTTGAATCATTCACTTTTACGCAAGATTTAACTGCTAGAGGTACGGGAGCTAACTTTAAATTAGGACTTATCTACAAACCATTTGATTGGATTAGATTGGGAGCGTCAGTACACACCCCTACAAGCATTGCATTTACTGATGAATATAGCAGCACAATGCGTTCCGATTTAGAAAGTGTTAGTTACGATACGCTATCGCCAAAAGGTGCATTCGATTATAGAATTACAACACCTTTTAGAACAATGGGAAGTATTGGTTTTATTGTATCTAAATATGCATTATTTAACGTTGATTATGAATATGTTGACTATACCTATGCACAATTAAACTCACGACCAAATGTATTTGCGAATGTAAACCGAACCATTAGAACAAAATATACGTCTACAGCAAATATCAGAGCTGGTGCAGAGTTTCGTTTAGATCCCTTTGCAATACGTTTAGGT
>JBASCV010000250.1:0-10071 GCA_049651825.1 Bacteroidia bacterium
AGCGTGTGCCCTTAAAATCGGGTGTAGCGTATAATTACAACACACAATCATTGCAAAAATCAATTTACTTGGTTTCTTTATACATAAATGGTAAATTGGTGGATAATCAAAAAATGGTTTTAATTAACTAACAGAGTTATGAAATCATTGATTGTTTTTATCACATTAATTACTTCCATAATGTTTGCTTGGGGGCAAAACTTTGCGCCTGTTGGAGCCAAATGGCACTATTCAGCACAGGCTGGTGGAATGGCACCTCAAAATTCAGAATATTATCTTTACGAATCGCAAAAAGATACTATTGTAGCTAATCATTTTTGCAAAAAACTTACGGTAACATATTATAAATATTTGAACGCAGATACAGCACATCTACCTCCTGTTTTTGTTTACCAATCAATGGATACCGTTTATTATTACAACAATGCATATCAGACTTTTTTTCCACTTTATCTATTTAATGTTTCTCAAGGCGACACACTAAATTTTCATTCTCCAGATGTTCCATTTAATCCAGCTGATACCATTTGGAAAGCTGTTGTAGATTCAGTAACCGATTTTATGATTGGTGCTAATACATTAAAAAGAGTTTGGACAACATCACTTGGCAATTATTCGTTTCATGGAAGTTATATTGAAAAAATTGGTTCTGATTTTTTAATGTTTCACCAACCTGCGAATCTTATTTTAGAACACGATGGACCAATAAGGTGCTATAGAGATGATAGCATTTCATACAATTTTACCAATTTACCTTGTGATTACCGTTTGACTACAGGAATTAATGAGTTCAATTTAGAAGAAAAAACACTTTTATATCCCAATCCCACCGATGGTAACATGGTTTTAGAATATAAATTATCCGAAAAAGAAAACGGAACTTTAATTGTTTTAGACATAACTGGCAAAATAATGCAGTCATATAACTTTAATAACAGTAATTCCACAATGGATATAGATGCCAATATTTTAAATTCAGGTGTTTATTTGTATGATGTATATATCAATAATAACAAGGTAAAAACCGATAAGATAATTGTTGCAAAATAATTTCGTAAACGTTATTAACAAGAAATTATAAAATGAAAAAAAGGATATATATATTATTGTTAAGTTTATGTACAACTACTTTTTTTGCTCAGAACCTTGTACCAAACTATAGTTTTGAGCAGCAGATTAGTTGCCCCAATGGCTCTGGTGGTATTAGTTTGGGGTTAGCTACTTTTTGGGGGGGGTTTGATTCTGCTGATTATTTTAGTTTTTGCTCTACTGACTCTCAATATTCTGCGCCTCATAATATTGCTGGATACCAGCAAGCATTAAATGATAGCTCTTACGCAGGTATAGGACTATATGTGGCAACAAACACAACTTTTTCGAGTGAGTTTATACAGGTTCAATTAATAGATTCGTTAGATAAATCGCATTATTATTGTGTTTCTTTTTATATTAGTTTGGCGGATAGTTCAAATTATGCAGTACGAAATTTGGGAGCCTATTTTTCAGAAGATGCAATCACGCTTTCGGATATAGAGAATAACGCATACGTTCCACAAATTGAAAATCCTGTTGATAGTATGTTAAATGATAAAGTAAACTGGAAAAAAACATCAGGATATTATTATGCTAGTGGTGGAGAACAATTTTTAACAATTGGCAATTTTTATAACAATGCTAATACTGTTAGCCAGCATCTAGGCGGTGCAACATCCCCATTTTACGATGCTGCATATTATTATATTGATGATGTATCAGTAGTACAATGCGATTCGTTGTTTACTTCTGTAAATAATAATACTGCTTTATCAAAAGCTATAAAACCAATACGTTTATATCCTAACCCTAATGACGGTAACATGATTTTGGATTACGCGTTATTGCCTTTCGAAAAAGGAGAAATCATTTTTTATGATATAGCTGGTAAGGCTATTCGTTCGTGTAACTTCAATAATAGTACATCTGAAATTGCTGTTGATGTCAGTATGTTAAACGCTGGAGTTTATTTATACGATGTATTTATAAATAATACTACGGTCAAAACGGATAAGATAATTATTGCAAAATAGTTTTAAATTTTGCTTTTAAACTTCATAAAATGATAATCCTATGAAAAAAACGATCCTTTTAATAACTCTTCTATTGAGCGTAAGTTTTGCAAGAGCACAGTGGCAAATGAATAGTTTAAACACAGTTGAAGCCATTTGTATTGCTGCTCAGGATACTATGGTTTGTGTTGGGTCTAATAATTATGTGTTTGTTTCAATGGATAATGGCAATACATGGCTAGCTAATAATACTGGATTACCGCAAGTGAGCATTCATGATATTTTAATTTCAAACTCAGGTATTTTTGCAGGAACTTTAATGGGAGTATATTTATCAACCGATAATGGAAATGCTTGGACAGCAATAAATTCAGGATTGACTGATTCAATTGTTTTTTCGTTAGCAAAAATGGACACGAATGTCATTGTTGGTACACACCATGGAGGTGTTTATATATATAATAACAATGGAACATGGAGTCCTGTGGGCTCTGGACTTTTAAATCATAACGTTTATTCATTAGTGTCAGATGGCACAACTATTTATGCTGGGTGTGACAGTGGTAAGGTTTTCAAATCTGTAAATTTGGGTACTTGGACATTGGTAAACTCTGGATTACCTAATACTGATATCATTTCATTACTAATACATGGAACTGTAATTTTTGCTGGAACTTTAGGAAACGGTGTTTATATGTCAACCGATAATGGACTTAGTTGGAATGTTGCAAATAACGGTTTAATGGGTGTAACAGTAAGAACATTTTCAACAGCTGGAATAAATGTTTTTGCTGGCACAGAAAATGGTGTTTACGTATCAAACAACAATGCTAGTCAATGGACTGAGATGAATACTGGAATAACAACTCCATTTGATACTATTGTAAGGTCAATAAGTGTAAGTAATTCCTATGTTTTTATTGCTTTAAATTTGCCAGTTCCAACGTATCAGATCTGGAGTTTGCCAATCTCAGAAATTACAGAAATAGATGAGAAAACAAATCCTAGCAATTTTATACAATACCCCAACCCTGCAACAGACGAATTAAATATTGTTTTTAACGATGCTGCCGCAACGGAAGCAATAGTTGAGATACATGACCTGTTGGGTAAATTAATTGAACGTGTGCCCTTAAAATCGGGTGTAGCGTACAATTACAATACTCAATCATTACAAAAATCTATTTACATGGTTTCTTTATACATCAATGGCAAATTAGTGGATAATAAAAAGTTGCTGTTAATTGAATAAAAACAAACGCTCAATATTAATTTGCGTCATCAATAAAAATCTCCCCCATTTGTTTTATTCCAATTTTTTTATAACTTAGCCATTAGAATGAAAACAAAATTAATAATAGCACTATTTGTTATTGGTACAGCTATAATTAGTTGTAAAAAAGAAGCTGAATTGGTTGAAATACCTGGCAACCAAGCGCCTCCAGACAATACTATTTCTACAGTTGTAAAAGAAAACTATGTAAACAAGGTTTACATTAGTGTGTTGGGGCGTGAACCGAATAGTTCAGAATTTGCTTCGGGTTTAAGCCTTATTAATCAAACAAACTTATCTATAGCTGATAGAGAAGCTTTTTTAAATGAGGTATTCGCAAAACCAGAATACAATCAAAAGCTATACGAAATTGCATCCATAAAACTATTAAACACCTTTGATACAGCAGCAATTACCGAACAAATTGCTATTTACCAGTTTCTATTAACCGACTCGGCTTACGTATCCGTATTTGATTTGTTGAATCAAGAAATTGTTAGATTAAACGCCTTAAAAAATATTCCTGCGGACTTAAATAATGGAACCCTTACTACTATTGGCTTACATCGTAGGTTAATCAACAACTACTTTTATGATCAAATAAACATGGGTACCGAAAACTTTGTGGTTTCAACGTTTCAACACTTTATGGACAGATACCCCACTGATAATGAATTACAGCAAGGTAAAAACATGGTTGATGGTTTGAACTCAATAATTTTTTTACAACAAGGAACAACCAAAGATGATTACATGGACATTTTTCTCAATACCGACAATTACTTTGAAAGTCAGGTTAGAGAATTATACGTTCGCTACTTGTTTAGGCAGCCTAGTTCGGCAGAAATGACACAGTTAGGAGCAAGCTATAAAACAAGTTTAAATTATAAAGCACTGCAAAAATCAATACTTTCGTCAGATGAATATGTTGGCATCAATTAATAAAATAAAAAACAGCCTATTTTACACGCTATTGCTTGTAGTGGTATTTACAAGTAGCTGTAAAAAAGCAGCGCCAACCACCTATATTTATGGGGTAAATGGCGTTGGCGTTACTCAAGATGGCGTTTCGAAACCGAATGTAAAATCAACAGTAGAATTTATTTCAATTGCTTATTCTGATTTATTCGGAAACACCATTAATCAAGCTACACTTACTGATTTATCAACTGCTTATGTTTCGTTTGCAGATAAAAAATTGATAGAAGATATGATTATTCGTAATTTTTTGAATACACCAGGCATAGATATTCCAACGCTTACGGAAATGAATGCGAGTTTACCTACCTTTATAATTAATAGTTATAAAAAATTTTATAATCGTGAGCCCAATGAATTTGAATTGTGGCAAATGCAAAATTTAATTGAAAGTGATAGTACAATTACTCCTGAATTGGTGTATTATGCGTTTATGACTTCGAATGAATATAGGTATTATTGATTTAGGATTTAGGATTGGGGATTAAAGATTGAGGATTTGGGAGTGAGGATTTGGGAGTGAGGATTTGGGAGTGAGGACTTGGGATTAAGGATTTGGGATTGAGAATAGAAAAACAAGACGAATAATGGATAGAAGAAAGTTTATAAAACAATCGTTATTGGCAACTGCAGGTGCTACTGCATTTCCGTACATATTACCATCGGGTAGATTGTTTGCTTCCACAGGCATTAGAAAAGCCGATCATGTGGTGTTTTGTTTGTTTGCAGGTGGTGTGCGTAATTTTGAATCGGTACATAAGGTGGATGGTAATTTAATGCCCCATATATTAACTGGTTCCGAATCAATTTCTCCTGATATTGCTGCAGGCATGGATTTTTTGCCATCGTTGAGTGGAGCTCCTTTGCAAACAATGGGAACTTTGTTTAAAGAATTTAGATATAATCAGGGGCCTACAGGTCATTTTAATGGCCATACAACAGCAATGACAGGTGTTTATACAACAACTGATTTAAACATCAAACAACCACCAGTAAATCCAACAATATTTGAATATTACAGAAAGCATAATTCGCCAAGCATGTCGGCTCTTAACTCGTGGTGGGTATCCAATGCTTTAGGGCCCTACCCTTCGTTAAATTACAGCATAGACTCTAACTATGGTGCTTTGTATGGTGCTAATTATGTACAACCTTCGTCATTGATAAGTGAAGCTGCATACAATGCTTTGGGAAATCCTAAAAACTTTAGTTCCAGCGAATACACCGCTTCTGGAAAAATAAAATCAATTTTAAATAACAATTTCGGAAGTCAATACCAAGCCGGAGATGCCGGTGTAGAAAACACAAGCGAAGATGCTGCTACATTGAGCGCCTTCATAAATGCAAGTTACGCATCAGCTATGAGTGGTGGCTACAACGATCCATGGGGCGTTGGTGCATCTAACATGAATAATGATATGCGCAATGTGTTTTTTGCAGAAAATATTATTACCACCTTCAAACCAGAATTGTTGGTTGTAAACATGCAAGATGTGGATGTTTGTCATTCAGATTTTACTCAATATTGCAACAATTTACGTAAAGCAAGTTATGCCTTAGCACACTTGTGGCAAACTATTCAGAACACACCAGGCATGGCAAATAATACAGTATTGATTGCGGCTCCAGAGCATGGAAGAAATGAAACAGCCAATACCTTGATGGATGCTTACGGTCGTTTTGCATTGGATCATACAGGCGAATTGGTAAACGGACGAGCATTGTCAAGAGAAATATTTTGTTTAATGCTAGGACCAACAGGAGTTATTAAACAAAATCAATTGTACTCAACTGAAATGGGCGAAAGCATTGATATTGTGCCTACAATTGCAGACATATTAGGTTTTTATGACGAAATTCCGTTGAGCTACAGAAATAGAATGGGAAGTGTGTTAACTCAGGCGTATGTATGATGAAACAGTTTTTTTATAATAAATGGCTCTTGAGCCTATCACTTATTTTTGTTGTGTTTTTAACTCAACAAGGCTGCAAAAAGGATAAAGCAGAACCTCCTGCAAACCCTTTTGCAAGCATTGATTACGGAACAGTACCTGTTGATACTGCACCTAATCCTAATTCGTTATTAGGTATTCATAAAAACATTTTACAACCAAGATGTGCTGTACCTGGTTGCCATGATGGGAATTTCGAACCTGATTTTAGAACACCTCAATCAGCCTTTTCTACACTAGTTTATCAACCCGTTGTAAAAAACAATGCAAACGAAACATTTGTATACAGAGTAGTTCCTTACAAACCATTAGAATCAGTGCTTTACGAACGAATAACCAACTGTTGTTTTGTAAATCAAGATGATAGAATGCCACAAGATAATATTGGTGTGCCTTTAGCAGATTCGGATATTTTAGCAATTAAAACATGGATTGAAGAAGGTGCAAAAGGAATGAATGGAAGTGTTCCTAGCTATCCTAATTTAGAACCAACAATAGAATCGTTTTTTGCGGTAGTTGATGCTGCCACCTTTCAAATCAATTATACGGCTGCCGATAATCGTATTGACAGTATACCTTACAACTCGTTTTTACTTCCAGATAGTACAAATGTTGTTTTTGCTTTTTTAGTTAAGGATGATAGTACCAGCTATCAACAATTACAGGTAAATCAAATGAGATTATCGTTTGATAAAAATGATTTTAGTAACCCAATATCGTTTACTGCTCAATATACCTACATACCACCACCAGACGAAAATCACTTTTTTGCTATCACCATCAACACTTCTCAATTACCGCACAATCAAGTGGTTTATATGCGTTATTTTGTGAATGATGGCGATCATACAAACAACACACAGTTTCCAACAGATAATTTACCAGACCCTTATAAAACATATTGGTCGTTTTACGTTTATTAGCATATGAAAACAAAGTTTTTACTTTTTTCAATTTTCTGTACTGTTTTGTTTTCTTGTAAAAAAGACGATGAAATAACTATTTCTACTACTCCTGAGTTAAATTTTGTGAGCATATCACCCACTACGGCCACCGAATATCAGGATAAAATAACCATTGTTATTACTTATAAAGATGGTGATGGTGATTTGGGTGAAAACGCACCTGATGTAAAAAATTTGTTTTTAACTGATACAAGAAACAATGTAACGTATCAATACCGTATTTCTCAATTAGCACCAAGTGGACAAGCAATTGCGATACAAGGTACATTAGCCATAGAACTAAAAAATACGGCTATTATAAATGGTTCCACTTCTGAGTCTGTAACGTACTCCATATATGCTAAAGATAGAGCTGGAAATGTAAGTAATACCATTAGTACTTCAGCTATAACACTTACTCAATAAAACACTCCTATCATTTTTATCTCATCCCTCTTTTTGCCTCTCGTAAAATTGGTTAAAAAGTATGTTAATACATAAACAGTAAATAAAGAGAAATGTAATAGTCATATTCTTATATTTATACCACTCGCTATTTATGATTTAACAACGTATATGTATGTCTAAAACTTTGGAATATTTTTTGTCGCAATCGGAAACAAAAACGTTTGATACGGCACACAGGCAAACAATAAAATACAATATTGGATTATATAACAATAAAGTTATTGAAGGGAAAGAACAGTTTGCTAACCTAGAGTTGGCGAAAAGCAGGGCTGCTGTAATAAAAGGTAAAGCAATAGAAAATCTGGAAAAACATTTAATTGAATTTGAAGCTAATTTCATTAAAAGAGGCGGAAAAGTGATTTGGGCTCAGGATGGCGAAGAAGCAGCAAAAGAAGCGTTACAAATTATTGAAAAAACAAATTCAAAAACCATTGTAAAAACAAAATCAATGGTATCGGAAGAAATTGGTTTAAAAGAGGTATTGAAAAAAAATGGGATAGAATCAGTTGAAACCGACTTAGGAGAATACATTGTACAATTAAGAGGCGAACAGCCCTTCCATTCGGTTACACCTGCAATGCATCTTTCAAAAGAAGATGTAGCAAAAACATTTGCAGAAAAAAAAGGTACTGCAAGCGATTATAGTCCAGAGCAAATAACAGCATTTGTTAGAGACGAAGTACGAAAAAAATATTTGCAAGCAGATGTTGGTGTTAGCGGAGCCAACTTTATTATAGCAGATGTTGGCGGCATTGCAATAACCGAAAACGAAGGCAATGGGCTCATGTCGATGGCATTTCCCAAAATACACATTGCAATAGTAGGTGTAGAAAAAATGATTCCATCAATAATGGACGTAGATTTATTTTGGCCACTATTATCAACATATGGAACAGGGCAAAATATAACAGCATACAATACTATTTATACTGGCCCTAAACAGGCAGATGAAATTGATGGTCCTCAAGAAATGTATGTAATATTGGTTGACAACGGCCGCTCTACATTGCTAGAAAAACCTGAACAACGCCAAGCATTAACATGTATTGGTTGCGGAGCTTGTTCTAACGTATGCCCTGTTTTTCAGACAATTGGTGGACATTCATACGGTACAACCTATGTTGGCCCTATTGGTTCTATTGTTACTCCTCATTTAAAAGGAATGGAGGAGTTTAAACACATGAGTTATGCATCCACACTGTGCGGTAAATGTACAGAAGTATGTCCAGTAAAAATTGATTTACACAAACTACTATTATTGAACCGAAGAGATACAGTAGATAATGGGTATTCATCAAAAACGGATAACTGGACGTGGCATTTTTGGAAAAAAGCAATGCTAAAACGTTCAAAAATGGATAAAGGTGGAGCCAAACTAAAAAACTTTATGCTAAAGCAATTTTTTAAAAAAGCATGGGGCGAAAGACGTGAATTACCACAGGTTGCAAACAAATCGTTCAACCAAATATGGCGAGAGCGCAAAGGAATTAAATAAAATTTGTATGATTTACTTTCAAACAGAAGACATCAGTTTTGTATTAAAAAACAAAGCGCTACTTAAAAAGTGGATAACACTTGTTATTGAAAAAAAGAAAAAAAAAACAGGTGCTATTAATTTTATATTTTGCTCCGATAGCTATTTGTTGGATATAAATCAAAACTATCTTAAACACAATACATTTACTGATATTATCACCTTTGACTATTCAAAAAACCAACAAAACACACCCATTAGTGGGGATATTTTTATAAGTATTGAACGCGTAAAGGAAAATGCCAACAAATATGATGTATCGTTTGAAAACGAGCTACACCGCATTATTATACATGGTATATTGCATTTACTGGGTTATACCGATAAAAAAAAGATTGATAAAGAAGAAATGACAAAAGCTGAAAACAATAGCTTGCTTTTGTTGAACAAAACACAAAAAGCTAAAACTAGTTGAAAGTAGTTTTTTGAATGAGGGGGGTATATAAATAATTATAAGTTACACCCATACATTAACCACTATACTTCATCGCTACGTAGGTTTCGGGCACCACTAATTCTTGAGTGCAATAGTTAATTTTATCTTGAATAGCAGGTGGAAAGTTAGTTACTTGTTGAAATCCAAAAGGGACGAAAAACTCAGGAATAATACAAACTAAATAAATTGGTTCGGTTGAACTTTTGATGAGTGCTTGCACAATTGCCCTCCCTACTCCTTTCATTCGATGAGGCACAACAACTCCAAGTGAGCAAAGCTCTACACAATCAGTATGTTTACGCAAACGTCCAAAACCAAAAACTTGATCTTGATGGTTGGCAACGATAAATTCTTCTTTTTTTAGATTTCGATTATCGAGTTCGAACTGCTGTATATACTGGCAAATAGCAGTAAACTGTAGTTGATTGGGTTGTTGAAGGG
>JBASCV010000251.1:0-14153 GCA_049651825.1 Bacteroidia bacterium
TAATAAGCGACTCTGCTTATTTAGTAATAGACAATAGCAATACAAATGCAATTACTACCTTAGGTACAGGTGGTAACATTGTTTCTGAAGGCGAGTTTAATGTTGTGAAATGGAACATTGGTACAGCAACAGGAAATTATGTTGTACCGTTTACTACAGCCAGCTCTGTAAAAATACCATTAGCTTTAAATATCTCGGTTGCGGGTGCGGGTGCATCTGGCGCAATATTATTTTCTACTTACGAAACCTCATCCGATAGTAATATTGTTTATCCCAGTGATGTTACAAATATGAGTTCGTTGTGTACATCTGATAATTCTTTGTTCGCAGTTGATCGTTTTTGGCGTATTGATGCAGGTTCGTACTCAACTAAACCTACACCTATAATTGACTTTACGTATGATGATGCAGTGAATGAATTAGCGGGAGCAAATACAATTGTTGAAAATAACCTTCAAGCACAACGTTTTAATTCAACCATTAATTCATGGGAAACACCTGTGAACTTATTTGGAGTTGCTAATGGCACTTTAAATATGGTAAGTGGAGTAAGTGTTAATCCAATTGATTTTTATCAATCGTGGACACTCATAGATACTACTTGTATGATGGTTACAAAAACGGTGAATTTACTTTTATGTCAAGGTGACAGTGCGTTTTTACAAGGTCAATATCAAACTACAGCTGGGGCGTACTTTGATACAATATATGTAAGCGGAGCCTGTGATACTGCCGTAACTACAAATTTATCATTTACTCCTCAAACAACACCATCTAATGCCGGAGTTAGTGTTAGTGTATGTGGCACAATGGATACATTAGCTGCCAATGTGCCTGTAAATGGTATAGGTGTTTGGTCAGTGGTCAGTGGCACAGGAACATTTACAGATACTTTAGATGCGTTTTCGGAAGTAACAGGATTAACATACGGGCCAAATGTTTTTCAATGGACAATTAATAATGGAGTTTGCCCATCATCATCTTCTACAGTAACAATTACAGGTGTTGAGCAACCTTCTGTATCAATAGCTGGAACAAACCAATTAATTTGTAATGATTCTGCTTTGTTATCGGCAACAACTCCATTGGTTGGGACAGGCGTTTGGGATCTTGTGAGTGGAATTGCTACTATTGTTGACTCAAGTTTAACTAATACTTATGTTACTGGTTTAACAATTGGTACTACTGTTTTGGAGTGGATAATATCAAATTCTCCATGTCCTTCTTCAACTTCAACTGTTAGCATTACTAATACTGGTGGTCCTGTAATAAGTATTGTTACTCAAACAAATGTTGCCTGTAATGGAGATAGTACTGGTAGTGCCGTAATTGATGTAGCCGCTGCTATTGGTAATATCAATTATGTGTGGACAGGAAGTGTTGGTACGGACACAATTGCTTCAAATCTGTGGGCAGGAAGTCATACCGTAACAGTTACCGATAGCATAGGTTGTACTGTTACACAATCAATTACAATTACAGAAGCTTTACCTATTGTAATCAGTTCTTCATTTACTAATGTTACTTGTTATGGTTTAACTGATGGAACAGCTTCTGTAACTGTGGTAGGTGGCGTAACGCCATATACGTATGATTGGACACCGATATCTTCAACAGGCTCTAACGTTACTGGTTTGTTGCCTAATACGTATACCTGTACGGTTACCGATAGTAACGCTTGTGTTGCAACTCAAGTGATAACTATATCACAACCCGATTCTATCAATGCAATAATTTTTTCTACTCCTGCATGTGGCGCTAATAATGGAGCTGCCGAAGTTAGTTCTGTAGTGGGTGGTACTGGAGCCTATTCATATAGCTGGAGTCCTTTAGGAGGAAATGGTGCAATCGCTAATAGCCTTACTACAGGTACATATACTTGTACGATTACCGATGCAAACAATTGTGTATATGCTGACTCAGTTTCTGTTGTTGCATTTCCAAATCCAATAGTAACAGTAAGTGCCGACACTACAATAAATTATGGAACATCCATTTCTATAACTGCTGCGGGTGCTGATTCATACACATGGAGTCCAATTGGAACTTTGGGTTGTATCAATTGTTCAACATCAGTAGCATCGCCATTAGAAACTACAACTTATTGCGTGGTTGGGGTTGATACAAATACTTGTTTGGATACAGCGTGTGTAAACATTACTGTTAATAAAGAATGTGCATTGGCAATACCTACTGCATTTTCACCAAATGGTGATGGAGCCAACGAAATGGCGTGTTTTCATGGGCACTGTACTCAATCTTTTTTAATACGAATATTTGATCGTTGGGGAGAAAAAGTGTTTGAAACAAATGATATAAATCAATGTTGGAATGGTGCTTTTAAGGGTACTACTTTAAACTCGGCAGTATTTGTTTATTATGCGGATGCGATCTTGATTGATGGAACAAAAGTTACTCAAAAGGGCAATATTACTTTGATACGATAATTGATTAATAATTGAATTCAATAACATATGAAATCTAACATAGTTAAAAGTATTTTCCTGCTCCTTTTTTTGAACTATTTTCATTACCAAGTTTATGCGCAGGATATTCATTTTTCACAGTTTCAAATGGCTCCTCTAATTCAAAATCCTGCATTAGCTGGCGCCTTGTTTGATACTGAAGCGCTTATTAATTATAAAAATCAGTGGAGAAGTGTTGGTACACCTTATACAACTGTTGCTGCTTCCTATGATATGAAGTTGAATACAAGAAAATTTCAACGAGGAAACTTTGCTGCTGGCATCAATTTTTTTAGCGATAAAGCGGGCGATGGAAATTTAGGAACAACACAGGCGGCTTTATCATTGGCTTATCATTTAAGGGTTGCTAAAAAAAGTTCATTAGGCGTAGGCTTACAAACCGGATTTGTTCAAAAAAGTATTGACTTTTCGAAATTAACATGGGATGCACAATACGATGGAACAATTATAAATACATCATTAAATAATGGAGAGCCTTTAATAGGTTCAAGTAAAATAGTACCTGATTTTTCTTTGGGTATGCTTTGGAAATACGATAATAGCACAATTATAGACCCTATTAAAACACAACAACAAGAAATCAGTCAACCCCCAAAAGAAATGAAAGTAAATATTGGGTTTGCTGTTTCTCATGTAAATCAACCCAATATTTCGTTTTATAATAGCACCACAGATAAATTAAATATGAAATATGTTGTACATGGTAGTGCTACCATAGGTTTAAATCAAAGAGTAGCTTTATTGCCGGGTTTTATGGCGTATAAACAAGGTACTTTGCAAGAGTTTTTAATTGGAGCAATGGCCCGTGTAAAATTTTCGCAAGAAACCAAATCTAGTTTTTTTAATAAAGGTGCTTCTCTTTCGATTGGTGCATATCATAGGGCTAAAGATGCGATGGCTATTTGTACATTATTCGAATATTCCAATTATGCGATGGGAATTAGTTATGATATAAATACATCGGTATTAAATAATGTGAGTTCTTTTAAGGGAGGGATTGAACTTACGTTGCGTTATGTTACTCCTAATCCGTTTACAACTAAAACTGCAGCAACGCGTTTATAGAAAAAAATATGAAATCAAAAACGCTATTTTTTTTTCTTTCTATTTTTATTTATTGTAACTCTTTTTTCGCTCAACAAACGGATACTTCCTTTATTGAAATTAAAAATATAGGAGCACAAATAAATTCACCGTATGTTGATTACGGTCCTGTTATTACTAGTAATGCATCGTTGTTGGTTTTTACATCCCGAAGACCAGAAAATTCTAAAGAACTAAAAAAAAATAAAGAGTTTAATGAACAGGTTTATTTTTCAAAATATAACTTTAAAGCTAAAACGTGGTCTGAGGCTCAATTAATGAGTGAACCCATAAATGCAATAGGTCGGAATAGTTCTGCTATAACATTATCTAATGATGGTCAACGATTGTTGCTATATCGCGATGATAACCAGGGAAATGGTGATATATACGAGTCTGTATTAGACGGAATAGCTTGGTCAGAACCGGTAAAATTACCTTCACCAATTAATAGTTTATATCACGAGTCGTCAGCAAGCATTTCACCAGATGGAAGAACAATTTATTTTGTTAGCAAAAGACCAACAAAAAATTCGGGACGAAAAGAAGATAAAAACATATGGTTTTGTACCCAAGATGATAATGGAAAATGGGGCGAAGCGTTTGAATTGAGCGATTCTGTTAATACAAAAGAAGATGAAGAAATGCCATTCATTCATCCAAATGGAAAAACACTTTTTTTTAGTTCAAAAGGGCATAATTCAATAGGTGGTTTCGATGTTTTTATGACAAATTATGATGAAGGTTCAAAAACGTGGAGCAAGCCCGAAAGCCTTGAAAATCCGATTAACAGCATTGGTGATGATGTAGGCTTTGTTCTGAAAGCTGATGGTAAAACGGGGTATTATTCAACACCTCGTGAGAACGGGCTGGGAGAAAAGGATATTTATAAAATAATATTTCATAAAGATATTATGAAAAAACACCTTACGCTTTTAAAAGGACTTGTTATAGATAGCAATGGCAAAGCGTTAAGTGCTAAAATTTATGTAAGGGATAAAGTTACAGGAATTTCTATCGGTGTGTTTTCGTCAAACAGTGCTACTGGCGAATACTTGATTTCTTTACCCGAGGGTAAAACCTATGAAATTGAAATTAAGGCTGATGACTATTTTTTGTTCAAAGAAACACTAGAGGTTTCACGTTCAAAAGGCTTTAACGAAATTGAAAAAGATATTGTGTTACAATCCAAGTATGCTTATTTAACAGGAAGAGTTTTGGACGAAACGGGAAGTCCAATACGTGCTCAGGTTGAAGTGGAGCTTATCGATACCGTTACTAACGAAGTATTTGGTAAGTATAAAACGGATGCAGATGGCAGATACAGTATCAAAGTCAAGCCAGGTAAAAATTATAATGTTGTGTTCAATAAACCTGGATATTTTTTTCAATCGCTAAAAGTAAAAGCTCCAGATAATGCTGGAGCCGTATTAAATATATCTCCTATTACCATGCAAAAAATTGATATAGGTAAAAAAGTAGTTTTAGAAAATATATTTTTTGATATCGGTAAAGCAACACTCCGAACAGAATCAATTGCGGAGTTAGATAGAGCTCTGAAATTAATGAATGATATGCAAACATTAGAAATTGAAATATCTGGTCATACTGATAATAGAGGTGCTACAGCTGTCAATAAAACCTTATCTGAAAATAGAGCAAAAACAGTTGTCGATTATCTAATTACTAAAGGGGTTGATGCCAATAGATTACAGTTTGTAGGTTACGCCTCTCAGTTTCCGATTGCTACAAACGATACAGAAGACGGCCGACAGCTAAATAGAAGAACTGAATTTAAGGTGATTAAAATAGATGTAGAACAAGAACAGAAAGCTGAATTAAAAAAGCTTCAGGCGGCATTTGCCGAAAGTAAAAAGAAGAGTAAAAATATTAAGTCTTCTAAAAAAAATGACGATAAATTGCCCGCTGATTTCAAACCATTTGATACGAATAATGACAATACTATTTCTGCTATTGAGATATTAGAATTGATAGATGATTACTTTGAAGGTGCAGATGGGGTGAAGTTCCAGAATATTACAGACGTAATTGATTATTATTTGGAGGAATAGCAAGATAAGACGACTTTTAGATTTATTATATTTTAAATTTATAATATAGTTATACTTAAATTATGAAACTACTATACAGTTTTATTGCTTCAATTATATATATATTGTTTGGGAGAACAGGAATAGCACAAACTGTTGATACCTCGTTTTTTCCTTCATTTCAAGCTTATAGTGCTAACCCAATCATAAAGTATGGTGATGGTTTTGCCAATGCTGCTTGGAACGATCCTGTTGTGTTGAAAGAAAATGGTCAATACATTATGTATATTTCTGCCGCAGCTGGTTTTACTGCTGGAAACCATGTGAAAATATATCGTTTATTGTCTTCTGATGGTTACTCATGGACAATGTCGCCATCAACTTCAATACTTGAGCCAAGTATCGGAACCTATTACGAAGGGGGAGTAGAAACTCCGTCTGTAGTACATTTTAATAATCAATATCACATGTACCTCACTGTATATCCAACAAATGTAGCTGAAGATTTTGTAATTGCACATGCAACTTCAACTGATGGAATCGTTTGGCAAATGGATACAAATCCTGTTTTAGAATCGGATGGTTCAGCAACATGGAGAGGTAGTATAGTAGGTGAGCCCGGAGCTGTTGTTTATCATGATAGCATTTATTTGTTTTTTACAGCGGCTGGTGTTGATAATGGAACTCCATTACAATGCATTGGTTTAATGCGTTCTGCTAATGGTGTAACATTTGATAGCCCCATTCAAACTGTTAAAATTCCTCAAGATGTTTATCCTTCTATCGATAATTGGTGGGGACTTTCAACTCCTTCGGCATTAGCCATTAACGATACATTGTATTTATTTACCGATGTCGCAAAAATAATTAATGGTAATTGGACACAAGCCGCTCTTCATCAATTTAAATCATACGGAAACCTTAATGAGTGGTATCATGATGATACCCCTATCCATACGATGGAAGAATTCAACTGGACAAATGGAGACTACCTTTCTGAGTTACGTTCAATAACACCACTTATGGATGACAATGGCCGTTTAAGAATTTGGTATGCGGGAAATAGACTAGCGGATGTTTCTGGAACAGATACTACCTACCATATAACCTTTGATTCATTGGGCGGTATTCACGCTGATCCTAATTATTGGGGAATAGGAACTTCTGAATATCAGTTTGCGAATGCCCCTAATAGTATAAATTCATTAGTCAATCAATTTGAAATACATGTGTACCCAAATCCTACAATTGATTATTTGTATATTGAAGGTTTAGAAAGTGAAGCATATAGTATTTATAATTGTTTAGGAGAAATAGTGATGTGGTCTTTAAAAAACAATAATAAAATAGATATTAGTCATCTGCCAAATGGTACTTATACAATTACATCTGCAAATACAAATTTGCATCAAAGATTTGTTGTGATGCATTAGTATTTAATTTTTGCCCCTATTTCTATTAAAAATCTATCAATTACTGTTTTTAGCTACTTAAAATGGTAATTTTATGATTTTTCTAATTTTTTGATAATCAAGTGCTTATGTTTAAATTGTTCAAAACCACCCCTAAAAGCTCTCTTTTTGTTCATAACTGATACATTTTATATTTCTTGATGTGATAGGGAAAAAATATTTTTGTTTTTTAACACTTAGTACAATAAAAACAATGATAAAAAAAATTACCTCTGTATTGCTTCTCATTCTGGCAACAACTCTTTTAACATTCGCTCAAAAATCTCCACTCGATAAATCAGTAGAAAGTGATTTTGATATTGAAACTACAACAAAACTTATTGTTGAGGAACTAAATAAAATTCGTATTGAAAACGGAGTAGATTCAGTAGTTTTTGACTCAATGTTGGCTAAAGCTGCCGCTATACAAGCCGAATACATTGCTACCGTTGGTAAAGCTGGGTTAGAAAACAGTAAAGGAAAGCATAAAACAACAGGAAAACGTGTTGTTTCTGTGGGTGGTACTCAAAAAGCCGAAGAAATTGTTATTGCTGTTCCAATAGCAAAGGATAAAAAAAGTATGACTCCTCAGGAAGTTGCATCATCCGCTGTTGCCAAGTGGGTAACAGGTAAAAAAGAACCAACAATTATTAAAAACGGAAATTACGTGTATGCGAGTCCAAGTATTAAACTTGACGAAACCGGTAAAAAAGCATTTATTTCTGTTGTTTTTGGAAGTTTTAACACATTTAATGCGGGAGCTAAAAAACGTAAAGAGCTACCTGTTCGATTCACGAAAAAAAATAAAAAGGTAAAGACACCAGATGAAAAATCGTGCAAAAATTGCGATAAATTCAAAGATTATGAGGGGCTTGTTAATGGACTATATGTTGAAGATGGAAAAATATTTTTGAAATATGATGATTTAAAAAGTCTTACAAAACTAATTTCAAAACCAGGTGATGGGCTAGCGGTTGACATTATTCAACGCGCCCAATATAGTAAGCCCAACTACAATATTATGAACAATAACTTATTGAGTAAAGGTGTTTTAACTAAAACGGTTAATAAAGAAAAATTGTTGAGCAAAAATCGTGTTAAGCCTGATGAAACAAGCAAAAAAGGAAAAGTTACAAAGTTGGATACTCAGATAGGATTGATTCCTAAAAAACTAAGAGCCGATACTACTTATGAATTAAATTTATTGGTTATTCAGGGGGGCAAGCTTTGTAAAACGCTTGTAAAATCATATATTGAGCAAGGTGATCAAGATGCAACCACAAGCTTAAAATTGCTTTTAATGCCCGACTCGAATGCGTATTTTAAACCACCATTTATACCAAAGGCTGACGATGCAATATTGAATTTTACGTTGCCTTTCGAGAAAAATAAATATGAATACAAGGAGTCTGATATGGATCCTTTTTTGAATGCTTTACAAGAGCCTGATTTTATTATTACTGGATTGTATATAACAGCATACTCTTCAATAGAAGGTGATGCTGCGGCAAATGTTAAGCTACAGAAAAAACGTTCTGAAAGCATTATTCAGGCACTTAGCAAATTACAAAAACAAGGTGTTGTTACTACAATTAAAACGAGTGATTCGTGGGAACTTTTCAAAACAAGTATGGAAGGCACGTCATACGATACACTTGCAAAAATGACGAAGGAGCAAGCAATCAAAGAAATTAATACAAAACCTGGGTTATCAGAAGAGCTAGAGCCTTATCTCTCAAAACAGCGTTTTGCCGAAATTGTAATGGATGTAACCTACGATATCAAAGGTCCTAAAGAAGAAAAGTTTTCAATAAGTAAATTTAATCAGGCAGCTAAAAAGAAAGATGTTACATTGGCATACAAAATCCAGTATTACATTGGTAAACAAGTGCGTGAAAAAAAATACACTCCTGAAGCATTAGATAAAATTGAAATACCTAAGGATGCAAAATTTTCAGGTGTTATGAATAATCAGGTTGTTTTAAAATCTATGGCTAAGAAAAATACCGTTGATGAAAATGATTATGAGGCCTTGAAAAAAATTGCCACTATTGATCCATCTAATAATATAGTTGCTTATAATAATATATTTTGCGCCATAAAATTAGATTCTACTGTTGGCGAATCAAAGGATATTTCGGCCATGCAAAATAGAATAAATGCTCTTTATAAAAGCGAAATTCCTAAAAAGCAAGTAGATGCGCTAAATATCGAATGGCAATTTAAAATTATTGATGAAAAAAATACCGAAGAAGGTTCGGAGCCAATCATACAAGCTTGTATTGAAAAAGTAAAATCGTTTTATAATTTAAAAGAATCTACTTGGCAAAATAATTTGAAATTGGCTTATGTATTTGCTCGCTTTAAAGATTATAAATATGCAGCTAATTTATTAACTGACTTTGTGAGAAAAGATAAAGTAAATGAGCAACTATTATTTGCCTACATATCATTCTGCGCTCAGGTACCTGAATTGATAAAATCTCGAACATTTGTTTCGGCACTTCAAAAAGCTGAAAAAATGAATCATGAAAAATACTGTAAGTTATTTGGTGCCCCTTTTCTTACATTTCAAGTGTTCGACAATCCTTTTGTAAAAGAAGATTACAATAAAGCTAAATGTAATTAACCCCCACTTTGGCTCAAAACAAAAGCCCTATAGTAGATGCTACTTTAGGGCTTTTGACATTTTCAGCGGAGAGGGCGGGATTCGAACCCGCGATACCCTTGCGAGTATACAAACTTTCCAGGCTTGCTCATTCGGCCACTCTGACACCTCTCCGTATTTTACAGGGAGGCAAATGTAATTATTTTGAAGTGTATATACATCTTGATTTTGTTGTTTTTTTTGATGACCTTTACATAATTATACATTCTATATTTATCTTGCAAAATTTATAACATATATATCCTATGAAAATAAAGCTATTATTGATTTTTTCTAGTGTGCTGCTAATTAGCATAACTGCAAATGCTCAATGGGATGCAATTGGCCCTAGTGGCGGTACTATTAAATCGTTTGCTGTTGGTACTTCTACCATTTATGCAGGAACTGGTGGTGCTGGTGTATTTTCGTCTGCAAATAGTGGGGCATCATGGGCAGCCGTTAATAATGGTTTAACAAATTTAACGGTTCAAGCCTTGGCTACTAATACTGCTGGAACAATTGTTTATGCAGGCACTTCAGGCGGTGGCGTTTTTGTTTCTACCAATAGTGGTGCTAACTGGCTTGCAGCAAATAGCGGACTTACAAATCTTAATGTTGCTGCTTTACTTATTAATGGTAGTAATATTTTGGCGGGTACAAATGCAGGTGTTTTTGTTTCGTCAAATGCAGGAACTAGTTGGTCAGCCTCCAATACAGGTCTTACTTCATTGGAAGTAAGAGCTTTTACATCTAGTGGAAATAATATTTTTGCAGGTACTGGAAATGGAGTATTTCTTTCTACAAACGGTGGTGCCTCATGGACTGCCGTAAATACAGGACTTACTAATACTTACGTTTCGGCTTTAGCGATTACTGGAACAACTATTTTTGCGGGTACAAGTGCTGGTGTTTTTGTTTCAAGCAATAACGGAGGTACGTGGAGCCAAGCAAATAATATGACAAATGTGAGTGCGCTGGCAATTGATGGTACTAAAATTTATGCAGGTGCATATCAAGGGGGCGTTTCACTATCAACCAATAATGGTGGTTTATGGACACCAGTAAATACTGGTCTAGTTACTACTGTTGTTGCACTGGCTGTTAATAGTTCAGGCAAATTGTTTGCTGGTACTGATGGCGATGGCTTGTATACATCAGTAAATAATGGTACTAGTTGGTTGCAAGCCAATAACGGTGTTACAAATACCAATGTACAATCATTAGTTTCAAGCGGTGGTTCCGTTTATGCAGGAGCATTTGGTACTGGAATTTCTTTTTCAGGAAATAATGGTACCAACGCGTGGTTGTCAGCAAATACAGGGCTTACAACCAAATCAATACAAGCATTAGGAACTGATGGTACTACCTTGTATGCGGGAACCTATGCAAATGGTGTTTTTAAATCTACCGATGGGGGAGGAACATGGGCTGCATCAAACACCGGGCTTACCTCAATGAGTGTTACTTGTTTTGCTATTAGTGGTTCAAACGTATATGCTGGTACTTTTGGTGGTGGAGTATTTCGTTCAACCGACAATGGCGCTACTTGGACTGCAATAAATACGGGGCTTACCAATACATCGGTACAAGCCTTAGCTGCAAGTGGTAGCGATGTTTATGCTGGAACATTTTATGGTGGCGTGTTTTATTCGTCCGATAATGGTTCAACTTGGGTTGCTGCTAGCACGGGCTTAACAAATAACAATGTAAATACACTTAAAGTTGTTAACTCAAAAATTATTGCTGGTACCTATGGTGGAGTGTTTGTATCAGCCGATAATGGAACTAATTGGATGGCGAGCAATTCAGGCCTTACTGATTTAGATGTTTTATCGATAGAATCAATTGATAATCATTTATTTGTTGGTACTGATGGTGGGGGGGTGTTTCACTCAAGCGATACTGGTGCCACATGGACACAGGCCAATACTGGCTTAGTAAATCTTAAAATATACAGCTTGTTAATTAGCGGACCAACCATTTTTGCCGGTTCGTATGCTGGTGGAGCTTGGGCACGTCCGCTTAGCGATTTTGGTATAGCTGCAGGACTTAATGATTTAAATAAAAATGTGTTAACGGTAAACACCTATCCAAATCCATTTAAAAATTATATTACAATTGATATACAGCGCAACAAGCATTCTGAACCATTAGCAATTATAATTTACAATGCTTTTGGTAAGGAAATAAAACGTATTGATAATGTGTTAACTAATTCATTACGAGTTGAATTAGATGGTTTGCCAAAAGGCATTTACTTTTACAATGTGCTGGAAAACAACTTGCCTTTGACTCATGGAACTATGTTGGCGGAGTAGCTATTTCTCCACAGTTTTGAAATCAACAGTGCGCAAGGTCTTTTTTGAGTTTATAAAGAAATAAGCGTAGCTATTATTTTTACATAAATTGAATACATTTTAAACCTTTTTATAGAAAAATAAAATATTTTTGTGTTTTTAGCGTTATTAGGAGGCTGTTTTTGAACGAATATGAATGAAACAGCACAATTTTTTAAAATACATTGCAATTAAATGATAAAAAACAACCTATTTGTATTTAAAATCCTGTTCTTAGGCTGCTTTTTGTTATTGATTGCAAGCTGTACAACAAAAAAAAATACGGCCATGCATCGTGGTTGGCATAATATGAATGCCCGCTACAATGGTTATTTCTATTCGCGCGAATATCTTAAGGAATCTACAAAAAAGGTAGAGAAAGAGTACAAAGATGATTTTGCCAAACTTATTCCGCTTTTTGTATATACTACCAACGATAACGCAAAAAATTACTATGCCGATTTTGATAAAATCATTAAAAAGTCGTCAACTGTAATTCAACGCCATGCTATCATAAATCCTAAAAGTAAAGAAGAAATTGCAAACGCTTGTAAGTGGATAGATGAAAATTATGTGCTGATTGGGCAAGCCTATTTTTACAAACGCGAATTTTTTACAGCCTTAGAAATGTTTGAATACGTTGCCAAAAAATACCCAAATCCCGAAGCAAAATATACAGGTTTACTCTGGTCAATACGTGCAAACAACGAAATTGGGAGCTTTTCTAAATCAGAAATGGCAATGGATGACATTAGAAGTGCTGAAGATTTTCCTGTAAATAATAAAGTTTTTACAAGAGAACTAGCCCTTGTTACTGCCGATTATCATATGAAGCGTGAAGATTATGCCAAAGCTGTTCCGCACATTACAAAGGCCATAGAGCTAACTAAAAATAAAATCAAAAAAGCACGTTATTTGTACGTTTTGGCTCAGTTATACGCCAAAATAGGCGACAATAATAAAGCGTCTTCTTACTATGCGCAAATACCAAAGCTACACCCTAGTTATGATATGGAGTTTAGCGCAAAAATAAATCAAGCTCGATTGATGGATGCTGACCCTACTAAATCAAAAGAGGTAAAAAAGCAACTTCAGCGTATGCTTAAAGATGGTAAAAATATCGAGTATCGCGATCAAATTTATTATGCCCTTGCCGAAATTGCCTATAAAGAAAAAGATATCGCACAGGCGTTACATTACCTCGATAACTCAATAGCCGAAAGCACAACAAACAACACGCAAAAAGCACTTTCATATCTACGCAGAGCTGATATTTATTTTGAAAAGCCCAATTACAAAGCTGCTGAAGCTAATTACGATAGCACAATGACTTTTTTACCTAAGGATTTTCCTGATTATCAGTTTATTGCCGATAGGAAAAAGAGTTTAACAGCACTTGTTTTAAATTTAAACGTAATTGCCACTGAAGATAGCTTGCAACGTATGGCAAAAATGTCGGAAAAAGAGCGAAATAATGCCATTGATAAAATAATTAAAACGATTGAAGATGAAGAAGAGTTGAAGAAAGAACAAGAACTACAAGCTAAAAATAACCCCGACCCGTTAGTTCAAAATAATCCATTAAAAAATACAACTCAAACACCTGGAAACAGTTCGTGGTATTTTTACAACCCAACAACTGTTACATTTGGTGTTACTGAATTTAATAAAAAGTGGGGGCCTCGAAAACTTGAAGATAATTGGAGACGAAGCGAAAAAAGTCAAGAGATGGCCGTTGTAAACAACGATGATTCTTATAATGAAGAAGATAGTGTAGCGGTGAAGACGAAAATAGAGCTTGTTGCCGAGAAAAACGCAAACAAAAAAGACAGAAACTACTACCTGAAAAAAATTCCGCTTACACCTGAAGCAATTGAAAAATCAAACAATAAAATTGCCGAAGCCTACAACAATGCAGGAACAATATACAAAGAGCAACTTTTAAACAATCCGAAATCAGTTGAAACCTTTGAAGAGTTGCTTGTGCGTTTCCCTAATAATAAGTACAAGTTATCTTCGTACTATCAGTTGTATCGTACCTATTTAATAATGGGAAATGATTCAAAATCAGACTATTATAAAAATTTATTGTTGAAAGA
>JBASCV010000252.1:0-6500 GCA_049651825.1 Bacteroidia bacterium
GCAATAGGAGGCGTAACAGCTTTAACACTAAATCATTATTTCTTTGAAAAAAAACTGGCTCAAACGTCAAGTAATTTGAGTTATCAGCCCCCTGTAAAGTATGTAAATATGGCAAAAGCGGTGCCCGAAAAGGCGTTAGACTTTACAACCGCTGCCGAAATGTCCGTGCATAGCGTTGTTAACGTAAAAACCACGTTTCATTATCAAACTCAAAATCAGTACATCTACGATCCGTTTTTTGGTTTTTTTAGCCAACGTGCCCCTCAAAAACGCGAAGCCCCTGTAGGTAGTGGTTCAGGGGTAATTATTTCCGAAGATGGTTATATTGTTACCAATAATCACGTGATTGACGATGCTGATAAAATTGAAATAACGCTGAACGACAAGCGTACCTATGTGGCCGAAGTTATAGGTAAAGATCCTACTACCGATTTAGCATTGCTTAAAATCAAAGAAAATAATTTACCATTTGCAACTTATGGTAATTCTGACGATGTAAAAGTGGGAGAGTGGGTATTGGCTGTAGGAAATCCGTTTAACCTTACATCTACCGTTACTGCAGGTATTATCAGCGCTAAAGCCCGAAACATAAATATCATTGAAAACGATCCCTCAAAAGGCATAAACCCTGTTGAATCGTTTTTACAAACCGATGCTGCTGTAAATCCTGGCAACAGTGGTGGGGCTTTGGTAAATGCAAGAGGCGAGTTGATTGGTATAAATTCGGCAATTGCCTCAAATACAGGTTCGTATACAGGTTATTCGTTTGCTATTCCAGTAAATATGGCACGTAAAGTAGTTGCCGATTTGTTAGAATTTGGTGAAGTACAACGTGCATATTTAGGAGTAAGTATTCGTGATATTGATGCCAAATTAGCTACTGAAAAAAATATTACAGAACTTAAAGGTGTATATGTAAATGGTTTAACAGAAGGCGGTGCTGGCGAAGAAGCAGGAATTAAAGAAGGCGATATTATTACAAAGGTTGCTGACGTGGTTGTAAATAATGTGCCAGAGCTGCAAGAGCAAGTGAGTCGTTACCGTCCGGGCGACAAAATTAATGTTACCTTAAAGCGCAATAATCAAGAAAAAATAATGGCACTGGTACTTAAAAATCGTAATGGTACTGTAGGTGTTGTTGAACGACCAAAAATAGAAGTTGTTTCGGCCTTAGGTGCTGTGCTTGAGCCTATTACTGAATTAGAAATGAAAAAATTAAGTGTAAGTAACGGACTCAAAATTACAAAATTAGGAGCAGGCAAATTGCTGAATGCAGGTATCAAAGAAGGCTTTGTAATTACCAGTATTGATAAGAAAAAAGTAGCATCTGTGGAAGATGTAAAATCGGTTTTAGCAAATAAAAAAGGGGGGGTGCTCATTGAAGGTATTTATCCAAATGGTATGCGAGCATATTATGGATTTGGGCTTTAAAAATTGCTCAAATTAATCACATCGCTCATTTCTCAACAAGCTCTCGGAAATACCCCGTGCGCTATCATTTCGAGCCGAGTTGAGAAAAGAGGCTTGTATAAATTTTATCTTTTTACAAATTTTAAACACGCTGTTAATATTTTTTAAATAAATTAATCGAAACAAAAGTGCCCTTTGTGGGTGCTAAAAAATGCTTGGTCAACAAAAACTCAAGTTCTTAACAATCAGCGCATTATAAGGCCTTGTTTTTATTGAAAGATTAATTGTATTTAACATTAAGTTAAAGTATCTTTGCATTCGGTTTTATAGTATCAACTTTAATCCAACAATAACATGAGACAGCTAAAAATAACCAAATCCATTACCAATCGCGAGAGCGCTTCGTTAGATAAATATCTGCAAGAAATTGGTCGTGAGGAGTTAATTAACGCAGACGAAGAAGTTATCTTAGCGAAGAAAATCAGAGATGGAGATCAGGTGGCTTTGGAAAAATTAACCAAAGCAAATTTGCGTTTCGTTGTATCTGTTGCAAAACAATATCAAAATCAAGGATTAAGTTTACCCGATTTAATTAATGAAGGAAATTTAGGTTTGATTAAAGCTGCAAAACGTTTTGATGAAACCCGTGGTTTTAAATTCATTTCATATGCTGTATGGTGGATTCGTCAATCCATTCTACAAGCTTTAGCAGAACAGTCGCGTATTGTGCGTTTACCATTGAATCAGGTAGGTTCATTGAACAAAATCAATAAAGCATTTTCTAAACTTGAGCAAGAGTTTGAGCGTGAGCCAAGTGCCGAAGAGTTATCACAAATACTAGAATTGCCACAAGATAAAGTTGCTGATACAATGCGTGTATCAGGCCGCCATGTATCAATGGATGCTCCATTTGTAAATGGTGAAGAAAACAGCTTGTTGGATGTATTGGTAAATCACGATTCGCCACGTGCTGACAATGAATTGATGAACGAATCATTACAGCGTGAAATTGAGCGTTCACTTTCTACATTAACGGATAGAGAGCGCGATGTCGTAAAACTATTCTTTGGTATTGGCATCAATCATGGTTTAACACTTGAAGAAATAGGTGCAAAATTTGATTTAACTCGTGAACGTGTTCGTCAAATAAAGGAGAAGGCGATTCGCAGATTACGTCACAACTCGCGCAGTAAGTTATTAAAAACGTATTTAGGTTAATAAATAACTAACGATTAATAAATGAAACCGCACAAACATCTATAAGAATTTTAAATTCAGATGTTTGTGCGGTTCTTTTTTTATAATTTCGAAACAATATTCATAACATAAAATTAACTTTATTACTAACCGATTAAAACAATAATTAAAGCATGACATCTGACACTTTAAAACCCACAAATGGTAAGGTTACAGACTCTTATGAAGCAGAGTTGAATGATTGGATTAAAGAAGAAAAAGCAGCCCTAGGAATTATAGGGATTGTTGGCCAACTTTGGTTCGAAAAATCGATAGAGTTGATTTTTTTCAGAAATAAATTGGTTGATAGAAGTGCAAGTGAAATTATGAACCTTCATTTATACTCTAAAGATATTGTTAAAAAACCTATCAATATTAAAGATTCGTTGATGTTAGCTGCCGAAATTCAAAATGCAGATGTATGTCCTTCGCGTGTAGATATAGGTAAATTAGCATACGAGTGGTATCAAGAAAAAAATAATTTCAAAACTGCTGGTGATTTCATCAATAATAAATTAAAAGATTTAATTGGTAAAAAACATACCATTACTCCTAAAGATGTTGTTTTATATGGTTTTGGACGTATTGGCCGATTGGCTGCTCGTGAATTAATTGCACAAGCAGGTAAAGGCGAGCAATTGCGTTTAAGAGCAATTGTAACCCGTGGAAATAGCAATGAAGAAATTGTAAAGCGTGCTGATTTGTTGCGTACCGATTCTGTTCATGGCTCATTCCCAGGCACTATTGTTGAAGATTTTGAGAAAAAAGCCTTAATCATCAATGGCCACCGTGTTTATATGATTGATGCCAGAAACCCTGAAGATGTTGATTATACTGCTTATGGTATTAATGATGCTTTATTGATTGATAATACAGGTGTTTTCAGAGATGACAAAGAATTGAGTCGCCATTTAAAAGCAAAAGGAGTGGCTAAAGTATTACTTACAGCTCCTGCAAAAGGCGATGTTCCCAATGTTGTTTATGGTGTAAATCATGAGGCTTCGGATATTAAAAACAACACTATTTTTTCGGCTGCATCGTGTACAACTAATGCTATTATGCCAATTTTACAGGTAATACATAGTAAATTAGGTATTAGCCGTGGGCATATTGAAACCGTTCACTCATATACCAACGACCAAAATTTATTGGATAATTATCATCCAAAATACCGCAGAGGCCGTTCGGCCGCATTAAACATGGTTATTACTGAAACAGGTGCTGAAAGTGCTTTGAAAAAGGTATTGCCGCAATTATCAGGTAAATTTACTGCAAACTCGGTGCGCGTACCAACACCTAACGTATCGTTAGCTATTTTGAGTATGACAATCGAAAAAGAGGTTACTCGTGAGCAAATAAACGATATACTTAAAGATGCAGCCTTGAATGGTGCTTTGGTTGAGCAAATCCACTACATCAATTCAAATGAGTTTGTTTCTACCGATGCTATTGGCAACCCTTGTCCGTCAGTTTATGATAGTCAAGCTACCATTGTTGGCCCTGATAAGAAAAACATTGTATTGTACGTATGGTATGATAATGAGTATGGTTATACCCGTCAGGTAATTCGTTTTGCCAAATACATTGCCGAAGTACGACGTATGGTGTATTATTAATAAATACAACTACAGAACAACAAGAACTCCCGTTTTGAAATTTTCGAAACGGGAGTTCTTGTTTTATTCCGAAATTAACACCTACCTATTCATAAGTAAAAGCGCAGCTTGTTTAAAATAAATAAGTATGCTCTATTTTTGTTCAGAATAATTATTCATAATACATATCTGTATGATAAAAATAGGAGTACTTGGTGCTGGTCATTTGGGCAAAATTCATATCCGTTTGCTTAAAGAGATTGAAAAATTTGAGCTTGTTGGTTTTTATGATACCAATCCAGAGGCGGCTGTGTTAGTTGAAAAAGAGTTTGGAGTGCCTTATTTTGCTTCAATGGAAGAGCTTATTAATCAGGTTGATGCAGTAGATATTGTAACACCTACCATAACACACTATAGTTGTGCTTCAAAGGTGATAAAAAAATCGAAGCATGTTTTTATCGAAAAACCTGTAACCAATACCATTGAAGAAGCAAAAACATTGATGGGCTTGGCTAAAGAAGCCGATGTAAAAGTTCAGGTTGGACATGTAGAGCGTTTTAATCCGGCTTTTGTTGCTGCTCAGGAATATTGTTTGTCGCCTATGTTTATTGAAACACACCGTTTGGCTCAATTTAATCCACGAGGTACAGATGTTTCGGTTGTGTTGGATTTAATGATACATGATATTGATATTATTTTAAGTACTGTAAAATCAAATATAAAACGTATCAGTGCAAGTGGGGTAGCTGTTGTAAGCGATACACCTGATATCGCCAATGCACGTATCGAATTTGATAATGGATGTGTTGCTAACTTGACAGCTAGTCGCATTTCGATGAAAAACATGAGAAAATCGCGCTTTTTTCAGCAAGATGCCTATGTTTCTGTTGATTTTTTAGACAAAAAGGTTGAAATTATTCGTTTAATGAACCAAGTTGACGAAAACGAACCTTTTGCTGTAACAATAGATTTAGGAAATAATAAGGGTAGCAAACAAATATTTTTCGAAAATCCAACAATTTTACCAACAAACGCAATAAAACGTGAACTTGAAACGTTTGCAGATGCGATAACCCATAATACAACCCCTTTAGTAAGCATTGAAGATGGCTATAAAGCATTGGATGTAGCTTATAAAGTGATTGAAAAAATGCGTGTTACGTCAAATTTTGCAGAATAAACTGCTCATTATTAGGTTTTTAGTTGCGCTAGATGGTGAAAAAGTACTTGTTTTTAGTAAAAATAGTTGTTTTTATAAGTTTCGTTGTCTTTTTAGGGGCTTGCAATTTATTTAACCCTACCGAACCTATTCCATCCTACATATCTATTGATAAAATTGATTTAACTACAGATCCTATTTCGCAAGGCTCTGATTCTCATAAAATTACTGATGCTTGGGTATATGTTGATGAACAGCTTGTTGGGTGTTATGAATTGCCTTGCAAATTTCCTGTTTTGTTTACAGGTGTACACAATGTAATGATAAGAGCGGGTATTAAAGTAAACGGTATTGCAGCCATTCGCTCGCCTTATCCTTTTTATACTTCATATAAGCAAACTGTTGATTTACAGGCCGGTGTAGTTACCCCAATGAGCCCAACTGTTACTTATGCTTCTACTGCCGATTTTCAATTTATGGAAGATTTTGAACTTGCAGGTGTAATTATTGATACTTCATCAACTTCTGATACTACGCTTCAGCGTATTTATGATTCAAACGTATTTGAAGGAAATAGCAGTGGTGTTGCTTATTTAGATCATCAAAATACATTTTTTGAGTGTGTATCGTCTCAGCCATATACTTTACCAAAGGGGGGAAGCGATGTTTTTTTAGAGTTTAATTATAAATCAAACCACGAGTTTGTGGTTGGTGTAATAGCACAACCGCCTTATTACTTAAAAACGGCTTCACTTACATACAATGCATCAGCAAATTGGAATAAAACATATTTGTATTTAACACCAGCAATAAGCGGTTCGGCAGGTGCATTACAATTTAAAATATTTATTGGTATGCAAAATACCACTGGTGCCGATGGTGTTGCCTTGTATTTGGATAATATTAAGGTGGTGCATTAGCTTAAATTATTAGGTTAATAAAATAGAATGGTTTTCATGCTGTCTGTCTTAGGCGGACGAAACGATTTTGATTGATTAAAATGAATAAAAAGTTACAAGTTTTAAAATACCTATTTGCCGATTTTTGTGCAGCTGCTTTGGCTTGGACTTTATTTTATAGTTTTCGCAAGTTATACATCG
>JBASCV010000253.1:0-14815 GCA_049651825.1 Bacteroidia bacterium
TCGAGGCTCATTGTGAATGACATAGGCCCGTTCACTTGCCAATTGTTTAAACATGATCCTGAAAAAAAGATACTGCCATACGCTTCTAGTGTTTTGGCAGAACTTGGTGGTAACTTCTATATTTTAACTGCCTCTCATGTTACAGAGGATTGGTCGGACCAGAATAAATTATTTGTTCAGATTCATGGTGGATACATTTCCGTTGTAGGTCACACTCGGGGAACGGTCATTGACAAGCGACATAAGATAGATTGTGCATATATCAAACTTGACATTCGGGTGGTGAGTGAACTGAAAAAAGGGAATAAGTTTTTGACAATAGACAGATTAAAGGGGCATCGGAAAATGCTTGAGGAAACAAACTATTGCGTATTTGGGTATCCAACTATTAACCAAAAAAGAATAAATGGAAAATTGAAAACTATAAGCGCGGCATATTTCGTACAAGCGAGCAAAGAGAAGGTAGGAGAGTATTATGATTTTAATCCGATGAGCCATTTTGTTCTTGATTTTAAAGGTAAGGGGGTAGATATTAAGTCTGGAGAAAAGGTAAAAGTAAAAACTGAGCACTATGGATTAAGTGGATGCGGACTTTGGTTAATACAAATTGATGATGATGGAGAAAAACTTCTTTCCGAAGCAAAATTGATTGGTATAATGACAGAGTTTCGAAAAGGTAAATATGAATGCCTCGTTGGATGTAAAATAGAAATTATACTTCTTGCTCTACGAGAATACGAGGGATTAAAATTTAAAGCTAAATAACCATGGCATCATATACTACAGTAAAGACTATAGCTAACAACTGGATAAAAAAAGGAAATTCGGAAACCAATGAATTTAATAAGTTCATCTGTTATTGGATTGCTTTTAATTGCTTTTATAACCATAGAACAAATATGAATAGTGATAGAGCAGGAATAAATAAACTGAAAGTTGATCGTGCAATTTTAGCAACATATAACTCGATCGTTGGATTATCAACGACAGAACTTAATGCTCTTAAAAGTATTTGCCCGATATGGAACTTGAAAAACTCGAGCAAAAATTGCACGATAAACAATATTTCTAATTTCTCCGAAGTTGTCGATGTTATTTACCAAATAAGATGTAATCTTTTCCATGGCGGAAAAGGAGAAACAGACACAAGAGACATACAGGTTATTACTAACGCTACACCGGTGCTTGTGATAATTACAAAAATTCTTGTTCAAACTTATTTACCTTAGATCCATAACTTAAGTTTTATGTCAAAGAGAACAAAATCACAAAAAACGGGCTCACTTGGCTTTCGAATTGTCGAAGAAAAAGTTGAGCGATCTGAAGTTTGGATCGCACGCGATTTAAACGAGGATTTCGGTATTGATATAGAAATTGAATATTCAGAGCCTGAAGTAATGGGTAAGATTATTAAAGCACAAGTCAAATCCCACAAACACGTTAAAGTTAAATCTGGATATGTTACCGAAGTAATTAAAAAGTCATTTTTGAGATATGTAAATGAATGTCGAATCCCTATCGTTCTAATAATTGTTGATACAGAAAAGTCAACGGCTTGGTACATTTGGCTCCAACAATGGCTCATTGACACACGGAATATTTCTAACATTTATGATGAGACAGAGCACAAGACCATTACGGTAAAGATTGATGAGAAAGAGAGTTTACAAAGCGGTCTGAAAGGAAATTTAATATCAATTGCACATTGGGAGAATTCAACTCAACTCTATATTGCATTAAAAGACTTAGCAAATCTTTCTCTTAGAATGTATGATGATGAACTTTCGGTTTTTCTTTTCAACTATTTGGACAAGCTGCGTGGAGAAATTAAAGATGATTACTTAGAGTCCCTGATTGAACGAATAATTGAGTTAGGAGATAATATTCGAGCAACACATCAAGGAAATAAACTTTCGAGTATGTTGTTTGAATATGTAAGAAAACATGGTAATCAATTAAATGTGAAACACGTTACAAGATTTGTCTCACGAAGTGGCAGTTATTCACGAACCGGAATAACTGCATTGGGGATTCTTTATGATGAGTTTCCGGAATATGCTCAGTCTTTAAGCCTTCCGACAGCCTTTAGTAAACTTAAAGACCAAAGGGTAGAATATTATTGCTCAATAAGAGAACGATATTTAGGCACAAAAAGTCCCGCTTGGTTCGACCAAAAAAATGATCTCAGTCTTGGTAAGCTAAAAGTAGATTTTAGTGAAATTGGAACCAGTATTTTTGATAAATGGGCTAATAGAGGAGACTCGGCAATCTTAGATTATCTTATCGTAGAAGAGTAAGCTTTCTAAACTTTGTTATCCTTATTTAAACAAAAAAACTTTATAGACAGATTCGGTAAAGGCGGATATAACAATCCGCCTAAAACTGGCAATACCGTGCTAGTTAATCCGAAAACCAAGTAACCGAATCAAAGCCGCCTAATGGGCGGCTTTGTTATTTAATAACCTTGTACAAAATTATCATAGGTTCAATGGAAATACTTTTTCGTTTGTAGGAAAAACACTTCGCCAGTTCGTCTGTTCCTGTTATAATTGTCTTAATCAATGTCTGCGCAGATAAAGATATAAGTAATAATAACAAAAAAAAGATAAACAAGATGACAGAAGTAAATTTTAAAGGCAGTCTTGAAACCGTAGTTGGTATGGCTGTCATGGCACACAAGTTTGGAATTAATTCAGACATTATCTTATTAGATGGAAATTCCGATAGGATTTGGGAATACGGCCTTAGTTTACGAGAAGCTCCAGTTGAAAATTGGACATTAGACCCGAAAGTCCCTTCAGATGTAAAAGATAATCAACGAGCGGTTTTATTCAAATTAGCATTGTGTGAAGCAGCGGAAGCAAGGTTTTCTCAAGATGCAGAAGAACTAGAAGATATTGCCGTAGATCATTTCTATTACATCCTTAAAAAGCAAACTGAAGAAGTATGGGCGTTGGTTTCTGAATATAACGAATGGTCCGAAGCTGAAGTTTATGAAGAACCTGACATTTGTGGTGTATTCTATGATAAAGCGCTTGATAATTGGACGCAGGCAATTATTGACAGAATCTCTGACGAAATAATGGTTAATGACTTCAAGATTTCCGCACGTAAATTAAGGAAATTGATCACTACAGAAATTCCATTTGGAGAATTTCAATATAGGCCATTAGCCGATAACTCAGATTGGTCTGAGGCACTTCTACTTCAGGATAAAAGTTTCATTTAAACGTCCATAATTTGCGGTTAAGTTATCCAGATATGCTTGTGCGTAATACTCGATGAATAGTAAGATTTGCGGAGTGGCATTGAACCGATAGCAATCTACCTAAAACGGGCTATGCTAAACTGTCTAAGGCCTAAAGCTAAGCTATCCAAGCAAAGCCGTCCACCGGACGGCTTTGCTATTTAATGACCTTGGACAAAATTATCATAGGTTCAATGGAAATACTTTTTCGTTTGCTGGAAAATTTCGCCAAACTCTTCCTAATCTCTGCTATTCTTGCCTAATCCCAATAACAAACAGATAAATCATCCACAAAATGACTGACGAAGAACTAACCTCAATACTGGTTATCGCTCATGGTATGCACCAAGTGGTAAAACTTGTCCCAAACGATTCTATGAATAGCATCTCTATTAATTATAATAGGCGAACCGACCCCGATTGGGAAGGAGATAACACGAACCTCAGTGTTGTTGAACAGAATTTTGCGGCAGTTATCCTTGAATGTGCCTTATCTTTCAATCATATTGCCGTCAGAATGCAAAAATTTAGATGCACCAACCGATGTAAGGAAAAAAGTTTCCAGGTAATTGAATCTGAAACTAATTACACCCTATTCGTTAAAGAACAATTTACCAAATACTTCTCTTGGATGAAAATGCCCGGTATAGAGGAATTGGCAATTAAGTATTTTCTAACTATGATGGTAAGCCTTTGTCTTACAAAAAAATTTAATCAGGCATACTTTGCCTTACTTAAGAAAATTGAATGTTATAAGTCGCACAAAGACCTACCGGAATATTTACAGTTGGAAATCGAACACATAAAGCTTGGTGGAATAAAATCGGCAATTGAAAGTAAACAAATGTACAATCGAATAATTGGCAAAGCAAAATACCATAAGTAGATGCTTGCAATGCTTATCATTATAGACTCAGATACACATCCGCAATTTGTTGTTGCGTTATTCCAATGTACTTACGTGTAACACTTATTGATGAGTGTGAGAACATCTCACTCAAGTACACCAGTGCGCGTTCACTTTTAGAATCGGACTCATACACTCGTTTGCCAAATGTTTTCCGCAGGGTATGCGAGCTCGGATTCTGTACGCTGACGTTGTATTTTTTAAATATAACCTTTAAGCGCTTGTTGACATAGCTTATCGTTAGTGATGAACACCAACGGTTGGAGAAAATATATCCGTCTGGCTGAAATCGATTTTCAGCCTTTCTTTGCTTGACATACTGCTCTATTGCATCGTGAACCTTAGGGTTGATAGTGACACTTCGTTTTTTGTGGGTCTTCTGTTCTATAATTACAAGCTCGTCCTTGTTGAGAATATCATTCCATCGCAGCGATAGCAGATCGCCAATACGAAGGCCGAAATAGCAGCCTGTAGTAATAAGTACACAGTCTCGGTACTGTCTGTCCTGCTTCAAACGTTGCGTCAAACCGAGCATAACGTTCCAATCCATTCCTGATGTAGTAGTCTGATTCTTACTCATGTTTTTTTCTCGTGAGTATAGCAGTAAAAAACGGCAGGGAGGCCTATTTACATCACTTTTTAGACATAAGTGGGACAGTTAAAGAGCACCTTTGAATTAAGTGCTTGGTTATCAAGCATAGTCCCACTTATAACATAAGTGGGACCATATTTTTCCACTAGCTTTTTTAATTTTTTGTGGAAATATCATTGAAACAAAAAAAGAAGGTTGTGTAAAAAGTATATAAACTAAAAAAAGCAAAACATGATAAACTTATCAATTATCACAACGGCAACTTATAATAATATGTCCCAAAAGGGTGCATTTGGTTGCGTGGTACTTTCAACAGAAGAAAAATTCCCTGGTAAGGGATTTACGGAATGCTTCAAAAATACGACTGCACCCAGATTAGAGTTACTTGCAATAATTAGAATATTGCAACAAATAGAAGTCATATTTCCGGAGGAGGTAGTGCATATTGAGTTAACCTCAAAAATGAATTACATCACTCAACCATTTGAAAAGGGCACGCTGGCTGAAAATTTAAAGAGGGGTGAAGGTTTTGTTAATTACGATTTGTGGAAACAAATTTATGATTTAGGAAACAAACATATTTGGGAAATTGTTAAATTAAAAACTCCTTTAATGGAACGCTTCCATGCCATGGCGATAAAAAAATCACGAGAGGCAGCCTCTTCACATGATAGTGAATGTGGTGAGGACGAAGGAATTCATTTTTCATCGCGCAAAAGAATACCAAAATCAAAACCCATCTTTGAAACAGATGATACAATAAAATCTACATTATCATCTATTGATAATTTAGTCAAGCAGAATGATAATATTAAAACAAGTGCTGATATGCCAATAATCGAAAGCTATGATCCACCGATTTAATTAACTGTTCATAAATAAAGAAGTCCGAGCATTTCTACTCGGACTTCTCTACAATAACCATGACGAATAAGGAGACTAAAAAACCTTATCTGATTGTTGTATATATTATATACAATCTATAAAAAATGTTCCGATGAAAAAAATAGAGCAGACAGATAGTACCACAGAAACGTTTAGGAAGTTCGAGTATGTAAATAGCGATGGCTTCACTTACATCATCAAAATAGATGAGCAGGGGTTTACAAAAATTAGAGGGCCACAGGGTACAACATATCATACCCCTTATTATCCTACCGAATTTAATGGGTATCGTTTGCAAATGCTTGTGCAGGGAATGAGCTTATGGCAGTTAACAACACCATGTGGTTATTTCTTTGGCATAGGAAACCCCTTTAATAATAGCTCTTGGAAACAGTTTCGAATAAAGAACTTGAAAATACTTTACTGGCTCAGAGAAAAATTTGGCGTGTATGCTGAAAGTAAAAACTTCAAGGATAGTGTTGTGTTCTCTGAAGCCGATATAACCGAATACTCAGCGAAAAGAGAAACAGATAGGCATCCTCAAAATTATGAAGTATCGAAAAAATTTAATTCAGTAGTGAGTTTTCTACCTACGAGCAGCACCCAAACGGAATTTGATTTTTATGATGTTAAGAATAATTTCATTTGTTATCAAGCCACATTAAAAGATAATAAACAGCGTATGGATGTCAAACAATACCCGGGTAAAGGTTTTAACGTTGCAGTAGACAGCTTGTTTGATAATGGAAGTGCGGCTACTAAGGGTCTTAGTGATGAAGTAGTATTGTGGCTCCGTAGCATTGTTATTCTTTCATTGAATCAAGGTAAGGAAATGCTATTTAATTCTACTCCTTACCGTACCAGTATATTTAATGGATTGAATGGGAAGTATGTACTACGAGAAATGGAACGTACCGGGGAGATTGCTCTTACAATACCGACCATGACGATTACCGGTTCAATTGATGATTTTAAATCGGTAAATGACTTTCTTGAATTAGTTGAAAAGGGACAGCTTCCATTATTTATGGAAGCATCGCTTGCAGATCCAGTTGATGAAGATTGAGGCTTTGCAATTGCGCCAATCCGCTATAGTTCGTTTTTCTAAATGCCACTCTCCTCGATGGGATGCGATTTGAATTGAAATAATTTCATAATTGCAGTTTATTTTCATTATATAGCAAACCCTTTTCATTTATTCCTCCGAAACATTAAGATACTATCAGATTTTCTTTGAGCTTCTCTTGATAAGTTAGTTATGGCATTTGTTCCGTCACCATCTGAGTGTAACCAAATCTCCTCCAACTCTTCCTCCATCCCCTTTGGTTGTTGACTGGACAATAATTTGTACGGCCCAGTATACTCTTGAATTTGTTCAAGGCGATAGCGTCTTTTATTTTTAGGTTGCAAGCAACAAGTCAAGATTCTCCAAGGTTGCGCATACATTGGATGAAAATCATAAAAGGAAGGTGTCTTACAATTTCCTAATCTATCCAATGATTTATTTTTTATAGCATCAATTGTAATTAAAGAACATCCAAATTGTGGTTCTCTGAACGGTCGCCCGCAAATATCTTTTGTTAATATGCTAAATACCGGATCGCCATTGAATGTAAGGAAATATGGCACACAGTCAGCAAGCTCATGTAGTGCTACTAATTTATCCCATTGATGCGAATCATTCACTTCATGACACATTGATTCGTAATAGCCACTAATTTTTTGAACTTTCGCCTGCAACGCATACCATACAAATTCACCATTAGCGATTTCAACAAATACATCCATATCACCGCCATATTCACTTTCCTTATAGGAATTATTACCCCATATTCCAACATTCGGATTGTTTCCAAACGCAAATCGTATTTTTGAAATTAAACGTGAAGTTATTCCTGTTTCGATAGGTTCTGGTCCAGTGCTGCGTTGTTGGATGATCTCATACCATACATCCTCGGCAATTTGCTCAAACAGCTTACATCTATTGGAAACGCTTGGGTGCATATAGTTAAAGGATTTTTTGCAGTGCCTTTAAGACATAGTCATTGGGGATTTTTTCTTGTTCAAGTCGATTTCTTTCCGTTAGATTTAGCAGGCGTTTATATAGTTTTTCTTCATTAACGTCTAAGTGGTTTAGTACATTAACTTTTGAAAAGGAACCTTGGACTCTTTCCGATTGAAAAGTTTCAAAAGTTAGTTCATCCATTAGGAAGGATTGGATTCCAGGATAGCTCTTTCTCAGGTAGGATAAAATTTCAAAACCGTGCAAGTCTATATCCCCCCAATAATAGAGTTGTTTGCTTTTAAGCCAATCAATCTTATTTAATTCTCCTGAACGGTATCCGCTTCCAAAAACTGCAATAGTCTCCTTCATCATAGGCAAGCTCAAAAAATTTTCTACATTTTTGTAGTTCTGTTTATTTTCTATGATAATAATCCTGGAAACGTTTATGACTAAACCTTTTAATTCGGTAGGTGTAATTCCTATATCTGTCAATCCACTGAAGTGTTTTTGAGCAATGTTCTTGTCCAAAATTTTGATGTGAAAGTATGGCTCATAGCGTTTAAGAGACAGCCTGTCTTCAAATGTGCTTCCTTCAGAATTTATTTGATCTGGACAAAGCACCATAAGCAATTCTTCTATTATCCCTTTATTCTGTTCAACAAACTTTGTATGAACCGAAATAGGCAACTCCCTTGTATAGAGCTGTGGCCGTGGATTTTTTACGAAGAAATCCAGGACTAAAAGCAGACTATCCCACTTTCCTTGTTGGGCGACTATTCTCAGAGGATTTTTTAAAATCCATTCTCTTAAATTCGGAAACAGTTCTAACAACTTATTTACATCAGCAACAAACCTTGAAACTTCAGTTTCCTTTCGTAAAAATTTCAGATAATCTGCTTCCTTTTCGAATACAATCTGCTCAGGCAAATTCTGCTCTCCAAGTTTGGCGGATTTTATTGTCTTAAGATGTACTTTATAACCATAACCCAATTTATCAAATGAATTTTCCAGAAGCGGCAAGAGTTCTTTTTTAAGCGTAGAAAATTCTTTCTCAGAAGGTTTTTTATTGCTACGAATTGATTTTGGAAAAAAAGATTCGCCAGCTACCCTTGAAGAAAGATAGTTCGCATAAAAATTAAGTGCCTTTTTTCTTATATCGTCTATTGAAATCATTCTGTGTCCGTAGCTGAAATTTCTTCAAATTCTTTTTTCCTTTTGTAATACTGATCCATAGTCAAGTTAAAGACCCGAGATCTTGTTCTATTCTTATTCTCAACGTAATGACAGGCCGAAATGTAAGGCTCGGCAATATGTATTTTATCCAATGGAGTTACGACCAGTAATTGTAAGTGAAGTTGTTTGCATAGCTCCATTAAATAGTTTGACTTTTCAGGATCCAGCTTACTAAAAGCTTCATCAACCGTTATGAAACGGAATGATTTGGATTGAGATCCATCATGGTTGATTCCAAATTGATAAGCAATTGCAGCACCTAGAACTGTATATGTAAATTGTGCTTTCTCTCCACCAGATAAACTTCCTGAGCTATCATAATATCTATGATGAGCCCCATTTTCCCTGTACGATTCTTCGGCACTGAATTCGAGCCAATTTCGTACATCAATTACTTTCTTTCTCAAGTTTAAATCCTGATGTAACTTGTCTATCAGATCTTTAATTTTTACAAACTGTTCTTCCAGCCATCCATCTTGTTCCTTCAACGCCATGTCTGATATGTTAGGCATGCAAGACTGAAGCTCGGCTTTAAACTCTCGTATTGTTACGTCCTTGGTTGGTTTACTTAAAAGCTGAATGTATGTTGGGGGATGTTTCCCGAAATCAATAGATTTAAGCGATATATTTAAGTCCTTCATATGTTGCTCAATCTCTTCCAGTTTTAAATCCAAGGAAGTTTTAAATGAAGTTACCCTTTCAAGAATAGCATCATTCATATAGCTTCTAAATCGCTGCTTGTGTTTAGGTAAATCCTCTTCTAAAACTCTTGTGTATAACCCCTCAAAATCATCCAAGCTACTAATATTAGCCATTAGATTCAAAGTATCTGCATTCCAGTCAGGAAATTTATCAGTGATCTGTTTAGAAGGAGTAATAAATTTCTGCATTGACGTAGAAATCGAAGTTTTTAAATCCCCCAATTGCTTCTCCTTACCTCCTAATATAGTTTTTAAATGTTGTTCAGTTACAGATCTTTCCTTTGCCAATTTTGACAGAGGATCGTTTTCTTCCACTAGTTGAATAAAGCCTTTTAGCTTTTCGTAATGCTGAGCAAGATTCACATCTTTGAATTGAGATATGAGCGACTCTATATCTTTTAATCTTCTTTTATGTACCGAAATTTTTTCACCAACCGAACCTGATCTACTCACAAGTTTATCTTTCTTGTCTTCCTTCTCTTTTATTAGCTTCTGAGTGTTTTCAAGTTGTTTAATTAGTTCCTTTAGATCGCTCGCTTTATTAAGCAAATCTGTTCTTTGCTTGGTAAGCTGTTCAATGACTTGTTGATCTGTTACCCAGTTAAGCTCTGAATAAATATCAAATTTTTGTAGTTCCTTTAGATTAGATTCCCTTTCCTGAATCCTGTTTTTCGCGGTTTCTAATTGTTGAAGTTCAATAATTAACTCATTTGAGTTCTTTTCCTTTTGCGAAAATTGGTGAACAAGAATTTCCAATTTTTCTTTGTTATCCCAACCTAAAATATAATTCTGAGGGCCGACTCTCCTTTCGCTATCATCTTTTTCATGACGGTCAACACTTTTTCTTAAGCCACTTGGCATAAGGGCTTTCGGTTCAAGAAGAAAATCCTCTTGATTATCCGTACAAATAAAATCGAACTGTTGTGCAAATCTTTTTTCCAACCATCCTTCAAAAATTGTGTCTGGCTTAAATTCTATTTTATCTCGAACACTTCCTTCTACTATATCGGGATATTCCTCTGTTCTATTTGATGTAATCACTTTGTGATAGACAACTCTTCCTTTAAGGTCAGTATTATTCACATATTGGTTAACGGCCCTTAGGTAATTGTCGGGTACCAGGAGGCACAACCCGAAACTATTAAGCAAACTTTCAATTGCAGCTTCCCATTTCTTTTCATCAGCTCTTACTTTAATCAATTCACCAATGAACGGGATTTCATCAGCAGTTGCACCGACAGCATCAAGAATACTTTGTCGGATTTGTAAATTGTGCCGAGGTATTTGTGATTTTCTTCCCCTTAACGATTGAATATCCTCCTCAAGTTCTATTAGCTCTTTCGAAATTTTCTCTTTTTCAATGTGCTTGGAAATCCGAGCATCGTCTACACTCTTAAACTCTGAAGCAATTTGCTTAATGTCAGTCCTGATTTTTTCTTTGGTTTTCAAAAATTTATCCTCTGTATCTACGCTTTCCCAAAATAATTTTTGAATTAAAGCCCCGTATTGTTTCTGAATAATCTCTTTTCTCGCTTTTTCTTTTTCATGGGATTTAATTTCATCATCCAATTTTTCAAGAGCTCTCTTTGCATCATTATCCTCAATAGATTTAGACAATGCTGTTTCTTGCTTTCTTAGCCCACCTATTTCCTCCTCACATGCCGTTTTAGAGTCGTCAATACTTTTAAGCTCGTCATCTAACTCAATTAAAACCTGCGTTCTGATTTGATACTCCTGCTCTGGGTAGTATATTTTAACGGCATCCTGAAGCACTTTTATCTCGCTTATCTCGTTATCAAGATTCTCGTACTGTTCGCCCTGCGTAACAATTGGGTTCAGCATTTCCAACTGCTTCTCTGCCTTTTGTATGTTTCTATGAGTTTCAGAAAGGTTTTGGAAATTTTCTCGCAGTTGTTGAAATTCTTCTTCTGTAATTCCCTCTTCGAGCATGTTCACTCGAATGAATTCGTTTAGATTTCCAATAACCTTGATACCAACAGTTAGATTAAATAACGATAGTGCTTTTTCTGACCGCATACCAAAGTGATGCATGAATACATCGCTATAGGCTGTAAACGATTCGTTAATTTCTGTTTTAGGGTACTGTTTCCGTAACTGTTTTCGCCACTCGCCACGTGAATCGATATTAGAAAAATTATCTTTTATGGTAAACTTATTTGGTGAAACAACATAAGCACGCTTCAATTCTGTATTGCTGAACCAACGAACCTGAATTAGTGAAATGAACTGTCTGGTTTCAGCATTAAAAAAACAACCAAGTAAAACAGAGAAATCGCTACGTTTCCTTAGCATTTGAATTTTTGCCTCAGTGCTTTCCTCTTCCATACTTTTACCATAGTATCCAAGTACATATGATGTTTCATCACGTTCTTTTTTCTGCTCTGCACCCGATGATTGATTATAGAATCGTTTAGTGTTAGGAACTAAAAGAGTTAATAGGGCATCAACAATGGTCGTTTTTCCTGAGCCATTTGCTCCGGTTAATAAAGAAGTATTTGAACCAGGAACAATTTTCTCTACGGAACCATCAAAAGTCCCCCAATTGTATAATTCAATATACTCCAGCCTATATCCTGGTAAAATATTATTATTCCCCACCATGTTGTTCTGCGTGTTGACTTAATTTAATTTTGATCTCTTCCAGCAGTTCATTGCTTATCATTGCTTTTACAATTCGCTTTACCTCAAATTGATCGTTCTTTGAATCCATTTCATCTTCCTTATTTTTCTTCAGTAATCCTAAATTACTTGAGGCCTGATCAATGCAAGTGTTTAATTGTTTCTGAAGTTTTGATTTGTTTGTTTGGTCTTTGAAAAAAACTTCTACTCTTTCCCTAATATCCTTGCGTAAAACAAACAATCGGGCTCCTTCAGTAGTCCGCTTGTCAAATTCTTCAATCCATTCTCTTAACATAACACAAAGTAAGGTTTGCTCGTACGTTAATCCTCGTCTCCTAATTAACCTTGGAATATCATCTTCTTTCTCATCATTATCAGAAACTCTTTGACGTAAGAAAGCAAATCCTTCCTGGGTATTCACTACAAGCTCAACACCCATTTGCCCAAAATACTTCGCGATATTTGCCTGGTGCAAAGTTATTGTCCCCCAATACTTCTCCTCATCACTGTAAACCACTCCCTGCAAGAGTTTTACCAGGGCATTCGCATACGGAGCTAATTGACTATGTTCTGCTTGCTGAATCATTTTTTAAAAATTATTTTTGGTATCTGCATCTTTTTTTCATTCAAGTTGTCAAGTGAAATCGTTTCTTCTTCGTCTCTGTTAATAATACTTCGTGGTTGTTGAGAAGCAATAGAAAAGTAAGTTACTACTTCTGCTAACCCTTTTTCAATAGGATTCTCTTTCAGTACTTCTCCAAGCGTAACCTCCTCACGGCTTTTTAACATAACACGAATATTGTTTTCCAGTTTTTTCTTATCTATTACAAACTGCTTATACAACATTGAAAAGTCCGGTTCTTCCTCGTCATCATTGATTTCTGTTGGCTGACGTCTTATTATTTCTTCGTGCTGCCCATAATTTAATTTTCGCGCCAAAGGCAAATTTATTTCAGCTTCAAATGTTTCAACTTCAACAAAGTAATCTTGATCTGGCGGATACTCGATTGTCTTTAATGCTAACAGCCTTATATCTTGAATAAGCTCCATTGCTCTTTTCCGCTCCATTAGGCTCTTTTCCGCTAGCAGCCTATTAAGTTTCTCTGCTAATTTGTCATTAGATTCTAAAACCCTTTTTCCATATTCATGCAAATACTTCTTTAGAAATCTTAAAAATTGGTCGTTAGAGTGATCAATGTTTCTCTCTTTTAAAAGTGTATAAAGAGAATCTATTAACAACTTGTATTCTTCTTTGCTGGCATCAGACTGTAAGAATTCCCAGAAAGCATAAAAGCTCTTGCCCTGATCTTTTTGTCTCAACTCACTCCATGCATCTAAAGCAAGCCCTAATAGTCCCCCTTTAGAATAAACTTGAGCACTCTGCTTTTCGTAAATGTCCCTCGCTATTTTTTTAAAATTTTCATCTACCTGTCTAAAATCAGCAAGTAGCGATTTTGCTTGCCGATTCAACTCAGAAAATTCCTCTTCGATTTGTGTGTTATCAAAAGCGTCTACTTTTCCGGTTTGTTTAATATAATCAATCTGCTTTTGTAATTCTTGTTTCTTTTCCTCAAGTTCTTTAATTTTTATATCCGGATCGGATGTTGAATTATCAACTAGGGATTTTATTTTTTGGAAAATATCTTTAAATCTCGAATTAGTTCCAACAAATCTTTGGCGATTCAAAAGATCTTCAACCCATCGTAACGTTTTAACCGAATCAGTTGTTAATTCATGCCAGTGCTCACCAGTTTCATCAGGTGATTTCAATAAATATCCTTTGTTTGTCCAAACTTCAAGATATTTCTTTGCTTTTATTATAGAGTCTTCTAATGGATTAATATTATCATTTTCTTCGATTGATTCTTCTGTTTGTTCAAGCTCTTCTGACAGTTTCCGTACTAATTCTGTATTACTTTTCCTTATAGTATTAAGGCTGATAAACTCTCGGTACAAAAAACTCAATATAAGAGGTGAATTCTGCGCTCGAAGCAGAATAATACTTGGTGAATTATCCCTTAATATTTTTAATTGATCGAAGTTCATACTTTAGTCAAACCATAAAAGGCTAATCACATAGCCGAAACTATCTGAATAATAACATTGTTCATACATCTGCCTGTTTCCTCTTGCATCTTTTGGATAAAACCAATCATCAGCCGACACTTTTTCAACACCGGTATACTTACTATTCTTTTTAGTAAAAAACTCACCAGAAACAGTTGTTGGCGGAAGCTTTGACCCCACTTTAAATCTAAAAGGCCACTTCGGGAAATCCTTACTTTGAACATACCATCTGGCATTGTTATGAGAAGAAACAACTGCCGTAACTTCATGAGTCCCCACTTCAGCAAAGCGAATCACTGTCGACAGGACGCTGGCCTGAAATGAATCTGACAGATCCAGAATAGTATCTAAAGAGAATTTCTTTCCGCCAGATTGAGTCTGAAACTTTCTTTCTGGAAATAATAAACACCCAGTGTAACCCCTCCTAAAAGTCGGACTGTATAAAAGTAGACTAAAAATCTTAATTTTATATGGTTATGAAAAAACAAAAATTCACAGAGAGTCAGATTGTAAATGCAATCAAAGAACATGATGCAGG
>JBASCV010000254.1:0-7354 GCA_049651825.1 Bacteroidia bacterium
AAAACGGCATCTTCCCTTTTACGTTTCTTTAAAGCCATAAATTGAGTGTATAACTCGTTATCATCTTTAATGAGCTTCATTGTGTTATTAGCATTAAATTCAACAATTTGGGGCAACTTTATAGAAAACACAAACTGCCTTAACTCCTGCATGCTTGCGTTCATCATCATAGGGTTTGCGTAAGCAACTGTAACCGTAATATTTGCCGAGAAGTGACAAATAGATCCTATTGCATTTAATCGATGAAAAGCGCTATTAAAAAATACGTAAATACCTCTATTTTGGCAATATCCCCATAAACTTTGGGGAGATATTGTTTTTTCTTCACCATTTTCTGTTTTATAAACAATTTGCTTTTGTTCTATCAATTGAGAAAAAAAATCAATGTCGTTTTTATTTAATTGTGAAATAATTGCTTGTTTAGAAATAGGGCTATTGGATTTAAATTGTTGTATATTTAAATATAATCCCTCATCAAACTCATAACCATGGTAAAATGCAACAGAATCGTTTTGAGCAGAAACGCAGAAAGACGTTACAAGTAAAAACAAGATTAATTTTATTGAATCCAACATGTATGATAAACAATTGTTACAAACGTAAAAATCGTATAGTAAAAATATTTCATTTAATGTACAGCTTTACAAATATAACAAAATAAGTACGGTTATAAAACACAGGCTTACATCAAAAATTGATACCTTTGTTATAGTTAGTTCCACTAGAAATTACTAGTATTTTTATGTTGTTAGAAAAAAAAATAAAATTGCTAGGATGGGTGTCTGTAACTGTTGGCACATTAGCAGCCTTAATTAGTATTTACCCCTCTCCTGTTTCGTTAATTATTGCTTTACCTTTAGGCTTTATAGGAATGCTTTGCTCCAGCATATATGTATATATAGATACAACACACGATATTAATTCAAAAAAAATAACACCTGGTATTGTTGGTATTGCGCTAAGTTCAATACCAGTGTTAATTATTTTAATATTTATTATTTATAATTTTTTAAACCATTAAATGAATTTTTCAACAAATAAAGTTTTTGCAAATTACTTATCGCTAATAAAATTTAGTCATACGATATTTGCACTTCCCTTTGCTATAATTGGCTATTTTATTGGCCTAGCAGATTCTAATTCAAATTTTGATATTCGTTTATTTGTACTTGTTATTTTGTGTATGGTATTTGCACGCAGCGCTGCAATGGCATTTAATCGATTTATTGATTGGAAAATTGATATAGAAAACACGAGAACAGCAATTAGAGAAATACCTGCGGGTATAATAAAACCAAGCGATGCACGCTTATTTGTTTTAATCAATTGTGTCCTTTTTATTGCAACAACATATTTTATAAATTCATTGTGTTTTTATTTATCTCCAGTAGCACTAATTGTAATATTAGGTTATAGTTATACTAAACGTTTTACAGCATTGTGTCATTTAGTACTAGGTGTAGGTTTAGCTTTAGCGCCTATTGGCGCTTATCTTGCTGTTACAGGAAAATTTAGTTTATTACCACTTTTATTTTCTTTCGCAGTACTGTTTTGGGTAAGTGGCTTTGATATTATTTATGCCTTACAGGATGAAGAATTTGATAAATCGAAAAGTTTAAAATCAATACCTGTATGGTTAGGAAAAAAAGGGGCACTTAAATTATCTACAGTTCTTCACATTGCTAGCGCAAGCTTTATTATTTATGCTGGCTATCATTTTAATTGGGGTTTATTGTATTGGCTGGGAAGCATTGTTTTTACAGGACTTTTAATCTACCAGCACACATTGGTAAAGGCAAATGATTTAAGTAAAGTAAATGTTGCATTCTTCACAACAAACGGAATTGCAAGTGTTGTGTTTGCGGTATTTGTTGTATCGGATTTATATTTGTAATTAGCGCAAAAATTTATTGTACTCTACGCCAAAAAACAACTGCAACATTTATTGGTCTAGTTTCTGTAGCTACACTTCCAGCGTTCACATTTCCAACATTAATAGAAGCTGTATGTGTGTGTGGTGCAATAGTATGTACATGTATACCATCTGCATTTATTAGATGTGTATGATCTAAGCATCCTTGATTCAACTGTCCCATAAAATTTCCAACGGTAGGCCTAGCATCCCAAGGATTTCCGCAAGTTGATGGATTATCTGCCGCAAACTCTCCTGCATTTCCTGTGTTACTAGTTAAATTATCATCGTATGGAATCCAAGCTGTTGAAGCTGTTGAAACTCCTGCCGAGGCTCCCCCATGAGCATGCAACCCATCAGATGACGTGGAAAGTGTTGCAGAATTATCAATATTTACACTACTAGAATGCGTATGATCTTCTGTTGCGAAATTCTGAACAATTCCTGTAAGTGGTAGGTTTGAAACATTAGATAAACCGCCAATAGAGCGTATAAACTCGCCATTAGAAATATCAGAAGCAATCCAACTAGTGCATGGATATATTAGATTTGGATCAGCAGCATTGTACCATTGAATATAAGTAGCACCAACTGGTGGAGTATTGACATTTTGCCAACATGTGCCGTTAAACACTTCTAAAACAGATGTTGTTGTATTAAATCGAATAGCCCCGATTGTTGGATTAACAGGTTGCTGGGTTGTTGTTCCTGCTGGTATACCTATGGCATCGGTTGCATTAATTTCAACAGAAAGAGCCGGAGTTACCGTATTTATACCAATGGAATTTCCATATTGAAATATATTAGAATTACAAAGTGTATCAACAGATGTAAAAAATGCAATATAACCAGCTGTTGCAGATGAACAATAGCCTCCAGGACCAGTTGCTCCTATTGCGCCAGTTGTACCTGTATAGCCAGTTGCACCTGTTGTACCAATTATTCCAGTATTCCCAGTTGATCCGCTTGTACCAGTTGGGCCTGTGCTACCAGTAGTGCCGATAATGGCAGTAGTAAGCGAATTACATAATGATTTCCAACTTGTTGTATTACTATTCCAATAAAAGAAACATGCTGAATCAACATCAAAAACTAATAGACTATTTGCAGGTGATGGAATCGCAAGCCTTTGGGCTGCCATAAGGCGCGGAATTAATATTCCTTTATTATTTCCAGGTGATGCATCAACATCCAATAAAGCTGATGGCGCGGGCATTAATGTACCAATACCTACACTATTATTTTGTGCATATAATGGTGATTTACAAACAGTAAAAACAAAACAAAAAAACACAAAAAAAACAATGCTTTTAACGCAACGAAAGCTGATCATTTATAGCGTATATTTCAAGTTTATTTCAGTATATAGATACCATTTATGCCTGTGCCGTTGGACCACCAAAATTAAGCGGGAAACCATTTGGCATTTCTGTATCTTTTATAGCACCATGTACTTGCTCAAATTTAGAAATATTATCTTTTAATGCTTTCATCAAACGCTTTGCATGCTGCGGTGTTAGCACAATACGGGACTTTACCTTAGCTTTAGGAACACCAGGCATCATTTTAATAAAATCAACTACAAACTCTGAATTTGAATGAGTGATTATAGCTAAATTGGAATAAATCCCTTCTGCAATTTCTTCGCTTAATTCTATGTTTAATTGATTGTTATTTTGCTCTTCCATGTTTATTTACGAATTACGAATTAAAAAAACTAATTTACGAAAACCTGACACATATTTCTCGACTTCGCTCGAAATGACAGCGCACAGCTTATTTTAAGCGAAGTTAACAAAAGGGAAATGGTAAAATTTCATCTTTTTACAAATTTAAAACAGGCTGCTAATATTAATTACATCTGTTACGAAAAAAGGGGACAAACATTACTGTTGTCCCCTTTAATTTATTGCTTCAACATGTTTAGAGCGTTTTATTTAAACGATTCGAAACGTGTATTAGGCTTCCGTTTCCAATGCTTCTTTTTTCGAGGCAAGTAAACGATCGTACTCTTCTTGCGAACCAACAACAAGTTTATCGTAATCACGAAGACCAGTACCAGCCGGAATTAAATGTCCAACAATTACGTTTTCTTTCAATCCTAGCAAGTGGTCAACCTTACCACTTATAGCCGCTTCGTTCAATACTTTTGTTGTTTCCTGGAACGATGCAGCACTCATAAAGCTACTTGTTTGTAATGAAGCTCTTGTTATACCTTGCAATATCTGATTAGATGTAGCAGGCACCGCTTCGCGCGCTTCAATTAACTTCATATCTCTACGTTTTAACGAAGAGTTTTCGTCTCTTAATTTACGTGCACTAACAATTTGTCCAGCTTTAAATAGTGTAGAATCACCAGCATCAAGAACAACCATTTTACCGTATAAATTATCGTTTTCTTCCATGAATGACGATTTATTTACCAATTGTTTTTCAAGGAAAATAGTATCTCCTGCTTCAACAATTTCAACTTTACGCATCATTTGACGAACAATAACTTCAAAATGTTTGTCGTTAATTTTCACCCCTTGTAAACGATACACCTCTTGTACCTCGTTCACTAAATATTCCTGAACAGCTGTAGGGCCTTTTATTGCAAGAATATCGCTTGGAGTGATAGCACCATCACACAATGGTTCACCTGCTTTGATAAAGTCGTTTTCTTGTACTAAAGTATGTTTCGACAACTGAACCAAATATGTTTTTCTTTCGCCTGTTCTTGACTCTACATGTACCTCACGGTTACCACGTTTAATTTTACCAAACGATACAACACCATCAATTTCAGAAACAACTGCGGGATTACTTGGATTACGTGCTTCAAACAACTCAGTAACACGTGGTAAACCACCCGTGATATCGCCTGTTTTACCAGATGAACGAGGGATTTTAACAAGTATTTGACCTGCTTCAATTTTAGCACTGTCATTTACAATTACGTGTGCGCCAACAGGAATACTGTATGTACGTAGCACTTCTTTGTTTACAACAATTCTAATTGAAGGATTTTTGCTCTTATCGCGGCTTTCAACAATAACTTTTTCCTTAAATCCTGTTTGTTCATCTGATTCTTCGCGGTAAGTAATACCTTCTTCGATATTATCGAATTCAATTTTACCCGCAAATTCAGAAACAATAACAGCGTTATATTGATCCCAATCACAGATTAAATCACCTTTTTTCACTTTTGCATTTGGTTTCACATAAACCTGAGCACCGTAAGGGATATTACCTGTAGTTAAAACAATTTTAGTATTTGCATCGATGATACGAATCTCTGCTGAACGACCTATAACAACATCAACAGATTCGCCATCAGGGTTTTTACGTTTAACAGTTTTTAGTTCGTCTATTTCAATGATACCATCGTATTTTGCTTCTAATCGTGATTGTGCAGCAACGTTAGATGCAATACCACCTACGTGGAATGTACGTAATGTTAACTGAGTACCTGGCTCACCAATTGATTGAGCAGCAATAACACCAACTGCTTCACCTTTCTGAACCATACGGCCAGTTGCAAGGTTACGTCCGTAACATTTACTACATACACCATTTTTGCTTTCGCACGTTAGTACAGAACGAATTTCAACGGCTTCAATCGGAGATTCTGCAATTATTTTTGCATAATCTTCAGTAAGCTCTTCTCCTGCTCCAATGATTATTTCACCAGTTAAAGGATTATAAACATTATGAACTGTAGTTCTACCTAAAATTCTGTCGTATAATGATTCAACAACTTCATCATTTTTCTTCAATGCTGTAGCAACTAAACCACGCAATGTACCACAATCTTCCTGAGTAATGATAACATCTTGCGCAACGTCAACCAAACGTCTAGTTAAGTAACCAGCATCGGCAGTTTTTAACGCAGTATCCGCTAATCCTTTACGTGCACCGTGGGTTGAAATAAAGTACTCAAGGATTGATAAACCCTCTTTAAAGTTAGAAAGAATTGGGTTTTCGATAATTTCTCCACCACCTGCACCTTTTTGAGGTTTAGCCATCAAACCACGCATACCACCTAACTGACGAATTTGTTCTTTAGAACCACGGGCTCCAGAATCAAGCATCATGTATACAGGATTAAAGCCTTGACGATCGTTAGTTAACGTATGTAATACTTTTGCAGTAAGACGAGAGTTGGTATGTGTCCAAATATCGATTACTTGGTTGTAACGCTCATTGTTGGTAATGAAACCCATGTTGTAGTTAGAAACAACTTCATCAACTTGTTGATTTGCATCAGCAACCAATTTCACTTTATCATCAGGAACAACAACATCTCCAAGGCTAAATGATAATCCACCACGGAATGCGCTCATGAAACCTAATGCTTTCATATCATCAAGGAATTTAGCTGTTTTAGCCATACCTGTTTCCTTAACGATGTTACCAATGATATCACGTAACGACTTTTTAGTCAATAATTCATTGATATATCCAACTTCTTTAGGCACAACTTGGTTGAACAAAATACGTCCAACAGTTGTTTCTACAAGCTTTTTAACAAATTTACCATTTTCTTTCACTTCTAAACGTACTTTTACCCAAGCATGTAGGTCAACACGTTTTTCGTTGTAAGCAATAATTGTTTCTTCTGGCGAATAGAAAGTAAGGCCTTGCCCTTTAACAATTGTATCGGCAGTAGTTTTTTTACCTTTGGTCATGTAATACAAACCAAGCACCATGTCCTGAGAAGGAACCGCAACTGGCGCACCATTTGCAGGGTTCAAGATATTGTGTGAAGCAAGCATCAACAATTGAGCCTCTAAAATAGCTGCATGCCCCAATGGAACGTGAACAGCCATTTGATCCCCGTCAAAATCCGCATTAAATGCAGTACACGTTAATGGGTGCAATTGGATTGCTTTTCCTTCAATCAATTTTGGTTGGAACGATTGAATACCTAATCTGTGAAGCGTTGGAGCACGATTCAAAAGAACTGGATGTCCTTTTAGAATGTTCTCTAAGATATCCCAAACAATAGGTTCTTTTTTATCAACTATTTTCTTTGCAGATTTTACAGTTTTTACAATACCTCTTTCAATCATCTTACGGATGATAAATGGTTTGAAAAGCTCTGCTGCCATATCTTTTGGCAATCCACACTCGTGTAATTTCATTTCAGGTCCAACGACAATTACTGAACGTGCAGAATAATCGACACGTTTACCAAGTAAGTTTTGACGGAAACGACCTTGTTTACCTTTCAATGAATCAGAAAGCGATTTCAAAGCACGGTTTGATTCTGTTTTAACCGCATTTGATTTACGTGAGTTATCAAATAGTGAGTCGACAGACTCTTGTAACATACGTTTTTCGTTACGTAAAATCACTTCTGGTGCTTTAATTTCGATCAAACGCTTCAAACGGTTGTTACGGATAATAACACGTCTGTAAAGGTCATTTAAATCAGAAGTAGCAAAACGACCACCATCC
>JBASCV010000255.1:0-17490 GCA_049651825.1 Bacteroidia bacterium
CAGGTCGGCAAGGTCTTTTAAGAGCTTTGTCGCCTTAGGGTTTAATATGTCTATCTGATAAGTCATTGCAATTCAAATATAAGCGTTTTCAGGGAATTTTCCAGACGACTGTGGCATGACCGCTAACTCGTTTATACCCGCCATGCTATGGCGCTTATCTATCCAAATTTGGGTAGATTGGCGCCATAACATAGCGTTTTATTTATTTTATCAAATCTACTCTTTTTTGTCATAGAGAGTGGAATGGAGATGTTATTTTTTGAATACTTTTTGTACTAACGTGGGTATAAATTTCTGTGGTTTTACTGCTGCTATGTCCCAATATTTCTTGAATGTGTTTTAACTACTATTTTGTTAATCCAATAGATAAAAAAGGCTGGCTTTTTTCAATAAAAAAGCGCTTCAAAAGGGTTTTTATTCTTTCGAAGCGCTTTTGTAGTTATACGCTGCTTTATATTTTACAATTTAGCTTTTATCTCTACCAAATCATAACCTTCAATAATATCGCCTACTTTAATATCGTTAAAGTTTTTGATATTTAAGCCGCACTCAAAGCCTTTGTTTACTTCTTTTACATCGTCTTTAAAGCGTTTTAACGAACCTAACTCGCCCGTATGTACCACAATGCCATCACGTATAATACGTATTTTGGTATTACGATTTACTTTACCATCCAACACAAAACATCCGGCAATGTTACCCACTTTAGAAATATTAAATACTTCACGAATTTCAATGTTGCACACCGTTTTTTCTTCAAACTCTGGTGCTAACAATCCTTCCATTGCCGCCTTAATTTCGTTAATTGCATTGTAAATGATAGAGTACAAGCGTATATCAATTTGCTCAGTTTCGGCTAATTTACGTGCACCTGCCGATGGACGTACCTGGAAACCAATAATAATAGCATTAGAAGCCGAAGCCAACAACACATCCGATTCGCTAATAGCACCCACCGATTTGTGAATGATTTTAACCGAAACTTTTTCTGTAGAAAGTTTTTGTAACGAGTCGGCCAATGCTTCAACCGAACCATCCACGTCACCTTTCACAATTACGTTCAACTCTTTAAAGTTACCAATCGCCAAACGTCTTCCAATTTCGTCAAGTGTAATGTGTTTGTTTGTACGTATGCCTTGTTCGCGTTGCAATTGCAAACGTTTTGCTGCAATTTCGCGTGCTTCGCGCTCATCGCCCATTACGTGAAATTTATCGCCCGCTTGTGGTGCACCACTCAACCCTAGCAATGCAACCGGTATTGATGGGCCTGCGGCTTTTACTATTTGTCCGCGCTCGTTGTGCAAGGCTTTTACTTTTCCACTAAAACATCCGGCAAGTACAATGTCTCCTACATTTAATGTTCCTGCCTCAACAAGCACAGTACTCACATAACCACGTCCTTTATCCAACTCCGACTCAACAACCGTACCTACCGCATTTTTATTCGGGTTGGCTTTTAAGTTAAGCATTTCAGCTTCAAGCAATACTTTTTCAAGTAAAGCATCAATATTCATGCCTTTTTTAGCCGATATTTCTTGTGCTTGCACTTTACCGCCCCACTCTTCAACCAGCAAATTGTGTTGTGCCAATGCCTCTTTTATTTTGTTTGGATTAGCCCCTGGCTTATCCATTTTATTAATAGCTATAACAATAGGTACACCAGCAGCTTGTGCGTGGTTAATTGCCTCAATGGTTTGAGGCATCACACCATCATCGGCAGCCACCACAATAATAGCAATGTCGGTTACCTGTGCACCACGTGCACGCATTGCTGTAAACGCCTCGTGACCCGGAGTATCAAGGAATGTAATTGCTTTACCATTATCTAATTTTACATTGTATGCCCCAATGTGCTGCGTAATACCGCCTGCCTCACCAGCAATAACATTGGCTTTTCGTATGTAATCGAGTAATGAGGTTTTACCGTGGTCAACGTGACCCATAACGGTTACAATTGGCGAACGTGGTAATAAATCTTCTTCACGGTCTTCTTCTTCTTTTATCGCTTCTTGTACTTCAACACTAACAAACTCTAGTTTGTATCCAAACTCTTCAGCCACAATCGAAAGAGTATCGGCATCTAAACGTTGGTTAATCGACACAAACAAACCAAGGCTCATACAGGTAGAAATAATGTCGTTTACCGGCAAGTCCATCATTTGTGCTAATTGACTAGCTGATACGAACTCGGTAACTTTAATTACTTTTTTCTCTGCTTCTTCTTGTTCTGCAGCATCTTGTGTACGCTCATTAATGAGCTCACGTTTTAGCTTACGATGTTTTGATGCTTTTGATTTTCCTGTTCCGCTAAGGCGTGCAAGTGTTTCTTTAATTTGCGCCTGAATTTGGTCAGGTGTAAGTTCAACTTTTGGTGTTTTAGGATTAAAGCGGTTATTGTTTCTTGGTGCGCCTTTATCAAATTTTGGTTTTTCGCCTCCGGTTGTAGTTCCGCCTGTACTAGGGTTTGGCCCTTTGTTTTCGGTATTATCGGTATTCCAATTATCTCCTAAAGTGCCACCACCAAAGTTTTTACGAATGCGTTTGCGTTTTTTCTTGTTGTTAGCCTGAACCGATGCGTTTGATGAAGCAACGGGCTTTTTACGGTCGTCTTTTACTGGTAACTCAATTTTACCTAATATTTTAGGCCCTTCTAGCTTTTCAATTTTTGTTTCGTGAAAATTTATTTGTTGTTCTGGTGCTTTCGTTTCTTCTTTTTCTTCGGCAACAGGTGTTTCAACAATTGGTGCTTTTTCTGGCTCGTCTTCTACTTTTTCTTTAGCTTTTCCTTTTGCCGGCTTTTTCTCTTCTTTTGCTGTTTTGGTTTTTTCCTTTTCTTTTTCTTTCTTTTCTTCTTCTTTTTCAGCTTTCGATTTTTTGCTCGGCTTTGTTTTGCTATTTAACGCATCAAGATCTATTTTAGAAACAATAGTAAATTTTATGTCAGATTTTGATTTTTCGTTATCTGCAGGTGCTTCAACTTCTTCTTTTTTAGCAACAGGCTGTTCTATTGGTTTTTTAGGCTCTTCAGCTACAACAGGTTTTTCTGCCGGAGCAATGTTTTGTACGTTTTTAATGATAATAATATCATCTTCGTCTGTTTTACGAGGCTCTACTTTTTTAACATCTTCTTCTAAAGAAATACTTTCTTTTTTAGCTCTGATATTAGTGCTAGCAACTTGTTGCGCTTCTTCCTTAGCCGCTTTTTCTGATTGATACTCTTTCGCCAATAGCGAGTAGTGAGCTTCTGTTAGTTTAGCGTTTGGATTGTTTTCTACAACGTGTCCTTTGCTTTTAAGAAAATCAAGAATAGTAGATGTACTAATATTGAATTCCTTTGCTACTTTACTTAATCGTTGACCTGTTTTTTCTGTCATATTTTATTTACTACGAATTCTTATTACGAATAACGAATTTTAACGAATTACAAATTTGTTTGATTCTCTTTTTAAATTTATTTTTATACTACTAGTGTTGTGAATAATCTGTATTTCTTAATCGATAACAAACTTTAACGCTTATTCGTAAATTCGTTAAAATTCGTAATTCGTAAGGGTTTATTCAAACTCTGATTGTAAAATTGCTTTTACTTCATTTACTGTTACTTCTTCTAAATCAGTACGTTTTACAAGCTCTTCGGTTGAAAGCTCTAACACACTTTTTGCTGTATCGCAACCAATATTTTTCAACTCATCCAATACCCAACTATCAATTTCGTCTGCAAATTCTTCTAAATCAACATCTTCGGTATCAATATCCGTATCGCGATAAACGTCTATTTCATAACCTGTTAATTTACCAGCAAGTTTAATGTTGTGGCCACCTTTACCAATAGCTAATGATACTTGATCAGGTTTTAAGTACACTTCAGCACGTTTTGTTTCCTCATCTAATTTTACAGATGTAATTTTTGCAGGACTCAATGCACGTGTTATAAACAATGAGTTATTCCCTGTAAAGTTAATTACGTCAATGTTTTCGTTGCGCAACTCACGCACAATACCATGAATACGAGAACCTTTCATACCAACGCAAGCTCCTACTGGGTCAATTCTATCATCGTAAGATTCTACAGCAACTTTAGCTCTTTCGCCTGGTTCACGCACAATTTTTTTGATGGTGATAAGTCCGTCAAATACTTCAGGAACTTCTAATTCAAACAAACGCTCCAAAAACGCTGGCGAGCTACGTGATAAAATAATTACTGGTGTATTGTTTTTCATTTCTACACGTTGAACTACTGCACGTATTGTATCTCCCTTTTTGTAGAAATCAGAAGGTATTTGCTCTGTTTTAGGTAAAATTAATTCGTTTCCTTCTTCATCTAAAATAAGCAACTCTTTTTTCCAAATTTGATATACTTCACCCACCATAATTTCGCCCACTTTCTCTTTGTACTTTTTATACAAGCTATCTTTTTCTAATTCTAAAATTTTAGAAATCAAGTTTTGGCGAACAGCTAATACTGCACGTCTTCCAAAGTCTTCTAATTTAACAGGTGTTGTTACCTCTTCGCCAAGTTCAAAGCTATCGTCAATTTTATGAGCTTCCGTTAAACTAATGTGTTTTGCCTCATCATAATCAAAACTATCTTCAGCAAATTCATCGTCAACTATTTCGCGGTTTTGCCACATCTCAATATCTCCACGATCAGGATTTACAATGATATCGAAGTTTTCGTCAGTTCCAAACTTTTTTACAAGCATGCTACGAAACACATCTTCAATGATGCTCATTAATGTTGCTCTGTCGATGTTTTTAATTTCTTTGAATTCAGAGAATGATTCAATTAGATTGATACTTTCCATTTTTTTTAAGATTAAAATGATATTACAACTTTAGTTTCTTTGATTTGATTAAATGTTAAGGGTATGTTATTAATTATTGTTTGTTTTGATTTTTTTCCTTCTACCTTTTCTTTTGTTTGAACTTCTAACACAATGCCTTCATTATTAGCCGAAAGTAATTTTCCTGTAAGCTTTTTGTTTTCTTTGGTTACTACATCCACTTCTTTATTGATGTATTTTTCGTACTGACGTAATATTTTAAAAGGCTCAGTAAGTCCTGGCGACATTACATTTAACTCAAAATCTTCCGTTTCTCTATCTAAACTAAACTCTACATGACGACTCATAGCAACACAATCGCCAATAGAAACACCATTATCGTTATCCAACAAAATGGTAATTTTATTGCCAGGTTTTATGCTAATGTCTACAATAAAATTTGTAGTGCCCTCCAGCTTTTCGTTTGTTAGTTTTTTTATTTGTTCAACCGTAATCATAACTTGTATTATGTACAAAAGAAAAGGGGCTTATTGGCCCCTCTTTTGTTTCTCTCACATTTTTTAACGATGCAAATATACAACGAATATACCAAACAACAAAATTTATTTATGTAACCACCAATGTGTAAAATACGTACAAGTAAGCAAAAACGAGTGTTTTGTTGAAATAAAACATAGCCTTAATCGTTATTTCTATAGATGCTTGTTATTTAAAAACATGAAATCATGGAAACGTTCATTGAAAAATCCTTTAAAACCAACAGAATTGGCAATTTTAAAAGTGGTGCTTTGCTTATTTTGTTGACGGTGTTTTCGTTTGTGCAATGCATGGCCGAAAGCGAAACTTTTACCAAAACAAAAGAACAGGCGGAGCACGAAACCACAATGAGCTACATTTATATGATAGTTGGGTTTGTAGCAATTATAGCCATTGCTTGGTTTAGTGTAAAAAAATCATCAAGTACACAGCAAACCCATCATCATCCGCCTGCTTCACATCACCACCACCATCACAGTATTCACGATAAAAGGTATGGAACCAATCATGCCAGGTAACTAATCAAGAGTAAGGCCGTAAGGTTTTCCCGAAAAAGGCTATTGTTTTGAAAACAGTAGCCTTTTTTGTTTTGTTATAACCAAAAATACTTCTTACTTCTGATTTTTACATACTTTTGTTGCCTCAAACTCAAATAAAAATGCACAAAATTGTAGTTGAAGGCATAAAAGTATACGCATATCACGGTTGTTTGCCCGAAGAAGGTTTAATTGGAACCAATTATACCGTTGATGTAACCATGGAAACGGATTTTACAATTGCTGCCCAAACCGATGATTTAACGCAAACGATTGACTATGTTGTTGTGTATGAGGTGGTTAAAAAACAAATGGCCATTCGCTCTCAACTGATTGAACAGGTTGGTCAACGTATTGTAAATGAACTAAAAAGCACGTTAAAGGGCTTGAAAAAAATTGAAGTAAAAGTAACTAAGCTAAACCCTCCAATGAACGGAAATGTGGATAGGGTAAGTATTATTATTTCGGAATAAGAATGCCTCAAAAAAAGTGTTCTAAATGCAATGCCCCTTTTCAATGCGGTTGTGATACTACCAGCTGCTGGTGCGAACAACTGTTTGTTAAGCCAGAAACACTAAATCATTTAAAACAAACCTTCGACAATTGCCTGTGTGCTAGTTGTTTAGAACAATATTCAGTAAACACAGAAAAAAATAATCAGGAATCGTAAATTTTGTTTATTTTTGCAATCCAATTATTCAATAATGGTCCTGTGGCCGAGTGGCTAGGCTGAGCTCTGCAAAAGCTCCTACAGCGGTTCGAATCCGCTCGGGACCTCAACCAGCAATGGTAAAAAGGCATGAATCACTACGATTTATGCCTTTTGCTTTAAAATCAACCCATTAGTTTTGACCAATAGGAGCCAATTGGACTCGATAGGAGCCAAAAATGTTTCAGAGTTTGTTTCAGAGTGGTCAAAATAATGTTTCAGAGTCACTAAAAAAAAGATAATTACCTCTGGTTTAGATATATTTTAATAGGCCAAAAAAGTTCAGGATTTTCCAAAGAATTGATTTACACTTTGTATTTTGACATGTGTAAATCCTATTCTTAGTAATTCGCTTCCCTTCGACTACCACTCCATAATACTTTAAATTGGCATAGTTTAAAAAACATTTCTGAGCAGATAGGATCGTTTTATACGAATTATCGCAATAGAAACGACTTTTTAGCTGATCTTCTTCCACAAGATCAAAAAGAGCTTTTAAGTCATCAGGAGAGTAGTTGGAATATTCTGGCTCTTCGATCTCAAATCGCCTAAACAGAGAAGTAATTTGAGATTTGTAAGTTGCGACAGATTTTTCATTCAAGTGGTGACCAATTGAACCATTTGCCATAAGTTTCTGAAATTCCTTAATAGATAGTTTTATCGTTTTCATGTTTTTGAATTTTTACCGTTGTTTACTTTGTCTAATGTTCCTATGCTGCCATTTTGAATGCGGAATCATTTCGTTGATGATTGCACCAATCCATTACTTGCTTTGTAAGAATATGATTCCTGATATGTAGACCAATAGCCTTAGTGATATTAGGCGGAACAGCATTTCCGATTCGTGCCCATTGAGCTGTAAATGAACCGAACAGTTTAAAGTCTTTCGGGAAAGAGGATAGAACCTTGAGTTCATCAATAGTTGGCTTACGCCTCATGCCATCCTTATCATACACCCAAGCCGATGCTGTTTTTGTTATAGTACACATTGGCTCGCTTGCAAACGTAAACTTGTCTTGAAACTGCCCAGGTGAATAACCGAAGATGTACGGTAAGACTTTGTTAATTGCCATATTCGGCACATTGGCAAGATTAGGCTCAGGAAAAAGACCGGTAATTCCAAACTGTCGTTGAATATCTAAACGAACACCTACCATAATAAGTCGTCTGCGTTTTTGTGGCACACTATATTCTTCCGCCTTGACTATTTTGAATTCCACATAATAATTCATCAATTTTAGTATTCGCACAATTTGATTCCAAACCTTTTTCATTTTGCCCATACGCATACCTTCAACATTTTCTATAACAAAAACTTTCGGTTGGGCTTCATTAATTAGATTTAGGGTGTTGAAGTACAATGAGTTTCTTGAATCACCGGTTTTACGGCTCGTATTACTCCTCGAAAAGGCCTGACATGGTGGGCTTGCATCGAAAACATCTAATTCCCCTCTTTTCAGATTCATCATTTTTAAAAATTCTTCACCTGTGAGTTGGGATATATCGGCATTCCTCACAGGTACATCAGGGAAGTTGGCTTCAAATACCTTTCTCGCATGTTTATCCCATTCGATGGCTAGAACCTCTTTAAGACCAGCCATGTGATAGCCTTTGCTCGATCCTCCACCACCCGCAAATAAAGAGGCGAATACAATCTCTGCTGTATGCTCAAGAGCTAATAATCTTAACTCACGAGTTTGCTTTTTCTTTTTCTGATTTTCCATAGCGTTGAGTTTTTAGTTTTTAAATTCGTGACCGCATTTCGGGCATTGACAGGAGATAATCTCTTCGGGGATTTCTCCATTGCTAGATGTTGTTGAGTCGTTCTTTTTCTTGGCTTTAACCTTTTTAGTTTTAGGAACGCGTTGGTATGCTTCGTTCAAAGACAACTCCCGTGAGTCAATTAACACAAACAAGTCTTTATTGTGTTGAGCAATCTTTTCAATTTTAAAAACATTACCCTCTGAGATGTTCATGGTTTGTGCGATGCGGGCTCGAGTAGATAATTTTTCCTCTTCTGACAGTCCGGTCTTTAGGTCAGTACGTTCGCCCTGCTTCTTGCCCCAGTATCGCTTCATCATATCAATCTCGAGGTATTTTTCCTGAATGGATTTTTCGCGATAGCGATTATACGATATGATATAAAACACTTCGTCCGCCTCAGGCTTGTCAATCACAATAGCAGGAATAACGTCTTTGTCTAACTCCTTATATGCACGCCAGCGTTGTACACCGCTAAGAATTTGATTTTTCTTATTGATGACAATTGGTTCTAATAAACCACCTGTAGCACGGATAGAATCCACAAGAAGAACAAACTGCGCATTAGTAGTAGAATAAATTTTGGCGTAGGAAGAGTGTGGGCGAAGGTCTGTAACCTTCACCATGATTGGTGCTTTCATTTTGATTTGGTTTTTTAGGTTTAACTTATTTGTTGAATTAAACCTTGCGCAAGGATTTGATTAAGTCAGCCGGCCGGACTGTATTTACTTAAGCAATGTTTTGAGAAGATGATTTAAAAGTGATATAAGCATTGAACCCACTAATAATATCACTTTGTAATTTGGATGTGCGACTTTTAAATAATCCCGAGTTTTTTAACGATTTAAGAATCACCTTCAATACACCAGCTTGATTAATACCAGCAAACTGATCTCTATTGAAACTTAAATCGGCACATGCTAATTGCATATAATATGAGTATTGCTTAGAGCTTTTGAATTTTTGTCCATTAGCTTTTATGTAATGATTTTTTAACCAGTTAGAGAATTTTTCTAAATTTTGGTTGAATAAATTTGAAGTTTTCATGACGTTGAGGTTTTAATTATTTTATATTGTAAAGATACCCACATACTAGGCTGAAATGTGCCTTAAAACCCTTGTGTAGTGTGGGGTGTCGGGAATGTCGGGAATAAAAAAAGCGCCTACTGGCGCTTATAAAAGGAAAGAGTTGAAAATATTTATAGAAAATTATTTTACTCTGTCGTGACTATTTTGTGGTCAATAGATGATCACAACATTTATTTAATTGCTCAATCGAATTTGCTTTTACCTCAGTTATTTTTGCTTTACCAAGATTTCTTGGAATATAACTATTGCCTTTTTTATCAACAAAGCAATTTGCAGAGACTTGCCACTTTGTATTTTCACTGTTTTCAAATAATTCATAAAGCTTGTCAATAAAGTAGTGTAATTCGGAAACAGTTCTAGTCCATAATATCCTTTTACTAACTCCATCGCCACTAAACACTGATCGAAAATCTGAAATTAAAGTTCCACTATCAATAAATTTAAACTTTATCAAAGTGTTCATTAAGTCGGTAATTGATTTTTTTACCGATGGAGAATTATTTTTCAACTTATATGAAGAGTATACTGATTGATCCAACGAAGATTTCTCTTTTAACAATTTTTGTTTATCTCTTCTCGTTTTATCCATAAATGGTGCTATCAAAGATTCGGTTTCTGAAATCTCTACTGTAAAGGATTTTCGTGGGATGAGTTTACCGTCTTTAAATAATTTCAAATAATTTTTTACAACTTTCTTAAAGGCTGTGAAAATTTCTTGGAGTTCATTAATATATTCGTCTATGCCCGAAAGTTCAATAAGTGAAATGGGACTAGTTTTGCCTCTCTTGTCAACAATTACCTCCAGTTTTTTTGAAATCTCCTGGTTTCTTTTTGTAATAGATTCTATGATGTTTTCACGTTTGAATTTTTCTTCTATTTCATTTAGATCCTGCTCAAGGGAGTTAAACAATAAATTTAATTGCGTTTCACCTGAATGAGTTGCTAAATATTCTATTTCATCATTCATTTGCTGAAGTAAAGTTCCTATCCTATATTTTGGTTCAAAAAGATATTCAGCATAGACTTGATGAATTTGAGGATCAAGGGTTAAATCACTGTATTTCTTTGACCGGAAAAAAGTATAGTAACGAATATATTGATTAGGATAGGTTAAATGAGTCAGTTCTTCTATCACTAATTTTTTGGTAAAAAATGGTATTGCCATATTATAGATTTTTTAATCCTTCAAAATGAAGGTCGTTTTTCTCTTTTCAAAGATAATTCCTTTCCGAACATACTAAGGTTAGAAACTTTTATTCTCCGAAAGGCTTGGTGCCTAACAAAAATGGATGTTTCAAGTATTTTCCACTGAATTTTAGCCCTTTTTTCCGCAGTCGTATCGTGGAAATCTTCTACACTCGCTTTATAACATTTAAACCATACCAAATGAAAACTGAAGAAGCTAAAGCAAAAATCACAGAAATGCTAAGAGAAAAAACAACTGTTTCGCCACAGGAAATTAGTTATGAAACGAAAGGGAAAATCCCATTCGTTCAAATCTATTCTATACTGAGTATTATGGTAAAGTCGGGTGAAGTAAAATTGAAAGAATCTGATGGAAAGAAAAATTACACATTGATTGATGCGAAAGATATTGTGCCACAGTTCGAAAAGGAGAAGAAGCCCGTTGCTGCGGAAATATCTGTCCCATCCGAGGATAATGATGAAGGGAAGTCAACTAAAGTCAAAAATAACCAAGGTGGCCGCGATCTGACGAAGTATAAATTTAACGGAAAGGAATACAACAAGGGAAGGCTGGCTCATGCAATCGTAGCCCAGGCAGCTAAGGACAAAAGATTGAGTTTGAAAGGAGCACTTGAATTATTTCCCGATGAAATTATTCCGCCATACGGATTGATAAAGCCTATTTCAGAAGCAAAGAAGATGTCGAAGGAACGCCAACGATTTTTTATCAAACCCGAAGAAGAAGTAAAACTTCGTGATGCGGTGATTGCTGTAAGTAATCAATTCACAAAAGATAGAATCGAAAGTCTAATTTCCATTGCGAAAGTGCAACTCGGCTATTCCATCAAATAGTACGCTGATTTGCCATGGGAAAGGGGGGTACCAAAGGTACTCCCCTTTTGTGTTTTATTCGGTTAATTGCATGGCAAATTTACCTGAGCTCATTAGGAAATCCAGTTCATTTCACGCTTAAACTTATATTCTTTTGCTTTTTAAAAGCTCCTAATAGCACCATATAAGATCAGGAACTGTTTATTTGCGTCTCTACTTCAGCAATATAATCCCGGCTTAATAATAAGTTACTTATTTTGATACCATGTCACAAAAAGCATGTATAATTTCTTTAAGCCGATCACCATTACGTTGTATAAACGCTTTCGGTATGTCACCTAAAGGCATATGTACATCTGCCGTAGCTCGGATTATCCGATTCATTCGATCATAAATAGACAGCGATACTGAATAGTTAGCATTTTGGTTGAAAATATATTCCGTTCTACCTATTGGATCGCCTTTTGTGGCTGGTCCTCGCAAATCAATTATGGGTTTTACTGTTAGCGCTTCAAACAGGTCCTCCTGGCTGGAATACTGAACAAGTTTTAGTTGGGAATACATAAAGTACCAAAGCAAATACCTGTTTACTCTCCTAATTTGAGGGCGGGACATATCTATATTCGCGTCAAAAGCCCAGAAAGTTTCTAAAGCCAATTCAATTAACGATGAAAAGAATGTGGAGGTATCTTGAACATTTTTAACACCGGTATTATGCAAGGTATATCCATATTCATGTATTAGTGCCCACACATCAGCATAAAAATCCGCTTCTTCCAACACTCTTGGAAACCTTCCAATTCCTGTAGCTTGAAATGAGCTAAGGCCTAGAGAGAAATGCGATGATTCATGAAAGATGAATAGGCGAAACGCTTGTTTAATTTTTTCTTCCGTTTTTAATCTTGTCTTTAATGCAAACAAGAAATTATCGTCAAGCATCCACGTTTTATTGAACTCATCATAAAAACGCTCACCGGTATCCTTCTGCGTTATATCTAACTTTGATTTCATTATTGGCGTACTCTCAATTGTCGGCATATATCTCCACCTACCTTCTTTTAAGGGTTGAGGAGAATTGCCATTTTTGAAAAGCGGTGAAGCCCATGAATCTTTTCCCTGCGTGGTTTTTCTATCCTCTGCAATAGCTTCAACAAATTCTTTAATCGCTTCATATTCTTTACTTAGAATATTTCTTAGGTCATCTACCTCTTTCCGCTCTTCTTGTGTCAGAGGTCTTACACCTACATTTTTTAATTGAACAACAAGTGCAGCATCGTACGTACCTCCGTTGACCTTGCTATACTGATAAGTTTGAATCCGAGGATGTAGATTGGGATTGATTTTTGTTCCTAACAAAAAAGCAACACCTACCGGTACAGCTGCAAACAGGTGAATAGTATCCGCTTTAGGAAGATAGTTCGCAACAGCATCAATGCATGAACTGTACGCATTAGCAAAACTTTCGAGCTGCTCGACTGTTTTGAATACATCGGTATTGAACACCGAAGTCTCAACATCAATTTCTTTTGAGTGTTGTTTAATAAGATCAGTAGTCAGCTCCGGGTTAATATCAAAAGAGGTTTTAACTCTCAGAATAACATCTCCCGAGGATTCAAATCTATCCTTTGGAATACCGTTTACTTTTACATCAAATGGATCAGAAGAATTCTGACTCCATTTCCACGATTTTGTTTGATGATGCTTTTGAAATACCAAAACCTTTTTAATGGGTTCTATAAGGTAACCCATATGGATTGCCAAAGGAATTGGAGCCATACCAAAATAAGCAATTACGCTTGATTTATTAGCGTTAATTACAGGAAGAATTTCATTCTCGTATTGTTGTCGCTGGAGATCCGCTGCCGTTTGCCAATGAATGTCGCCGCTTTCTTCAAGCGTAGTTCTCACAGGTGCAACCGTAAAAATAATTGGTTCCAGGTCATTCAACCTATCTGGCAGCGCACTTAAAACTTCGTTGTCTTCAATAGAATCAAGTATCGCGTGTTTTATAATTATTATTTTCTCTTTCATAGTTCAGAATTAAATACTGGTGATGGAACAAGTGTTTTTAGTTTTTCTCCTAACGCATCTGCCCCAAAAGGTTTGTTGGAGTGTATAGCCTCTACAAATGCTTGTACAAAAGCTTTTCTTCTGATATCAGAAAAATTAAATTTGGGTGATTTGGCTTCACAGATTTCCATCAATGATGTTATTTGCTCATCAGTTGGATTAGTTCCCGCAAGAAGAAGTTCAAAGAAGGGTTTCAATTGAGCCGGCTCTGGCCTTTCGAAATCAAGGTTTAAGCTTGCGCGCCTGATAACAGCTGGATCCAAAGCAGAAAGTCTGTTGGTAATAAGAATTACTGCAAGATTTATTTTTTCAGTTGCCAACCGTTCCAATTCTTTTATTAAAACGTTAACACCTGCTCTGTCTTCATGGTGAGCCTGGTTTTGTTCACGGCTGGTTGCTAAATCGTCCCCTTCATCAATAATCAGAATACCATATTCACCTTTGGAGATTTGTGTTTTTGCCTGTTCAAACGCTGCCGTAATTCTTGTGGATAGTTCACCAACGTGCCCCCCTCCTCGAATATCAGAAGGCGTTTCAAAGCAATGGATAGTTTTGCCACCCATTTTATGTGCGAGCGGTGTGCCTACAGTCTGTGCAAGTTCAGTTTTACCACAACCTACATCTCCAGAAAAGATGATGAGGGGTGAAACTACCAAGTTGTCATCAGCAAAAATCCTGACACCTTTATGGTGTTGGTCTTTCCATTTCGAATAAGCTGATTTGTCCAGAATCATTTGCAGCATTGATAACACCTGAAACTTGTGATCGTCTATTCCAAAAATGTGATCGAACTTCTTAGCTATTTCCTTGTGAGGATGTACTGTCTTATGTAATGTAAGTGCTTTTGTCATGCTTTTATAATGTTATTAGTAAATCCATATCCTTCTTTTGAATATCCTCCATGGACGGTTGTAGTGCCAGTTACAAAAACACCTCCGCTTACCCATCCTCTTTTCTCAAGATAATCATTAACATCTTGGTTAGAGTGATCCCTGTTAATCACAATTGAAACTGTCGTATCAACGTGGTAATCGTAGAGATCTTTTCCACCAGACTTATTGTCCGTTTGAATGGAATTATCCGCTTTAAGCACATATTCCCAGGCTTCTTTTCCTCCGTTGGGAAATTCGAACTTAATTTGAAATTTAATCAGCGCTTTGTTTTTCATAAGAAAAAGCAAATCATCCCGCCAATTTTGAATTTCCTGCTTTCCGGGATATTTGAATCCCCTGGCAATTAAATGATGAAAGTCATCAGAAACCTTGTCCATAACATATTTCGCTCTGGAATCAGTGTAGGTGTCGGTGTTTGAAAATGTAGATGTGTAGCTCATATTATTCGCAATTTTGTTTAAATGGTGTTCCAAAAAGTTCAACTAAATGTTCCATGCTTCCTGTATTATCGCCATCGGTATCACGAGAAATAGCGCGTATCATTGTGTCCCGTGCCTCTTCGAACCATTTAGCGAGTTCATTGATTTGATATTCCTGCCAATTCTTGACAATATTGTTAGTAGGGTCTACTGGGTCGGCCACTACCCATAATGCTGTAGAATCAATTTGCGGGTTTGAGACGTAGTCGCTAAATACAACTGGCTTGCGGTTACGAACGGTGTTTGCGATGAATCCAAACCAATCGGCCATTGTTTGTGCCCAGGTTGTTTGAACCTTGCGTTCATCGTATGCTTTTGCGCACAACAGGTTAAGTAGAAAGCTCGGTACCTTTTTGTCGTTGTCTCCATTGCCGAAAACACCTGAATTTTCTTGTTGAAAATAGCGCCACCATTTAACCAATCTAAGGCAATCATTGAACTTTACAACTCCTTTAAGTTCATTACTGGCATTCGTACGCTTTTTTACGAACTCGATGTGCTTAATGATGGAAGTTTTTCTTCTTTCCCCGGTATCACGCCTTATGAGTTCCTGGCGATCGCTAACATCAGTTTCAAGTAACGGTACAATGTCATAATTCAGCTTTGTAGCAGAGAAATCCATCTCAACGGAACTTTTGGTAGTTGTAATAGAGGTTTTTGGATAAGATTTTTTAGCATACCCTTCAAAACGATAAATGAGTTCCGTTATTTCTTTTTCGTTTTTGTCTTTTCTTTTGACTATAAAGGCTATGTCAACGTCCTGACCTTCGACCTCGGAGTTGCCCCTCAGGTGGCGGCGAATTCCATCGTTTTTGGCGTAAGAGCCAGAATAAGGCATGGAAAGTACGGTAAGACCGTCCTCTTCAGCTTTGTCCTTTATCCGGCCTCTAATCTCATCTGCTTGTTTATCAATTGTTTTTTCTGTGTCTTCTTCGGGAGTAATCCATTTTACAAACTGGCTTATCCTGTTGTGAATCTTGGAGTGAGTAGAAAATCCGCTCATAATTTGCTGGTTGTTAGATGATTATTAAACTATTTTTTTTATCTTTACTATGGGGTTCCAGACGTGATTTTCTCTAACCCCCATATAAACTACCAAATCCATTACTAATGGAATTTGGTAGTATAAATAGACACCCCTTTATGAGTTGGAAAGAATTAGAAAACGAAACAACCGAAGACTTAATTGAGTATATCAGGAGCAAAGATGAGCCTGCATACGTTGAGTTGGCTAAAAAAGCAGCTCTGGCGTTCATGTTTCGTTTACAAAAAGACATCCTTCAAAAGTGCCGGGAGATTTGCCCTCATTTTGGCTATTCAAAAGAAGAAGGTGATAGTATTGCAGAAAGGGTCTTTGAAAAATTCCTGAAATACCCGAATGGATTTAATAAATCAAAATGTACCAAGGGTGATATTAATCTCTGCATCAAACTTTACCTATACAGAATAGCTTCCAGGGTATTAATTGATAAAAAAAATCAGGATAATGGTATTGGCGTATTACCTTATACAGGAGAGGAACAAATTATAAGGGAACTGAACGTTGAAAACCTCAATGTTCCAGCCGAGGCGAAAAAAGAGCTAAGAAAAAAGAAGGAGCTAATTGACAGCGCGCTTGCATCTCTCTCTCCAAAACACAAAATAATTTTTCTTACATATCATATGCACCAAAGGGAAGGGCATCAAATGCCGCGGCAACTTCTTAAGGGATTAAGAAATGAATTAGACCTTACACAAAATTCTGTTCAGGTATACAAAAAGGAAGCGTTTGACGCTTTCAATAAACATATTGAAATCTATGGGAACAAGTAAAAAACAAATAGCCCCAGAGCATCTAACGGAGTGGTTGGCTTCAACTGGTTTTTTATTTCCAAGTAATGAACTAGAATTAACCCGATTTGAAAAACTGTTTGGTGATCCAAACATTTGTTCAGAAGGCTCTATCAATCATGAACGGATCTTGAAACATGTTTTCGAAACAGAAGCAGTAGTTAAAAAACTTAATCCAGATGAAAGTCAGAACTCCAGTCAGTTGAAAATGGTTGCGCGAAATGGTAGTGGAAGTCTTCCGAAGCATATATTGGATAAGATGATGAAAAACCACCAAAACGCGAAAGATGACGGAAGCAAGAAAAAAGAAGATTAGCACTCTTGCTGAAATTGTAGCAAATAATTTTTCTTCTGGGAATAAAACTGAGTTAGCAAGTATCGCAGAGTTTGAAGAACTCTTCATTCATTATGACAAGTATGAAAATGCTTTTGATGGAATGCTTGTTTCCGATGCAGATGATTTTCATATCCATATAAACACTGATCTTGGAAATTCTGAAGAGTCAAAAAAAGGTCGTTTTACTTTAGCCCATGAGCTCGGACATTTTTTAATAGACGAACATAGAATTGATTTAAAGTCTGGCAAATTACAACCACACGCATCTTTCCACGGTAACACCCAAAAAGAAACAATCGAAATCGAAGCCGACTATTTCGCTGGTGTAACCCCTCCTAAAAGTCGGACTGTATAAAAGTAGACTAAAAATCTTAATTTTATATGGTTATGAAAAAACAAAAATTCACAGAGAGTCAGATTGTAAATGCAATCAAAGAACATGATGCAGG
>JBASCV010000256.1:0-1551 GCA_049651825.1 Bacteroidia bacterium
CCTGCATCATGTTCTTTGATTGCATTTACAATCTGACTCTCTGTGAATTTTTGTTTTTTCATAACCATATAAAATTAAGATTTTTAGTCTACTTTTATACAGTCCGACTTTTAGGAGGGGTTACAACCTGTTTGTTCGGTTCTTGATTATGGTCTAATGTATATTGGTCAAATATTTTACGGGCTATTTTTTCAATATCAGCTAACCTAGCATTAATCAGACTATTCTCAGGAAGTCGTTTGGTGATTTTACCCTTTTGTTCTTTTGCGTCCCAGTTGGCGGGTGCTATAAATAGCCCCGTATGATAACGTAGTTTGTTTTTATTCCACCTTGAAATTAAACGTATAGGGGTACTATTATCACTTTTGGGATTCCTTAGATTGAAATTTAACCGGAGCATTTTTCTCTTGATTTTGATAAAGCATAGCAAATTTATCATTTATTCTCAAGTGTGTCCGTTTTTGTGTCCACTTTTTACGAACAATTTCGATTATTTTCGATTTTAACCAATTGACTTGCTTTTATATATGCTTTAAATATTGGGGTTTGTAGAGCGTTGGTAGTTGAATGAAATTGAATTGATTCGGTGGGTTGGTGTCCTGGTCGGACAACAAAAAGACCCGCTAATTGCGGGTCTTTTTCATTTCATACCACAATACTTTCAAATCACCCCCTCATCCGCAAAACTATAAAACCCACTATCGCTTATAATTAAATGATCCAATAGAGGTATTTCCATTAGTTTACCAGCTTCTTTTATGGTTTTGGTAATGCGTATGTCGGCTTCACTTGGTTTTAAATTGCCCGAAGGATGGTTATGGCAAATAATAATAGAGCTACACGTATTTTCTATTGCCGCTTTAAAAATAAGCTTTGTATCTACTACAGTGCCCGATACTCCACCTTTGCTTAACAATTGTTTTTTTATTACCAAGTTTGCTCTATTGAGCATCAGCAACCAAAACTCTTCATGCGGCAAATCCATTAATAATGGATGCATAATATCAAACACATCTTTGCTTAAAGTAATTTTTTCGCGTTTTACAACTTCCGACTCCTTTCTTCGCCTACCCAATTCCAATGCAGCAACAATGCTTATAGCCTTTGCGGTGCCAATACCTTTAAATTTGGATAGCTCAGCAACATTCAATTTTCCTAGTTCGTTCAAATTGTTATTTACACTGGCCAATATACGCCTCGATAATTCTACTGCCGTTTCATTTTTATTGCCCGAACCTATTAATATTGCTATCAGTTCGGCATCAGTAACTACTTGACGCCCCTTTTCCAGCATTTTTTCACGGGGGCGGTCTTGTTCTGCCCACGATTTTATTCCAAATGCTTGTTTGTTTTCGTCCACTTTTGTTGAATGTTAAGTATAATTATAGAGGAGGTAGCAAAAAATGCAAAACAAAAAAAGCCCCGCTTGTTAGCGGAGCTTTTTTTGTAACCTATTGATTATCTTTAAATTACTTTTTTAAAGCATTTACTTTTTTAGTCAATTTTGATTTCAAGTTAGCTGCTTTATTTTTGTGAATAACGCTTTTTTTA
>JBASCV010000257.1:0-16031 GCA_049651825.1 Bacteroidia bacterium
AACCAATAGAGATCAACTTTGTTAAAGTTGGCTTAAGCGATAACTTTGAAAAGTATCTTACTGAAAAAGTACAAAACGTTTTTATTCTTAATAGCTTTAATAGCCACTTAACGCCAACTACAAAATATTCATTTGTATTCAATGACCAAAATGCTAAGAAGCGAAGAAGTTTTTCTTATTTTAATGTTAATCTAGAGTCGTCAGGCAATAGTTTAAGAGGGTTTTACAATGTTGTTAATTCAATAAAACCAAACACATATCAAAAAGACGATCTGGGGCGTTATACCGTTTTAGATATAGCCTATTCTCAATACCTCCGTTTTGATATTGATTATCGTTATTATTACAGTTCGAGTGAAATAAATAAAGTAGTTTTTCGTATTGCTGCAGGCATGGGTAAACCGCTTACTAATTTTAATGTATTACCATTTGAGCGAACATTTTTTAGTGGTGGTGCAAATGGAATAAGAGCATGGCAGGCACGTACCTTAGGGCCTGGTTCATATTCAGATTCTACTGCTTTTTTATGGAACTTTGGCGATGGTCAGTTAGAAGCGAATATAGAATACCGTTTAAAAATGTTTAAAATTATTAATGGAGCCTTATTTATAGATGCTGGTAATGTTTGGCTAAGGCACCCTGATGAAAAGCGACCTGGTGGAGATTTTCAGCTAAATCGATTTTATAAAGAAATAGCAATTGGAACAGGCTTTGGTATTCGTGCTGATTTTAGCTTCTTTATTATCCGATTTGATACGGGTATTAAAATACGAGACCCACAATTTTTAGAAAACGACAGATGGGTGCTAAATCACTTTTTTGATAAGCAATGGAAAGATGCTTATAACGAATCGCATCAAAAAAAATATAATTTCTTTTCTTTTAATATTGGTATTGGATATCCTTTTTAAACAAAAGAAGCTGTTTAAATTTTATTTTAAACAGCTTCTTTTGTGTATGTAAACTTACTTTTATTTAAGAAATTTTATACATCCAGTTGTGTACATCTTCAGTTCTTCCTTTCCTAATGTCCTCAAGCTCTTGAGCAACTCGGTTTGAAATAGAGTTTTCAGTAGTGTTCGGCAGTACGTAATCTTTTCCTTCAAACCCAATTTGTGAGATGTGGGCTATTGTAGCTGCAGTACCTGTACCAAAAGCTTCTTGCAGTGTTCCTTTTTTATGCGCATCAATTACTTCGTCAATACTTATTTTGCGTTCTTGTACTTTTATTTTCCAATCGCGAGCAATCGTAAGCACACTATCACGTGTGATACCTGCAAGTATTGTGTCGCCAAGAGGTGCTGTAATTAATACATCATCAATTACAAACATTAAATTCATCGTTCCCGACTCCTCTAAATAGCGGTGATTACGGGCATCGGTCCAAATGATTTGATCATAGCCACGTTGTTGTGCTAATTTAGTAGGAAATAAAGAACGTCCGTAGTTGCCCGAAGCTTTTACATAGCCAACACCACCTTCTACAGCGCGAATAAAGTTGGTTTCAACCAATACCTTTACCGGTTTATTGTAATATACACCAGCAGGTGATGTAAATATGTAAAAACGATACGTATCTGAAGGTTTAACACCAATAAATTCGTCTGTTCCAATAATAAACGGACGGATATATAATGATGTACCTGCAGCAGTTGGTATCCAAGCCTCATCAAGTTTTATTAATTCTTTTAAGCCTTCTAAAAAATATTCTTGAGGGATGGTAGGCATGCACATACGTTCAGCTGAAATGTTGATACGTTTGTGATTGTCGAGCGGACGAAACAATGCAATTTCGCCTTTTTCGTTTTTATACGCTTTCATTCCCTCGAAAATAGCTTGGCCGTAGTGTAGTGCCGATGTTGATGGACTCATCAAAACCGAACCATATGGCACAATCTGACCATCTCCCCAATGATTGTCTTTATAATCAAGAAGAAACATATGGTCAGAAAAAACTTTTCCAAACGAAATATTATTAAAGTCTAGTTCACTTACACGTGAGTGTGTTGTTTTTTGAACTTTAATTGAAACGGTATCTTTTGTTATCATAAGATGTATATTATATATGATAAAGATAAACAAATAATTTATGATTCACAATTTTGTACTCGTCCGAAAAAAATAAATTCACCTGCATAAAAAAAGGTAATTACTTAATTTGTTTATATTTAGGCTCAATTCGTACACCTTTCTAAATTGTTCAAATAAATTTTGTTAAACATGTATAATGGAAAAAAAATAGGACTCTTTTTAATGATTTTTATGTCATTCTTGGTTCTTATTTATTTTGCTCCTAAGAATGAATTTTGTGAAGGTGGGGCAGATAATTTTTGGCATTATTATTTTTCAAAATATTCTTATTCTTATCCCGAGTTTTTTTTACATCATTGGGGTAAGCCTATTTTTATTTTATTAAGTGCTCCATTTGCTCAGTTTGGTTTTATTGGGATTGAAATTTTTAATATTATTTGTGGGTTAGCATCAGCTTATGTATGCTATCGTTTTTGTTGTGATTTGGGTTTAAAATACAGTTGGTTGGTTATCCCCATTGTAATTTTTTCTCCGCTTTACTTTGTTATGTTACAAAGTGCAATGACAGAGCCATTGTTTGGTTTACTAATTATACTATCGTCATATTTGTTGTTTAAAAAACAGTTTCTTATTGGAGCAATTGTTGCCTCTTTTTTAATATTCTCACGAAGCGAGGGTATATTCATTGTTGTATATTATGCATTTTATTTGATGCTTTTCAAGCAATGGAAGTACATTCCTACGTTGTTGACAGCTTTTTTTATATACGGATTTGTTGGGTATTTTGCTGGTCATTCATTTTTGTGGTATTTTACTGAAATGCCGTATGCCGTTGAAAGTCCATACGGACAAGGAACTTGGTTTCACTTTTTTCGATTTTATAAAAACATTTGGGGCGAGCCACATTTGATATTGTTAGTTGTTGGAATTGCAATATTGTTGTTCAATATCATAAGAAATAAGGAATTGAATATATTTAAACACACTGGTAGCAGTATGCAAGTTATTCTATTGGTTTTTATTCCTGCATTACTTTTTACTTTTTTTCATATCATATCATGGAGGTTTGGTTTGTTTGCTTCTGCTGGACTTGAACGCGTGTTTGCCTGTACAATTCCTTGTTCAGCTATTGTGTGTATGTATACTGTTAACCAATTTTCTAATTTGAAAATACCCAACTACGCAACTAAAATTATAATAGCCGTTTGTTTTTTATTTGTTGTAGGTTATCCATTTAATTTATATCAATTTCCGCGCAAGGCCGTTGCCGATGAAAAAGTGGAGAGAGCGGCTGCAGAGTGGTTTAAAGTAAACGGAAAAAATAATTATACTATTTATTATGCTCATCCAGCAATTGTTTTTTATGCTGATTTAAACCCGTTTGATAAAGTAAAAAATAAAGAATGTTTTGAGTATTATAAAGACTGTACTATTGAAAAAGATAAACCCTTTTATTATTTCTGGGACTCTGCGTTTTCTGAATTTTCATGTAAAACAACAAAACAAGAGTTGGAGAGTTGTGCAGGAATGAAACTTGTAAAACAATTTAAGGAAGATGGATTTGAATTATGTATTTATGAATTCACCCCATTATAGTAGTTAGTAAGCACCATTTCTTTTACGCATAAACCATTCAACACTCAGAAGGCTTATAAGGATAAAGAAAATCCATTTAAGGTTTATTAAATCCGATAGTTTATTTTGAGAATACGATACCGATTTGATATCATCTCTTTTACTTATCGTTTCACCTAATTGCTCTAGATTTTGTGGATAAAATAACGCTCCCCCATGTTTTTTTGAAAGTGTATTGAGTAATTGGTGGTCGGCAATTGTATTTGTTAATTCTATTTGTAATGGACTAATACTAAATTCACCACGTTGTGTATATATTTTTTCTCCAATTTTTACACGTGCTTCATACTTGTATTCACCAACAGGCATCATGCCCGCATTTAGGCGGTAAGCATTAGATACTTTATTAAATGAATAAGGAAAACTTTTACCATCTTTATTTTTTATCGTAATAGTTACTTCGGGAGTATTAATTAACTCATAGCTTTCGTTATATACTTCTGCTTCTAGTTCAATAGCTTCATTTTCCATAAAGTTAGTTTTGCCAAGTACCTTGAAAAAGCTTTTGTTTACTTTCACTGAAAGGTATTGAACTGTTTTTGATACAAACTCGTCAAATATGTTGTGATTACTATTTGTTGCAAAATCATGCATTCGCCACTTCCAAATACCTTCACCCATAAAAATTGCAGTTTTGTTATCGCCTAATGAGCTAAAATACATTAATGGCGTTTTGGTATCTATTACACCTATGCGTTGATATAAAAAGGCATTGCCATTGTTTTCTGTTTGGTAGTTTCCATAAGGAGTTTGTAATGCGGGGAATTTTTTTATCGTAGTTCTTAGTTCGTCTGTTATGGTAAATAATGAAAAGTTTTGTTCAAGTACAGCTTCACTTTCATTTGTTTTTGTGTTTGAGCTGGCAATGGATAAGTCGCTTTTTAAAACGGTGGAAGCTCCTGTAAATGACCATACTGGAATGTTGGCAACTTTTATATCATTTAAAATTTTAGCTGCGGTGTTTTGTGAATTTGGTAGTTGATGAAGTATTGCTAAATTGTATTTTTTTACGGGTTTGCCGAAATTATCTATTGTATAACTTTCAACTTCATAGTTCTGATTTTTTTCGATTGATTCTTTTAGTGCTGCAACATCTGGATGTGGCGCTCCAGAGATAATTACAATTTGTTGCTTGGCATCTAATACTTCAATAAAAACGTCTCTGTAATTATTATTTTTATTAAGTTCTTCCTCAAGTGTTGATAGTTTTATTTTATAACGTTGTAAGCCAGTTTCTTTTGCATCAAGGTAAACAGGAATAGTTGTTGTAAATGAATTTGAGCTAAAGTTAATATTTTGGGTAAATAGTGTAGCATCGCCCTTTTCAACAGTAAGTGTTGTTGTTTTTCCTTTTAGTTGTTTGGCATTAATAATTATTTCAAGTGGGAATTTGTTGCCTAAATAAGCTACTCTGTTGTGTTCAACTTTTTGTAATACAATATCTTTTTTTACAGTAGTATCGCCTAGTGCAATGGTATAAATAGTGGTTTTTGTTTTTCCTGATGCATAAATAGGGCTTTGTCCTTTATTGTACAACCCATCAGTTGCTAGTATTATTGCACCCGTATTTCTATTGCTATAACGGGTTTCTATTTCATCGAAAAAAGCAGATATATCTGTTTGTTTTTCATCAAATGCAATAGAATCAGCTGTGTTTACTTCTTTTATTCTATCAGCAAATGAATACAGGTGTACATCGTATTTATCATTTAGTTGCTCGATTAATTTTTGTAACTCTTTTTTGTAATCATTTTTATAATACGTAGAGTCGCCCACAGCTGCAATAGATTCTGAATTATCTTGAGCAATGATAATAACAGGTTTTTCAACTTCTCGATTTACGGTTTTTAATAATGGTGATAGCAGTAGAAATGAAAGTAGCGTTATTGTTATAAAACGAAATGTTGCCATCGCACGAATTACCCATATTGATAATTCGTTTAGCTTTTTATCCTTATAATATAAAATACCCGCATAAGCTATTCCTGCTGCAATGCAGAATAGTGAAAACCAAATGGGGTATTCTGTTATTAATTTCATTTGTAATTTTTTTACCGCAAAGGCGGAAAGGTGCTAAGTATATTCGTTATTCGTAAAGTTTTAAATTACCGCAAAGGCAATGTTATTAAGTTGAGAGCTAAAATTAAAAGTTCCCCTCCCACAGTCTTCGACAGGCTCAGACTGACTCTGCGCGGTCATATTGAGCTTGTCGAAATATGTGCGTTGGCCAACAAGCCGCCAAGCAAAAGTTCCTAAACTGTCTGCCCACAGACAGGTCTGCAACCGTAACCTATGTTAACATTCCTCCACACACATTCAATACTTGTCCGGTAATGTAGGCGCTCATATCCGATGCAAGGAATACCGTAGCATTAGCAATATCTTCAGGAGTTCCGCCACGTTTCATCGGAATGCCTTCTCTCCAGCCTTCTACCGTTTTTGTGTCAAGTGCCGCTGTCATTTCTGTTTCAATAAATCCGGGTGCTATGGCATTGCTACGGATGTTACGCGAACCAAGTTCCAATGCAACAGATTTTGTAAAACCAATAATACCAGCTTTTGATGCAGCGTAATTTGCTTGTCCAGCATTGCCTTTTACGCCTACAACAGAGCTCATGTTTATAATTGAACCTTTGCGTTGTTTCAACATTGGTTTGGTAACGGCTTTGGTTAAATTAAATACCGATTTTAAGTTTGCATTGATTACTTCGTCCCATTGTTGTTCGCTCATGCGCATCAATAGCGTATCGCGAGTAATTCCTGCATTGTTTACTAAAACATCAAGCGAACCGAAATCTGCAACTACTGCATTTACTAGTTCTTCGGCAGCTTTAAAGTCGGCTGCATCGGAACGATATCCTTTAGCTTTTACACCAAATGCTTCAAGTTCTTTTTCTAGTGCTTGCCCTTTTTCTACGGATGATAAATAAGTAAATGCAACATTAGCGCCTTGTTGAGCAAATGTGATAGCTATGCCACGTCCAATACCGCGTGATGCTCCTGTAATTAGTGCTGTTTTACCTTCTAGTAATTTCATAAACCTTTATTTTATTTAAAATTTATTCTAAAATAGTTGATGTATAACAAAAAAAAGGCTGTGTTTATTAGTTCACAGCCCTTTTTATAAATAATAGTTAAATTAATCTAATCTGTTTGAATAATGATGTGGACTTTCTTTGCGTTTTTCATCAGCAAGTGCTTTTGCAATTGTTTTTCCGATATCAGCTGGAGAGTCAACAACAATAACACCGCACTCACGTAAAATTTTCTTTTTAGCAGCAGCGGTATCATCAGCACCACCAACAATAGCACCTGCATGCCCCATTGTGCGTCCTTTAGGAGCTGTTTCACCAGCAATAAATCCTACTACAGGTTTACGATTTCCGTCAGCTTTTATCCAACGAGCAGCATCAGCTTCTAGGTTTCCACCAATTTCGCCAATCATAATAATTGCGTGTGTATCAGGGTCGTTCATTAAAAGTTCTACTGCTTCTTTTGTAGTAGTTCCAATAATTGGATCGCCACCAATGCCAATAGCCGTAGTTACTCCTAAGCCCGCTTTTACTGTTTGGTCAGATGCTTCGTATGTTAACGTTCCTGATTTAGAAACAATTCCTACGTTTCCTTTTTTGAAAACAAAGCCTGGCATAATACCAACTTTTGCCTCTTCGGCAGAGATAACGCCTGGGCAGTTAGGTCCAATTAATCTACATTTTTTGTCTTTTAAGTATTCTTTCACAGCAATCATGTCTCTTACAGGAATACCTTCAGTAATGCAAATAATTACTTTAATACCAGCTTCAGCAGCTTCCATAATTGCATCAGCAGCAAATGCTGGCGGTACAAAAATAATTGAAACATCTGCACCAGCTTTATCAACAGCTTCTTTTACAGTGTTAAATACAGGGCGCTCAAGATGTGTTGTGCCACCTTTGCCTGGTGTAACTCCACCAACAACATTGGTACCATATTCAATCATTTGCCCAGCATGAAATGTGCCTTCGCTTCCAGTAAAGCCTTGTACAATTATTCGTGATTGTTTGTTTACTAATACGCTCATATTTTAAATTGTTGATTTGTTGATTTTCTATAAACTGCAGAATTTTTTAAATGCTTTTTCAAATACTCAAATTCGGCTCGCTAATGTAAAGCTTTATTGTATGTGTAGCAACGTATTTTAATATCTTTTAATATCTTTTAAACTCAACTTTGCCTTGTTTATTCGTTTTTTTTGTATAATTATGCTTATTCTAAGCCTTTTGTAGCTAAATAATTAAATTTTTTCAGAAAAGTGAGTAAATCGTTATTAACAAATGATACAATTGTAGCCTTGGCTACTCCTCCTGGGGTTGGTGCCATTGGTGTTATTCGGCTTTCGGGTATCGATGCTATAGCAATTTGTGAGTCTGTTTTTGCTACTAAAAGCTTGAAAAAGAAGGTTTTGAGTGATAAAGACTCTCATACAATACATTTTGGGGTAATTCATGAGGATGATATTATAATAGATGAGGTGCTGGTAAGTATTTTTAAAGCACCACATTCGTATACCAGCGAAAATACAGTAGAGGTGTCGTGCCATGGCTCTATGTTTATCCTTCAACAAATCATTCAATTGTTTCTAAAAAAAGGGGCACGCATGGCTAATCATGGCGAGTTTACATTGCGTGCATTTTTAAATGGTAAGTTGGATTTGTCTCAGGCTGAGGCAGTTGCAGATTTGATTGCTTCTAATTCGGCAACTTCACATCAGGTGGCAATGCAACAAATGCGGGGTGGTTTTTCTAACAAAATAAAATTATTACGTCAAAATTTGGTTGATTTTGCTTCGTTGATTGAGTTGGAACTCGATTTTAGTGAAGAGGATGTTGAATTTGCCGATCGTACCGATTTAAAAAAATTGGTAAGTAGTATACAGCGCATCGTTCAGCGTTTGATTGATTCATTTGAGGTTGGTAATGTTATCAAAAATGGAATTCCGGTTGCTATTGTGGGTAAACCCAATGCTGGTAAATCAACCTTGTTGAATGTATTGTTGAATGAGGATAAAGCAATTGTATCGGAAATACCGGGTACTACACGCGATGTAATTGAAGATGAGTTAAATATAGATGGTATATTGTTCCGAATTATTGATACAGCAGGTATACGTGATACTTCAGATGTTGTAGAGTCGATAGGGGTGGAGCGTACGTTTGAACAAATAAAATTATCCTCTATTGCTATGTATGTGTTTGACGCACATGAAATAACCACTTCTGAGTTAGAAATGGAGGTGGAGGAATTAAAACCTCATTTGAACAATTCTCAATTGATATTGGTTGCTAATAAAATAGATAAAGAAGATCAGGAATATATTCGAAAAGAATTTAGTTCATTTCCGAACATGATTTTTATTTCGGCAAAAGAACAATTGTTTATTGATGATTTAAAAAAACGTTTGGTTCAGTTGTTTGATGATAAAGCGGTAAATATTACCGAAACTGTTGTTACTAACGCCCGTCATGTTGAAGCATTGCGCAATACCAATTCAGCACTTATTAGGGTATTGGATGGTTTGAACCATAATGTTTCGGGCGATTTTTTAGCCATGGATATACGTCAAGCCTTACACCATTTGGGTGTTATTACAGGTGAGATTTCTTCTGATGATTTATTGGCAAATATATTTTCGAAGTTTTGTATCGGAAAGTAGGCATTCGATTTTATAGCAAATGAAAATCGAATGCTTGCTTTTAACTAGTTTGTTTAATTCCCTTACTGCCTCCCCATTTCAACTCTATACGATTGTAAAAAGCGAATTACATTATCAATGTTTAATTCTTGGGGTTTAGAGTCGCCAATGTTGAGGCTACATACAAAGCCCCATATCTCTAATATTTCTGATGAAGGAATAATATAAGGTGCATATGCCGGATTGTCGGAATGAAACTCAAATTCTGCATTTCCTTTTTTGGCGGTTTTGTATAGGCGTTTATACACCAATCCATCGCTTTTTGTAAGTACAATATAGGTTTGTCCGTCTTTAATTTCATCCAGTGTTTCAATGTATTTACCTACGGCTATAGAGCCATCTTTTAATGGAGGCATAGAGTCGCCTTTAATACCAAATGCACGGTGTTTACCAACAATTTTGAAAGGCAAATTCATTACAGGTAAATCCTCAATAAAGTCAGGGTCGGCATAGCCATTTAAATAGCCGGCCGAAGCTTTTATAGGCACTACTTCAATCAGTTCGTTGCCTTCTTTATCAACTGTAATAGGAAACAGGGTACGGTTTTTACCAATTTTAATCAACGTGTCAGGATTGGTTTTCGACAAATCGCCTCTAACCAATGCATCAATAGAAATTTGAAAAAATCCGGAAAGGCTAATCAACATTTCTATTGGTGGCTCGTTTCGTCCTTCTTCATAAGCACCCAAGCGCGAGCGCGTTATGTTCAATTCCCTTGCTAATTCCTCTTGAGAGATGTTTTTTAAATCTCTTAAAATTCGGATGTTTTTTGATATTCTGCTCATTTGCTATAAATTGTAGTGCAAATATACTACATTATATGGTATAATAAAACTCAATTTTTTCAAAAAAACAGTGTTGATAATTCATTGTTGAATTGTTTTTTTTGAAACGTTTACCGCAGGTGTAAAAATACCAACCATTTGTTGTTTAATATCCACCATTAAATAAGTAGCCTGTTTTTAGAGCGTTTCCAAAGCAATAAATAAAAACAATGGGAGTTTATTATTCAGCGTTTGTTTAAATTTTATTCAAAAAATTAAACGAATGCTAGCGCCCACATTTCGCTAGGCTCAATGTGACTGTGAGCTGTCAGTTTTAGCTTGTCGAAGAATGTGGGTTTGCAATAACAAAATTTCAAAATAAAATTTAAATAATATTTCGGTTCTCAAATTCAATAAAAATAAACTAACAGTTTATGGAATTTCAAAACTAACAGCATCTATCAATTAAAATTAATATTCACCAAAAACTACCAGCCATGAAAACATCCGCTTCAAGTATTCAAAGCATGAATGAAATTATTTTTGAAAACAAAAATAAAGCATATGGTGCATACGTTATTCGTAGTACGTACGACACTTCTATTTCAACGGCATTGTTAATGTCAATTGCCCTCGCTGGTGTAGTATCGTTGCTTGCATTTTGGTTATCGCAATCTCCAAACGTGTTGCCAAAAATTCAAGGACAAACAGAAGTGCCCGAACTATCAGTATTGATGGATGTAACTCCTAAGGAGTTGCCTCGAATTATTGAAAAAATAGAACCACAAAAAATAGAAAAAACGGAGCTGCCACCTAAATCTGATAATTTAAACTTGGTTGCATCGGATGATAAAAAGGATGTGCTTACAAGCAATAATTCAACTGCTACAATTATTAAAAATGGTACAACTGATGGCTCTGATAGTGCAGCTGTTATTACAGAAGTAAAACCAACTATTGCGCCAACTGTTACAAACGATGCTCAAATAGCAGCCGATGAAATGCCTGAATTTAATGGCAATTTGTTTCAGTACATTAAAAATAAAATACAATACCCATACATCGCAAAAGAAAATCTTACATCGGGTACGGTAGTGCTTCAGTTTATTGTAGAAAAGGATGGCTCTATAGGAAATATAAAAGTGCTGAATGCTGTAGCTGACGGATGTACCGAAGAAGCGATACGTGTAGTGAAGAGTATGCCCAAGTGGAAGCCAGGAAAAAACAAGGGCGAACCAGTTAGAGTGCTGTTTAATTTACCTGTTCGGTTTATCATTAAATAACAATGTGCTGTTTATAACTTGCAAACCTTGGTGTTAAATACGCATTTGCATACATGTAATTTAGCCAGCGAAACTTTTTTGAGTTCCGAACCTCAGGGTTCGCATTGTTTACTATATCATAAATTCTAAACCAAATAAACCCATGTTTAATTCTGTTTTATTACAAATTGTAAGCGCTGGTACAACAGCTGCTACACAGGTAGTAGATTCGGCAACTGCTATGGCTAGTCAAGTGCCAGCAATTGTTACGCCTAAACAAGATACACTTTCATTGCTTGATTTGATTTTGAAGGGGGGAGTGATTATGATACCTATGGGTTTAATATCTATTCTAACATTATACTATTTTTTTGAACGCTTTATGACGCTTCGTAAAGCATCTAAGCTGGATGCAAATTTTATGAATAACATTAAAGATTATATCTACAATGGTAATAGAGATGCTGCAAAAGCCCTGTGCCGAAATACGGATAGCCCTGCAGCACGCATGATAGAAAAAGGTGTAGCACGTATTGGTAAACCTATCAAAGAAATTGAAGAGGCAATGGAAAGTGTTGGTAAGTTAGAGATAAACAAATTAGAGAAAAATTTAAGTGTGTTGAGTCTTGTGGGGCGTATTGCTCCTATTATAGGATTTGTGGGCACTATAGCGGGTGTAATTAAAATATTTTATGATATCTCCTTAACCGATAATATCAGCATTGGTGTTATTTCGGCCGGTTTATATCAAAAAATGATCACCAGCGCATCGGGTTTAATTATTGGATTAATAGCATTTATTGGTTACTATGTGTTAAACACAATGTTGGATAAAATCATTAATAAGATGGAGGCCACTTCAACTGAGTTTATTGATATTCTGCATGAGCCAACAAAATAATTGTTGTAGCCTATAGTTATCAATTTATCAAATTAAATAACAATGAAACTTAAACGCAGACATAAAGAAGGAGCAGAAGTAAGCACAGAATCGTTAAACGATATCATGTTTTTTCTTTTGTTGTTTTTCTTGATTATTTCAACATTGGCAAACCCTAGTGTAATCAAACTTACATTGCCCAATTCAAAATCGGCAGAACAAGTTCAAAAACAGCAGGTAACTGTTACTGTTAGTCCCGACCGTCAGTACTATGTAAATAAAACATTGATTCCTTTTGAGGATTTAGAGAATGCTTTACGTATAGAATTGGCACGTACACAATCGCCTACTGTGGTTTTAAAATTGGATAATTCATTATCAATACAGGATTTGGCTGATGTAATGCAAATAGGTTATAGTTTGGGTGTTAAAATGGTATTGGCAACCAAGGCTACAAATAAATAAAACATGAGTTCGTCAACAGAAAATAAAACAAAATATATGGCATTAGGCTTTACAATAGGCTTTCATGCCTTATTGTTGCTATTGTTTGTTTTGATTGTTTTTATTACACCTATTCCTCCTTTTGAAATAAAGGAAATACCCGAAGTAGAGCTTGATTTAGGCATGGAAGGGTTGGGAAATACGGATGCCGGTGGTTCAGGACAAAACGACCCCGATATTGAAACCAGTGAAGTGGTTGCTACAAAACCTGCCGAAAATAACGAAACAGCTACCATTATTACTGACGAAACCGAAACCGTTGTAAGTGTAAAAAGTAACCCTAAAAAGAAAACCGAAAAAGCTACAGAAGTAACCGAAGCAGCACCTACCAAGGTTGAAGAACCAAAACCAAGTACAGAGTTGTTGAATGCCATATCTAAATTGAAAAATAAAAATAAGCATAAAGGAAATGGCGAAGGCGATGGTAATACAGGCGGTTCGGGTACAGGCAGTAAACAAGGTGTTGGTGATGGCGATGGCACAGGGCATGGCAATAATACACCTGGATATAATGGCAAGGGTGGTTATGATTTAAAAGGCCGATTGTTGGTGAAGAAACCCGAACGGATGAATGATTCTGAAGAAGAAGGTATTGTGGTGGTTGAAATAATTGTAGACGAAACAGGTAAAGTGATTAAGGCTACTCCTGGGCAACGAGGCTCAACAACTACCAGTTCAAAACTGTTTGCCAAAGCTCGCTTAGCAGCATTATCAGCAAAGTTTAATGCAAGTGCCGAAGGTAAGCAGGAGCAACGAGGCACCTATACATTTGTATTCCTACTCGAATAATAATTTAAAAGCACAACACTAAAAACTCAACATCAAAAAATCATCTTTTAGAATAATAACAGTTTATCGTTGATATTTAAAACTTAAAAACGCAACACTAAAAATTAAATACTTAACATGGAGGCAACAACAAAACAACAAAATCATTACACTGCTATTGGCTACACAGCTGCTTTTTTAGGATTATTATTGGTTATATACATAGCTGTAATTCTTTCTACTTCTTCAAAACCCTTGAACCAAGTAAACAAAGTATCTCAATTGCAAGCAACAAGTAGTATGTAAAGCACATTTGTTGTTTTTTGTATGTTGTATCAACAAACGCTCGATTATTTGTATAGTCAATTGCCCATGTTTCAACGCATTGGTAGTGCGGCTTATAAAGATAATTTGGATAATACCATTGCCATTTGTAAGTTGCTTGGCAATCCCGAAAAAAAAATTAAAACAATACATGTGGCAGGTACCAACGGAAAGGGCTCTACCTCTCACATGCTTGCATCTGTATTACAAACTGCGGGTTACAAAACAGGTTTGTATACTTCACCTCATCTAAAAGATTTTAGGGAACGCATTAAAATTAATGGCGAAATGATTCCACAGCAATACGTTGTGGATTTTGTGGCTAAATACAAAAATGATTTTGAGCAAATAAAACCTTCTTTTTTTGAAATGACGGTAGGTTTGGCTTTTGATTATTTTGTGTTCGAGAATGTAGATATAGCCATAATAGAAGTTGGTTTAGGTGGGCGCTTAGATTCAACCAATGTTATTAATCCCGAATTATCGGTTATTACCAACATTAGTTTTGATCACATGGCCCTGTTGGGTAATACACTCGAAAAAATAGCGCACGAAAAAGCAGGAATAATAAAGAACGGAATACCTGTTGTTATTGGCGAAACTCAATCCGAAACCGAACAGGTTTTTATTCAAAAAGCAACCAATGAAAATGCCCCATTGCGTTTTGCCGATAAAGAAACGAAGGTGTTGAATGTGCAACATGTTGAAGCAACTACTTTAATGCTAGCAATGGATGTTATATTCAACAATAAAATATACACCGATATTAGAAGTGAATTGTTGGGGCTTTACCAGCAAAAAAATATTCCAACGGTGATGTGTGCGGTAGATGTACTCATTAAAAAGGGATATAAAATCAACGAGGAGATACTGCGTGAAGGGATAAAAAATGTAGTGAAAAATACGGGTTTATTGGGGCGTTGGCAAGTGTTGGGTCAACAACCACTTGTAATTGCCGATACAGGTCATAACGAAGCCGGTATAAATCAAGTATTAAAACAAATTAATAAAACACCCCATACCAATTTACATTTTGTATTGGGTATGGTAAACGATAAAGATATATCTACCATTTTGAGTCTGTTGCCCAAAAATGCACGCTATTATTTTTGCAAGGCCAATATTCCACGAGCATTAAATGCTGATGAGCTGGCAAAAAAAGCCAACGAAGTTGGTTTGTTTGGAGAAATAGTTGAATCGGTAGTTGCGGCATTAGAAAAGGCTAAAAAAAATGCACAACCTTCTGATTTAGTGTTTGTTGGGGGTAGTACGTTTACTGTTGCAGAGGTGGTTTAGTGAGATGAAAACAAAAAAGCCTTTCAAAATTTTGAAAGGCTTTTTTGTTTGTGGCGCCAAGCGGAGAAAATGCTAATAAATTTAACGAACATTTAGAGCTAATTCTAGACTTTATGGGCGTTTTAGAGCATGAACCGGAATTATGGGAACGCATAAAATCTACCGAAAAAATCGAGGCTAAATAATCAAAACTTAAAGAATCTTTTCCGCTTGAAAGCACAAAATTATTTTTAGCAGTAAAGGAACAAATATTTGATAATAAAACAATATCGAAGGGGCAGCTTTTGCCCACTTCTTTTTTGCTTTTTCCCGTCTTCTTTCCTGATTCCAATAAATACTGCGGTTAAGTGTAAGTATATCGTGCCAAAATTTATCCATTTGCTTTACTAAACTATGGCAAGTAACAGCAAAATTGTCGTAGTTTGGTAAGTATTATTTGAGTAAAGAAGTTGTGTGATACCAATAGAAAAACGCTTCTGTGTTGGACTTTTTCAATTTATTCAACTTGGTATTAAAGGGCGATTCAATCATTAGTTCAGCAACGTCTGCCGGGGAAGTATATCGCTTAATTTCATTTACATCCTTTATCATTAGTGCAGAAAGATATGCTGCTTTTGATGCATGAGTTATTGCACTTTCAATGCGGAAGTTTTCCGAAACAATAAAGTTGAAAATGTTTTGAATGCCTGTTTGTAGTTCTTCGAAATTTCCTTTTCCATCTTGCCCACGCAAGCTCAAACAAAGCGATGTTTCATAAATATCTTCTAGAATCGACTCGTGCGAAAGTTCATCAAGTCCTCTGTATTCAAGTTCTGTAGTTCCGATTGTTGTAAAAA
>JBASCV010000258.1:0-6859 GCA_049651825.1 Bacteroidia bacterium
GTATAAAAATAGCCATCTCAATGGAGTTGCCTCGCGGCTGGGTATCCTACTTAGTAATTGGTTTTTCAGTTGCTGGTATATTATCATTATTACTCATATGGCCTATCAGAAACGAGAAAGATAACAATTGGATACAGCTAACCTACAAATGGTTTTACAGAGCATTGTATCCTTTAATTATACTACTATGCTTGGCTATTTATAAACGAGTTTCAGAATATGGAATTACCGAAAACAGATATTTTATTTTAGTTATAGCCATTTGGCTTACCTGCATAGCAACCTACTTTTTAGTTAGCAAAATTAAAAACATAAAACTTATACCAATTTCGCTATGCATTATTGCGTTTTTAAGCTCATTTGGCCCTTGGGGAGCCTTTAGCATTGCTGAAAGAAGTCAGGTAAATCAACTTGAAAAATTACTACTTGAAGAAAAATTATTGGTTAACGGAAAAATCAAAAAAAGCAACAACCTACTACAAAATAAAAACGCTCAAAAAATAGTTTCAATTGTTAGCTATTTAGATAAAAACCACGGTTTCGAATCCATTGAACCATGGTTTGCCGAACACCTTGATTCACTATTAGCACCTAAAGATTCGGCTAACCAATATGTTTATAAAACTAGTATTATACTTGATGCAATGGGAGTATCTAATACGATTAATTATACTGCCGAAGGCGAACAATATTTTTATATTCATTCGGCCTATAACAACAAAGCCATTGATGTAAAGGGATTTGATTTATATGCCACCTACAATCAATATCTATACCCAAACGATACTACTATCGAAAACAGATATTTGCCTGAAGTGTATGCTGATAACGACACACTAACAATAAATTTAAAAAACAATCAACTACTAATTTATAAAAACAACACCTTACTAAAAACGGTTGATTTTAAAAGCTTTGTACGCAACGTACAACAAAAATTTCAGCCCGATTACGAAAGCAAAGGTTATCCAAAAGAATTACTAATACTACCAGTAACAACCGACTCGCTTCAATTTCAATTTAATTTCAAATCAATACAAGGTACTATTAGTGATACTGATAGCATTAAAATTAATTCAGTTGATGCTGACTTATTAATTAAACACAATTAAAACAATGCTTGAAGACGTAAAAATTGCAAATGTTTTATTTCTTGACGTAGAAACAGCACCAGTGGTGTATGAATACAGTCAACTAGATGAAAACATGCGCAAACTTTGGGAAACTAAATTTCGCTACCAACAAGCGGAAACACCAGAAGCACTCTATAAAAAGGCAGGTATTTTTGCAGAGTTTGCAAAAATAATTTGTATTTCGGTTGGCTTTTTTCACGAAAACACCTTCCGTATCAAATCATTTACTGCCGACAACGAAAAACAATTGCTCGAAAATTTTGCGGCATTATTAAACGAACATTATACATCAAAAAAACACTTACTATGCGCACACAACGGAAAAGAATTTGATTTTCCGTTTATGTGCAGACGCATGCTTATTAATGGAGTAAAGCTACCCAAACTATTAAACATTGCAGGCAAAAAACCATGGGAAATAAACCATTTAGATACCATGGAGCTTTGGAAATTTGGCGACTACAAAAACTACACTTCACTTAATTTATTAGCAAGTATTTTTAATATCCCTACCCCAAAAGATGATATTGATGGTAGCGATGTAGCACGCGTATATTGGGAAGAAAAAAACATGCAACGCATTGTTAAGTATTGCCAAAAAGATGTGATAACCGTAGCTCAAATTATACTTAAATTTAAAGGAGAGCCGCTTATTGATGAAAAAAATATTGTGTACACGTAGGGAGTTGGAAGTTCAGAGTCGGGAGTTGATAGGTGGGAGCTGGGAGTCGGGAGCTGATAGTAAATTATTAAAACAATAAAAACAAATAACCAAACACTAATAAAACTAAAAACCAAAAACTAAACACTACCAACTACTAACTAAACACTAAAAACTAAACACTAAAAACTAAAAACTATGAACGTAAATTTTGCAATTATTATCGCAGCAGCACTTGTACCAATGGCATTAGGATTTGTATGGTATAACCCAAAAGTATTTGGCAAAGCATGGATGGAAGCAGCCGAAATGACGGACGAAAAAATGAAGGGAGCCAACATGGCTGTAATATTTGGTGTTTCACTTTTTTTGAGCTTTATGTTGGCAATGGTGCTTCAATTTATGGTTATTCATCAATATAGCATTTACTCTATACTTGCAAACGAAGCAGGCATGAAAGACCCTAACTCTGAAATAAGCCTATTTATAGCCGATTTTATGAGCAAATACGGCACTAATTTCCGCACATTTAAACATGGTTTATTTCATGGCGTATTAGCTGGCTTTATGTTTGCATTGCCTGTACTGGGCACCAACGCACTTTTTGAGCGCAAAGGGTTTAAATACATTGCTGTAAATGTTGGCTACTGGATTGTTTGCCTCGGACTAATGGGTGGCGTTATTTGTGCGTTTGCGTAACATGCAAACATGCACCAATTTTGAATTTTATGAAGGATTGGGGGGGGGGAATAGAATTAGTACTACATGGAAGTTATGTGCAAGTTAAAACACACAAAATAAAATGATTGAATATTTCAAAATTCTTGAACTAGAAATTGATGCTACAGAAAAGGATTTGAAAGATTCTTTTCGAACACTATCAAAAAAATATCACCCCGACACAAATCAAGGCTCTGATAAATATGTAGAAAACTTTAGGATAGTTCATGATGCTTACGAAAGATTATTAGTGTTCATGAAATCTAATAAATTTGAAAGTTGGAAAAAAAATCATTTCAATTCAAAAAAACAAAGCGAAGACAATAAAGACAATAAAGACAATAGCGAATCTAAAGAACAAACGCACGCCCACTTTTCTAATAATCAAAAAGGAAAATCAAAATCGGAGCATTTTAATTATTATGAATTTCTAAATGATTACGGTCTTTTTGAAGAAGATTTATTTGAAGAAAATATCACAGAAATAAAAAAACAATATTCATTAAATGAAGTTGTCACAACAGAAAACTTCGAATATAAAATATTAAGATTTCAATTTGTTAAAGAGTTTGGTAACCAGTTTTTAAAATCAAAATCGGATGGCTATTTCTTAATTGTTGAACTTGAAATAAAAAACATTTCAAAAATCATGATTTCTCTACATAATTACATGTATAGAATTTTTGACTATGAAGGATATTTTTACGAGTTTTCAAACAATGGGCTTTCTACTATGATTTTTTTACAAGAGCCAATTATTCCATTTTTCGGGAAAGAACAAAATCCAAGGATAAAAAGTACAATAAAATTAATTTTTGAAGTCCCTGAAATTGGAGATTATTTTATTCAATTATGTGGTGGGAAATACGAATGGGACAGTAATAATATTTGTATTTGCAAAGAGATTTCAACAGTTAAATTAGTATACAACAAGTAAAAGTTACAGATATAGACAAAAAATGGAAAAAGAACTTTTTGAAAAGGCACTTATAGAGAAATTGAACAAGAATTTTCAAAGTTGTTCTAAATATTTTGATTTTGAATTTTATGTATTTAGTGAATTAGGAGGAACTGTATTTGAAGTCAATAAATGCCTAATCCTCGAATTTTACAGAGCGTCAATCACTTTGACAAATTATTTACTTGAAAGACTTTTGAAACTATCATTAATTTATGACGAAGCTGGAATTCTACCAAAACCTGTTGAAGACTGGGGAGCTATTTTTGAGGAGCCGAATAAAAAATACAGTTCAATTCCATTAGGAAACTCAATTGAGCAATGTAGGAAACTTGACTTAATAACAGAGAAGGAAAAAGTATTTCTTTTCGACACAATTCGAGAATTAATGAGAAATGGTTTCTCTCACGCAGACTCAAGTAAAATTTTAAATGGAATACCTGACGAAACAAAAATGTTTCAAGGCAGTTTTTCAAACCCAACAGAAATTAAACCTGTGACAGTGAACCAGAAAACAATTCCGTTTATACAGGCAATTCATATTGAGAATTTTGCAAAAAAAAATGCTGCGAACTATTTCGACTACGTATTTGAGCTAATAAAAAAAATAGACCAACGCCTAATTGACAGGAACAAAAAAAAACATCTGTAAACTCCCCCTAAAGTTCTACCAGTTTAAAATAACCTCCTCCAAATCATAATATAATAACCAAACAACAATATCATTAAGCTAAAAAACTATAAAATTAGCTTTAAAACATTAAGAGCCGCTCTTAAAAAAGGGCGGCTCTTAATGTTTATATAACTCTCAATAGTTGTTAAACTATGCTTTGGCTTTTATTTTAAATTTAACAGCCATTGTAAAATGAATTGTTTGTGTAGTAGCTCTTCTCATCTTAAAATTAAAACCATAATAAAAAGTAGTGCTACTGTTTGAAGATACGTATGGTCTAATATCTGTAGCGTAATTGATATTACTAGACAAATCAAGATTGGTAGTGTAGGTATCAGGTATTGCCAAATAAGCTAAGAAAGGCGACTGCGTTGTTAACGCATTTGAATAAACAGCTGCGCCAAGTCCTTCTACATTAGAAAAGTTATTAGCTGAATCGGCATTTGTAATATTCATTACTATAGCTTCTGTAGGATACATTGTAGAAATGTTATTCACTCCCAATTTACCATTTGTATGGTGCTTAATTAAACTATCAATATTAATAGAAAAAGAACCAATAACTGTTGTATCAATAGGTCCGCCACATGGAGGAATATCGGCAGAAATAACATAAGGCCCCGTTGCAAATTCAGGAAATTCAATCTCTAATTTGTCTTTACAAGAGTTAAACAAAAGAGCCATCATAGCAACAGAAGCAGAAAGTAAAATTTTTTTCATAATCTTTTTAATTTTAGGTTCGGGTGCAAAGATACATAAAATAAGCTTAAATTGCATTAAAACAAAAGAAATAGTCAGAACAGAATACGGCATTTATTCTTTTACACAATAACGCAAAAGTATTTACAATCCTCTTCATCAGCAACAAACCTAGTGAATAATGGCTTTGTAAAACCAGGAAGTAAGCGCCCCATACATCCAATAAAAATTCCCAACAAATTGCATTAAAATGCTAATTTTGTAGTACAAAATAACTCATATAAATTTTACAATTATGACAGAACAAATTGAGCATGTAAACTGCCTTATTATTGGTAGCGGACCTGCAGGATATACAGCAGCCATTTATGCTGCCAGAGCGGACATGAAACCCGTTATGTACCAAGGTTTACAACCAGGCGGACAACTTACCATTACTACCGAAGTAGAAAACTACCCAGGCTACCCAAAAGGCACACATGGGCCACAAATGATGGAAGATTTTAAAGCACAAGCGGAGCGTTTTGGCACGGATATTCGTTGGGGCTTAGTTACTTCGGTTGATTTTACTGGCCCAATTCACAAAGTAGTGATTGACGAAAAAACAACAATACATGCCAATGCAGTAATTATTGCTACAGGTGCTTCGGCCAAATGGCTTGGTTTAGAGTCGGAACAACGCTTAAATGGCTTTGGTGTATCGGCATGTGCGGTATGCGATGGTTTTTTCTTTAAAGGTCAGGATGTAGCAATTGTTGGCGCTGGCGATACTGCTGCCGAAGAAGCTACCTATTTAGCAAAACTTTGCAAAAAGGTGTACATGATTGTGCGTAAAGGCGAAATGCGTGCTTCAAAAGCAATGCAGCACCGTGTATTAAACACACCCAACATTGAAGTGCTTTTTAATACCGAAACAAAAGAAGTGCTTGGTAGCAAAAGTGTTGAAGCAGCAATAGTGGTAAACAACAAAGGCGAAGAGCGCAAATTAGATATTACAGGCTTTTTTGTGGCCATTGGGCACAAACCCAATACCGATATTTTTAAAGGCTGGTTGAATTTAGATGAAACAGGCTACATTCAAACCATACCAGGCACCACTAAAACCAACATTCCTGGCGTTTTTGCAACAGGCGATGCTCAAGATAAAGTGTACCGCCAAGCTGTAACCGCTGCTGGCAGCGGATGCATGGGTGCATTGGATGCTGAACGCTATTTGGTAGACAAAGGATTTCACTAATATTTAAATCCCAGCGATGAAAAAAGCTGGGATTTATCTTTTTTTTATATTTTTACGTAAACATCACGTTTTTAACGTAATATAAAATCATTATCCCAACATGAAAAAAATAACGCTTCTGTTTTCTGTGCTCATCTCTGGCCAATTGCTTTTTTCACAAGGCTTCAAAAAAGAAGTCCCTTTAGTGAAATACAGTGCAGCCAAAGTAGTTGACCCTGTATATGGTATTACCATGTACGAAAAACTCAATGCAAAAACGGGTGGAGATTCTGTTCGTCACGACAGAAAAGGCTACGCTTGTCAGGAATGGGTAACAGATATCTACGAAAGTGGTAAAATACTTCATAAAGGATATTATGAGGACGGACAGCTAAAAATTTACAAAAACTTTTACGAAAATGGTGTAGTAGAACGCTCGTTCAAACAAATTGATTTTAAGCGTTGTAACATGCAAATTTTTTATCCTGATGGCAAACTCAAATCAGAAATTACCTACTATGATGGTGGAGCTCAAATATGGACAGATTATTACCCTAATGGCCAAATTGAGTACTATGAAGAAAATAGCAAAGATATGGAATACCTGATTGCCCGCAAATCGTATGCAGAAAACGGCAAACCACAAGAGCTATTTGAATTGGTTGACCCTAAAAAGAAAAAGTATTCTAAAAAAGAGTATGACGAAAATGGAAATGGCAAATTAGTTGCTGAAGGCCCTATGCGTTACAATGTATCAATGCTTGATTACCAAAAAGATGGTACATGGACTGTGTATGAT
>JBASCV010000259.1:0-57799 GCA_049651825.1 Bacteroidia bacterium
ATGTTGCGGATGGTGTACTTTTTAAAGTAAGCGTAGAATTGTTACTTTAGAATAAAAAAATTAACAAATAAAGTTTTTCCAGGAATGGAATAAAACGTATAACGGAACGGATATTGGTTGTGGGCAGTTTTTGAAACTGTAGGTGTATACTAATGAAGAGGCTTGTTGTGTATATTTATATGCGGTAGAAATCCATGCAAGTAGCAGTGCTTCGTTCTTGTTATCATCGTTTGTATCTTCTTCCTGTTCTTCAATTAAAACAATTGAATTTGTAGGGGTAGTAGAATCTGATTTTTTTTGTTGAACAACTTTTTTATCAAAATGAAATTGTTCTTGATAATTGTTTTTAGGAGCATTGGGGCTGTTGAAGTTTATAGTGCCACTATAGGTAAACCCGGCACATAGCAATAGCATAAGCACTGCTAAATACCTTGGTAAAAACTTATAATATGCTACTATTTTTTTTAACATTCCGGACATCCTTTATGCAAAGATATTCTATTCAGTTATATAAAAAAAAGAAAAAATGTGTTTTTTAGGGAAAATTAACATTCTATTTTATTTAATGGTACGATTGATAAAATAGATAAAGAATAGAATTTTTGGTGCCTGTAGAATAATTTTTTATTTTTAATATTGAGCCTGTTTATACTAGATATGCAAGTTATTTATGAATTATCTTAAACTTAGTATACTTTAATAGTATAAGGGTGAGACTAAAATTATTTAAAAAATATGTTATCAACTTCTAATCATCAAATATTTAGTTCAAGAGTTATCAATGCACCATTAGAAAAAGTGTATCAAGCATTTGCTAATCCAAAACATTTGCAGGTGTGGTGGGGGCCAGAAGGTTTTACCAATACCTTTCATGAATTTGATTTGCGTCCTGAAGGCAAGTGGATACTTACCATGCATGGCCCAGAAAAAGGGAATTACGAAAATTCATCCGTATTTAAAATTGTTGAGCCCAATAAATTAGTTGCCTGGACACGCCTTTCGCAACCCTACTTTGATATGGAAGTTGGTTTTGAAAAAGTAAGTGATTCAAAAACAAAAATTTCGTTCACAATGATTTTTGAAACAGCTGAGGGCTGTGAAAAAATGAGACCTTTTGTAGAACCTAAAAATGAAGAAAATTTTGATAGGTTAGAGAGGGAGCTTTTGAATGTGGGGAAATGAGGGGATACCATTTTTCTCTTATACAAGACAATCAAAACGCCCTGATTACAACCTAATTGAAAACTCCAATGGTCATTCACTTAATAAAAAGCATTTAACTTTCTTTTGCTTATCCAAAAGAAAGTTACAAAGAAAAAGACACCACGAAAACCAACTACAATTTTTTCTTTTCACACAAGTCCTACACACTTAGGTTGCCTGAAAAAATTGCAGTTCGCACTTTTTGTGGAGGTCAGCCGCACGATGCTCATTATTAAATGAAATAAAGCTTCATGACTATAATTTCAGCACGACCCTAGCTTCTATATGTATTTCTTGATAGCGGTTGATTATGAAAATTGTTGAAAAAATTAGTGCAATATTTTAAACACCAATTCTTTCAGCAGTTCGCCTTCGGTGGCAGACCCTCTATCAACGCCTTTTGATTTTAAATCATATTCTCTAAGATAGCCAAATATGGCTTTTAGTTTATTGATAGAAAAGTTTTTGGCTGCACGTTCGTATTCGGCTACAAAAAATGGATGAACCCCCAATTCGGATGCAACGTTTTTTGCCGATTTATCTTGTAAAAATTGATAGGTTAATAGTTTACAAAAATAGCTGTATAACGAAGAAACAGTCATTACCATTGGATTGTCTTTTTCGTTGGCAGCAAAGTAGTTAATGATACGATTTGCTTTTAACACTTCTTTTTTACCAATGGCTGTTTGTAATTCAAATACATTGTAATCTTTACTAATACCAATGTTAGTTTGAACATGCTCAACCGTAATCTCTGATTTTGCGGGCAAATTAATCATTAGCTTATCCAACTCGTTGGATATTTTGCTAAGATTGGTCCCAAGGTATTCGGTTAGCAAAGCACTGGCTTTAGGGCTTATTTGATACTCTTTACCTTTTAAGTAATTATTTATCCAATCAGGAACTTTGTTGTCGTATATTTTTTTCGATTCAAACAGTACAGCATTTTTGTCAATGGTTTTTGCTACTGTTGTTCGTTTATCAATGGTTTTGTATTTATAACAAATTACCAGAATGGTTGATTTTTGAGGATTTTCAATATAGGCCTCAAACGGATGTTTTGCTTTTTCTTTTGATTTGTCTTTTGTTTTTTCTCCGCCCTCCTTGTCTTTCCCTACTAAATCGCGTATGTTTTGAGCTTCTTTTACAATTATCACTTGGTATTCGCTCATCATCGGAAATCGTTTGGCGGCCCCAATTACATCACTTGCTGTAATATCTCTACCATACAAAACGGTTTGGTTGAATTCTTTTTCTGATTCATCAAGCACATTTTGCTCAATATAATCAGAGATCATATCAATGAAATAAGGCTCTTCGCCCATTAAAAAATAAACAGGACGATAGATTTTCTTTTTTAATTCAGAAATGATGTCGTTGAATTCCATGCTCAATCAATTAACGGTTGGCAATATTACAGTTTGCAAATTGCCAACTGTAATATTGCTAACTCTTTTTACTCAAACCTCAAATGTTTAACCGTTAAACCATTATTTATAAGCTCATTCAATGAGTCAATGCCAATTTTTAAATGATCTTCAACAAAATTTTGCGTCACTTTTTTATCACTTTCAATTGTTTTAACTCCCTCAACAATCATCGGTTGATCACTCACTAAAAGCAAAGCTCCAGTAGGTATTTGATTGTGAAATCCAGTGATAAAAATGGTAGCCGTTTCCATGTCGATTCCCATTACGCGAATTTTGCGTAAGTAGTCTTTAAATTCTTCATCGTGCTCCCAAACCCTCCTGTTGGTCGTATATACTGTTCCTGTCCAATAATCTTTATTGTGATTGCGTATAGTAGTAGAGATTGCCTTTTGCAAGCTAAACGCTGGCAATGCTGGCACCTCAGGCGGGAAATAGTCGTTTGAAGCACCTTCGCCACGTACTGCTGCAATTGGTAAAATCAAATCCCCCAATTCGTTTTTCTTTTTTAGTCCACCGCATTTTCCTAAAAACAATACTGCTTTTGGTTCAATGGCCGAAAGCAAATCCATAATGGTTGCTGCGTTGGCGCTTCCCATGCTAAAGTTAATAATAGTAATGCCATTTGCTGTAGCATTTGGCATTGGCATATCTTGCCCGTCAATAGGCACGCCATGCCAGTCGGCAAACATTTTTACATATTTACTAAAATTGGTAAGTAATATATATTTCCCGAATGCTTCTAGGGGAGTGCCAGTGTAGCGTGGCAACCAGTTTTCTACAATTTCTTCTTTTGTTTTCATGGTAGGTTTAAATAGATGAACTTTTTTATTTTGTACAAAACGCAGTTCTAACTGCTAAGTTAGTAATTAAACAGATATTGTTTGAAAAATTGTTTTTCACAAGAAACTATTAAAATTTCATTAGCAATTTTGTTATTGCAAACGCACAGTCTTCGACAGGCTCAGACTGACCACGCACAAAGTCACATTGAGCTAGTAGAAATGTGAACGGTAGCAGGCATAACTATAGTTTTTTGAATAAAAATTGAATGTTTTTAACTATTTTTACTTTTATGATTACCATGCTTAATTTACCTGTTTATCAATTTAAGACTAAGGTAGAAGGTCAACGAACTTACATATTTGATACTATTCGCAAAAAATATTTGGTATTGACGCCTGAGGAATGGGTGCGTCAAAATTTTTTACAATATTTGATTCACGAAAAACAATTTCCTGCGTCACTTATTGCTATTGAAGCGGGATTGAAATACAACCAGTTGCAAAAACGATTGGATGTATTGGTATATGATAAGCAAGGTGCTCCGCATTTAATTGTAGAATGTAAAGCGCCCGAAATTAAAATAACTCAAGAAGTTTTTGACCAAGTTGCTCGTTACAATTTTGTATTTAAAGCCAAATATTTGGTCGTTACAAATGGATTACAACATTTTTGTTGCGAAATGGATTACAATGAAAATTCGTTTCGGTATATTGAACAAATACCTGTTTTTGGCGAGTAACAAAGTAATTTGCTATTATTGATTAAAGAATTTTATACCCTATGGAGTTAGAACAAAATAAACAGGAATTGAAAAAAGTGCTTACGCCACTTATGCTTTGGGGTTTGGGGGTTGGTTATGTTATTTCTGGGATGTATTTTGGTTGGAATCTTGGTTTAGAAAAGGGCGGCACCTTGGGCCTAGGTATTGCTGTGTTCTTTATTATGATTATGTATGTTACATTTTCGTTGTGCTATACGGAGCTTGCTTGCGCTATACCCAAAGCTGGCGGGGCTTTTGATTATACCACCAAAGCACTTGGTAAGCAATTTGGTTTTGTTGCGGGCATGGCGCAAATCATAGAGTTTGTGTTTGCTCCGCCTGCAATTGCATTTGGTATTGGAGCTTATTTTAATTTGCTTTTTCCTTCGTTGCCCATTATTGGCGTGGCTGTATTTTGTTATTTAATTTTTACGGCTTTAAATATTTTTGGTGTAAAAGCTTCAGCTTCTTTTGAGTTATTAATAACTATTATTGCAGTGGTGGAATTGCTTATTTTTTCGGGATTTACGCTGCCACATTTTAAGTTCGAAAATTTGACTACAAATTCGTTTCCGAACGGTGTTGAAGGGGTATTCATGGCTATTCCATTTGCTATATGGTTCTTTCTTGGGCTCGAAGGGATTGCAAATGTGGCTGAAGAAACGATTAATCCACAAAAAAATATTACCATTGGTTTTGCAACGGCAATGATTACCTTGGTAATACTAGCAAGCCTTACTTTTTCTTCGGCAGTGGGTGTTGCTGGATGGGAAGCGGTTGTATATGATGCTTCCGGAAAAATTTCCGACTCGCCACTTCCTCTGGCTATTAAGCACATTCCAGCCATGAGCGATGTGTTTTTTCATTTGTTAGTGTGGATTGGTTTGTTTGGTTTTGTTGCCTCTTTTAATGGATTGTTGTTGGCTGCAGGTAGAGCAACCTATGAATTTGGAAAATCGGGCAATGCGCCTTCTTTGTTGGGTAAGGTTCATTCAAAATTTAATACTCCTGCACTGGCGCTTATTTTTAATATGCTTATAGGTATCATCGCTTTGTTTTCGGGCAAAACCGGTGAAATAATTACCATTGCTACCTTTGGAGCATTGTCGCTTTATATTTTGGCATCAGTATCGTATTTTGTACTAAAGATAAATGCGCCAGAATTGGAGAGGCCCTTTAAAGCCCCATTTTATCCACTATCGCCTGCATTGGCTTTGCTTATTGCCTTTGTTTCGCTTGTAGCAATGACTTATTATAACTCCCTATTAGCACTTATTTATTTTGGATTATTAGCAGCAGCATTTGTTGCTTATAAGCTTTTTTATAAAAAATCAAATATATAAATCCTTTATAATACCTATAAAGCCATGACAGAAAAACAAATTATCGACTACGTAAAAAAACACCCTTCAGGAAAAGTAAAACTCGCAATAACTGATATCGATGGAGTTTTAAGGGGAAAATACATTAGTGCCGAAAAATTTTTATCGGTGGTTTCGGGAAACATTGGCTTTTGTGATGTAGTGTTTGGTTGGGATTCAAACGATGTTGCTTATGATAATGTAAAGTTTACCGGCTGGCACACGGGATATCCCGATACTCCTGCACGCCTTGATTTATCAACCTTTAGAAAAATTCCCTGGGAAAACGACATTCCGTTTTTTCTCTGCGAATTAATAGGCGAACCTGCCTATGTGTGCCCTCGTAATTTGTTGCAACAAGTGATAGGTAGAGCCGAAAAAAGTGGCTATACGCCTTATTTTAGTCAGGAATTTGAATGGTTTAATTTTGAAGAAACGCCACAAAGTGTAAACGATAAAAAACACAGCGGTCTTCAACACTTAAGCCCTGGTATGTTTGGCTATTCAATACTGAGAAGCACTTTACGTAACGATTTTTTTACAGCTTTGTTCGACCAATTAGGCAAATTTGATATTCCGCTCGAAGGTTTGCATACCGAAACGGGCCCTGGTGTGTATGAAGCCGCAATTGCCTATTCTACCATTTTAAAATCGGCCGACCGTGCAGTGTTGTTTAAAACAGGAGTAAAAGAAATTGCCTATAAACATGGTATTATGGCTACGTTTATGGCAAAGTGGAGCGAAAATTTACCTGGTTGTAGTGGCCACGTACATCAAAGTTTGTGGGATAAAAGCAGTAAAACCAATTTGTTTTATTCCGAAAAAGACAAAAACAAAATGAGCGAAACGTTCAAAAGCTATATTGCTGGGCAGTTGTATTGTTTGCCTTATATATTGCCAATGTTTGCTCCAACCATTAATTCATACAAACGTTTGGTAGAGGGTGCTTGGGCGCCAACAACCCTTACTTGGGCTGTAGATAACCGCACGGTTGCATTGCGTGCATTGCCTTTGGGAGCTAAATCGGCAAGGGTTGAAACCCGTGTTGTGGGCTCGGATTCAAACCCTTATTTGGCTATGGCGGCTTGTTTGGCAAGTGGGTTGTATGGAATAAAAAATAAAATGAAACTTCAGGATGCTACCATTGGTAATGGTTATCGCGATACATCGCATGGTGTGTTGCCATCTAACCTTTGGAATGCTACTCAGGAAATGAAAAATTCGGCTGTAGCAAAAGAATTGTTTGGCGAAAAATTTGTGGAACATTACACCAAAACGCGCGAATGGGAATGGCGTCAGTATAGTAAAGTGGTTACTGATTGGGAATTGAAAAGGTATTTTGAGATTATTTAGCACGTTTTGTTGAACAAAGTAACAATTTTGTTAAAAAATTCACTTTTTTGTGAATTATTTTGTATAATTGTACCCTACTTCGATATATGGATTTAGAATTTAATAGCACAGATCTTATAGGCCTCTATCAAGGAAAAAAGGTTAAGAACAAACTTTATAAGTCAAATCCTACACTTGTTAAACAATTCATTAAAACGATTAAGTTTTTAGAACAAGTGAAAAAAATTGAAGATTTGTTGCAATTAAAGGGATTGCATTACGAAAAGCTAACTAAAGACAGGGTTGGTCAAAGCTCTGTTAGAATAAATGACCAGTACCGTTTAATTTTTATAGAAAATTATAATGAAGAAAATCCGCCAAAGGTTGTGCTGTTGCAAATAGAAGAAATAATAGATTATCACTGATTAAAGAATGGAAAACATGACGATTAATTCAAAAAATATAGTTCCTGCTTATGCTATTCATCCTGGGGAAATGTTAAAGGATGAGGTGGATGCTCGTGGTATTAAACAGAAAGATTTTGCAAAACTTATTGGCTATAATACAACGCAATTAAACGAAATTATTAGGGGGAAACGCGACTTTAACGCAGATTTTGCTTTGAAGATTGGAAAGGCTTTAAATATAGATCCTGCATTTTGGATGGGATTACAGGCGCAATATGATTTAGATAAGGCGAGAATTGACGAAAAAAATAAAGCTCGACTAGAAGCGATTGGGGTTTGGGAAATGATGAATAATTACATTGCAACTACGTATCTAAAAAAAACTGGTTGGATTAGCGGCAATCCTATTGAAGATATTCCTAAAATAAAAAGCCTGTATAATGTAAGTTCTATTGAAGAGTTTCCAGCACTCTATGCTAATGGACACTTTCGTAAATCGACTAAACTAGAAATAGATGTATTGAATTTAGTTGCTTGGACAAAAATTGTTGCCTACAAAGCAAACTATGTTGAAGTGAAAAAATTTAATCATTTTAATCAAGAAATTCTTATTGCAAAGTTGAAAGAAATATTAAAAGATAATAAAAAAACACTTTTTAAAGTACAATCATTACTGCAAGAATATGGAATAAAATTAATCATTGAAGATAGGCCAGATAAATGTCCAATTGATGCGTATTCATTTTGGAGTAATGGAAAACCATGTATTGGTATGACATTAAGGCATAAAAGGATTGATAACTTTGCATTTAATTTATTTCACGAATTAGGTCATGTTTTTTTACATTTAACTAATGACAATACTGTAGATTTTATTGATTATGAAAACAATAACCAAAAGTATAAAAACAGTATTGAAGAGCGACAAGCAAATGATTTTGCTACCAACCAATTAATTGAAGCAGAAGCATGGAGTTTATTTAAAAGAAAAGAAACAAGTTTTACAGATTCCGTAATTAAACAATTTGCTATACAACAGAATGTTCATCCTGCTGTTGTTATTGGTCGCTTGGGGCATGAGTTAAACTATTACCCTAAGACAGCAATTAAAAAGGAGTTGATGTAAGTATGTTATTATCAATATATTTTGTTTCATTCTGTTAAAGTCTATTGTGGTTGAAAATGTGTCGAGGCAGTGGTTTTGAGTGATTAAGTATAAATTTTATTTTTAGATGACAAATAATACCATTGTTCAATTTACAGAACTCGTTGATTTTTTTCGTGAACGAAAACAAATCAATAATTCTACATTAGAACGGTTTGATAAGGTCATATTTGAATTTAAAAGACTTAAATCAGGTTTGAAATGTGATTCTAAAAACAGCCCTGAAACGCTAAGTTCATTCATTAAGTTGATAGACGATTATAAATTACTTGTTGAAAATGTATACCCCAAAAGATTAGAAGAAACAGAAAAACTATTGGATGAAAACTTGAATAAAATTGCTTTTTCAGCGTTAGAGTTAATGGACTATGATTATAGAGAAAATTCTCATTCAAATATTTTAAGGTATTTGTTTCATCATAAGTTGTGGAGCTCAGGAAGTGATGTGTTGTCAAGATTTATTGAAAAGGTAACAAGCGATATAGAACTTTCACAAAGTATACTAGATTCTAATTATGAAATTTATAGAGAGTTTTATACAAAAAATGGAAGAATAGATTTGTTAATAGAAGATCACAAAAACAAATTTATTATCGTGATTGAAAATAAAATTTTGTCAAATGTTGCGATTAAAGAGTATTCGGAAGATAGAAGGGTGTTGGTAACTCAGTTGGATAATTATAGAAATTATGTTCAAGAAAACTATTCTAATTATAAAACTTGTTTTATATTATTGAGCCTTAATGAAGAAGAGGGTGTAGAAACCAAGCCGTTTATTAAAACAAATTATAAACTGGTATTGGAAATATTAGACATGCTGGAAACATCTAATAATATTGTTGTAGATTATAAAACACTTTTAAACTCCATCATTTATGATCAATATGGTAGATACGGAAAAGAATGGTTACTAGAGCTTCACAATAAAATAAAAAACAAAAAAAGAATTTCTCTCAATACGCTTGAAATTGCTAACAAATACTTTCAATAACTATGAAAAATAAAAAAATAGTTCAGTTTGACGAATTAGACCTAAAATGTTTGAACGAAATGCCATTAATTATAAATGTAATGTCTACTACGGGAAACAAGGTAGCCAAACTTTTGTCGTCTTTTTACGTAGACATGAACGAATTTTTAAAAGATACTTTAAATACAAATTCTAATTTAGAAATTGGTATTAAGTCTTATGAATTTTTGGTTTTACCGTTCATCTCACAAGATATTTTGAAAAAAATCAAAATCGAATCTTTTGATTCTGTTTTTCAGATTGAAAGTGGAATTCATTTAATTAAAAAATCACAAGATGGATTGACAAAAGAATTTTGGTTGCGCTTTGGTTATTTTTGTTGTGTACCGGAAGAGGACGAAGATGTAGATAATTATTTTTATTTTTCTATTGAAAATGAAAATAGCCAAGAGAAAATTGGTGGTATTATTAACGATTTGTTTTTTTATGAGAAAATTAAAAATAAATTGAACGATTATACTGTTGTTGTTCTACATCCTGAAAAGGAAAAAGATAGTATTGAGCAGATATATTTGCAAATCGAAGATTTTTCCATTAAAAAAATTCAAGATAGTTATTGTGTTTTTAAAGAGTCAATTTTAACTCCATTCCTTGAAAAACTAGAATAATTAAAATTTTAGCGTAAGGTAATGAAATCAGAATTAATTACGTTTGATAATATAAGTGGCTTGTTTTGGTATGCACAAGAACAGGAAGACGGTAGCGATTCTCCCATGTCTTTAAAAGAGTTTAAGGATTCTATTTGGAGAGATGCCCCCTTTGCAAGATTATCGCAAGCGGCTCCTCTTTCATATAACAATGCTTTTGAAGACCAATTAACACTTGATTGTGTTCAAATTGAAAATGAAGAAGAGTCAACTTTAAAGTTGATTTTTAAAGAAGATGGAACGATAGAGGGGCGTAATGAATTTCCTTTATATGAAGGCGATATAGTTGAATATTTTAGAGGAGATTATAGAATTACATCTTCAAAGATTTTTATTTGGGGGGTATTAACTGATGATATTGAGTTTGAAAATAATTTACAGTCAATATATATTGAACTTAAACAGCTTGTCAATAATGATGAAGGAGATTATAATGAAGAAGATGCCATAGAGTTTATTCGAGAAAATATTTCTTACGAGTTGGATGATAGATTAACGGATAACGAAATTCTAATGCTTGTTAACTGGGCGGAAGATTATATTGACATGGAATTTGAAAAAAACAAAAAAAGAAAACCATTCGTAGCTTTTGAGCTTAGAACAATAGATCAAAATGAAATAAATAAATATGTTTTAGAAAGAGCAACTGAAAATAATATCAAAATTAATATTGATGAACTATACGATTTGTTATATGCAGAGTTGATGTATCGTAAAGATATTGGATTCGTTGGCGAAGATGATATTGTTAATAACTAGATGGTTTATTTGTAAACATTAACCTTTTTTACATTGATAATGGCTCCTGACATCAAAGAATACAACACCAACCAAACAGCAATCGACAAAAAAATTTGCGATGCTCTATCAAAAATTATTGAAAGCGAACTTGCTGAAGCAGAAGCTAAGGTATGGCACGCACATCCCGTTTGGTTTATAAATGGCAATCCCATTGTTGGATATAGCAAACAAAAACAAGGAATACGTTTAATGTTTTGGAGTGGTGCATCTTTCGATGAAGACAAATTAAATGTACAAGGAAAAAAATTCAAGGATGCATCTCTGTTTTATACAGATGCTAAAGAAATTAATAGTGTGGATTTGATTCGCTGGCTCAAAAAAGCAAGAGAAATTCAGTGGGACTATAAAAATATAATTAAAAGGAAAGGGCGCTTAGAGCTTTTGAGTGAGAGTAATAAATAGAAAACGATAGTCTTTTTAATTCATTAACGTTTGATAAAAATGACGAATAACTTAAATGATATTTATCTAAAGCCCGCACAATTTGTAAACAGCGATTCTCAGCAAGTAATATCCTTCGCAGAAAATGCGCTTGGCAATGCGACAGCTCCAATCGAAATGGCTGTAAAGCTCTATTATGCGGTGCGTGATGGTTTTAATTACGATCCTTATACGATTAATTTAAGTGAAGAGGCAATGAAAGCAAGCAATTTACTTGGTAGAAATTATGGATATTGTGTGGAAAAGGCTTGTTTGTTAGCAGCTGTAGCTCGTGTAGTTGGTATTCCAAGCAGATTGGGTTATGCCAAAGTTAAAAATCATATTGCTACCGAAAAATTAGAAGAACGATTAAAAACCAATGTGTTGGTGTTTCACGGCTACACCGAACTATTTTTGGAGGGCAAATGGGTAAAGGCAACACCTGCGTTTAATAAATCACTTTGTGAAAAATTAAATGTTGATTCGTTGGAATTTAATGGGAGGGAAGACTCTGTTTTTCAGTCGTATAACCAAAGTGGAGGCCAGTTTATGGAATATTTACACGATTATGGAACGTTTCACGATGTTCCACGAGATTTATTCATTAGTGAGTTAAAAACGCATTACCCACACCTTTTTGAGAACACAAATTTGCCTGATTTGTCTATCTAAATATTAGTTATCTTTGCCGGCATCTAAAAAAAGAAGTTTATTTAATAAATAACATGGATAAAAATTCGATTATCGGTTTAGTAGCAATTGCAGGTATTTTAATTGGTTGGATGATACTTACCAAGCCATCAGCAGAAGAAATTGCTAAACAACAACACATTCGCGATTCTATAGCACAAGTAGAACAGTTAGCTGCCAAAGCAAAAGCTGATGCTGCTGTAACACCAACATCTACAGCTACTATTGATACTTCACTTGTTTCGGCCGTAGTAAGTGATTCTGTAAAATCCTTGTTGTTAAAACAAACCTACGGTGCTTTTGCCGATGCTGCTGTTGGCGAAAATAAAACCATTGTTATTGAAAATGATTTGTTAAAGGCAACTGTGTTTACAAAAGGCGGTAGAATAGCATCTGTTGAGCTAAAAAATTATAAAACACATACAGGTAAACCGTTAATTTTATTTAACCCTGATTCCTCTTCTCAAAATATACAATTTACAGCCTATTCAAAATTATTTAGTACTGATTCTCTGTATTTTATTCCTGAAGGAGATACCGATTTTGTAGTTACTGGTAAAGATTCAAAAAGCATTACCTTGCGCTTATATGCTGGCAACAAGGCTAAATACATTGAGTACGTTTATAGTTTAACTGGCGATGATTACATGGTGGGTTTCCGCGTTAGTGTGGTTGGACTTCAAGATGTAATAGCTGCTAATAATAGTAGCTTAAAGCTAAATTGGAGCATGAGAACGCCTACACAAGAGCAAAATATACAAACACAGCAAGCAGCATCTACCATTTTTTATAAATCGCCAGAAGAAAGTGTAGATAAAATAAGTGAAACCGATGAAGAAAAATTAGTACTTGAAAACCCTGTAAAATGGATTGGTTTTAAACAACAGTTTTTTACTACTGCAATTGTTGCAGATAATGAATTTGAAAAAGCGTCAGAAATTGAAACCAAAACAGTACAAGGCTCTAAAGATTATGTAAAACAATATGCCGCTTCATTGTCAATGCCATATAAGCATGCTTCGGCAGAAACTTATGGTATGCGCATTTACTTTGGACCAAATCACTTCAAAACATTAAAAAAATATGATTTAGAGCTTGAACGCCAAATTAGTTTAGGTTGGAAAATATTTGGTTGGATAAATCGCTTTTTAACCATTCCTATTTTTAACTTTTTGAATGGTTTTAGTTTAAACTACGGAATGATTATTCTTATTTTAACCATTATTTTAAAACTATTGTTGTTGCCAATTGCTTATAAAACAGTGTTGTCGTCAGCAAAAATGCGTGTTTTGAAGCCCGAAATAGATGAGCTAAACGAAAAATTCAAAGATCAAGACCCTATTAAAAAGCAACAAGCCACTATGACGCTTTACAAACAAGCAGGTGTAAATCCAATGGCGGGTTGTATTCCGGTATTACTTCAAATGCCTATTTTAATTGCCTTGTTTAGCTTTTTCCCCGCATCTATCGAGTTGCGCCAGCAATCCTTTTTATGGGCGCACGATTTATCAACTTATGATTCTGTTTATAATTTTGGTTTTTCTGTGCCTTGGTATGGCGATCACGTAAGTTTGTTTGCCCTGTTAATGACGGCTTCTACCTTGTTGTACACATGGAGCAACAGTCAATTGATGGGTTCGTCTAACCAAATGCCAGGCATGAAATGGATGATGTATTTAATGCCAATTTTGTTTTTAGGATTCTTAAATAATTATTCCGCAGGCTTGAGTTGGTATTATTTCTTGGCAAACATGATTACGTTTGGACAAACATGGGTTATGCAAAAATTTGTAATTGATTCGGATGCATTGCATGCGCAAATTCAAGAAAACAAAAAGAAACCTGTGCCCGTATCTAAGTTTCAACAGCGTTTGGAGCAAATGGTGAAAGAGCGTCAACAAGGAACTCAAAATAAAAAATAGAAGTTCGTTTCGTAAGTCATCCCGAGCATAGCCGAGGGATCTTTTGATTCACAAAACGATATTTTTATTGTAAATCATTGATTAATCTATAATAAAAATCACATGAAATTTCACAAAGAAGGTATTCCATCATTACTCATCACACTTGTTGTAATTGCAATTATCAATGGCTTAACTTATAGTTTTTGTTGTAATTATCCCATTGTGTTGTGGTTGGGTTACGCATTATCAGCATTTTTATTAATTACTATTCTTCAGTTTTTTCGTAGCCCCAGCCGAACACTTGTGATTAACGATAACCAAATTATTGCACCTGCAGACGGAAAAGTAGTGGTGATTGAAGAAGTGGTTGAAACAGAATATTTTAATCAAAAACGTTTACAGATTTCTATTTTCATGTCGACTATCAATGTGCATGTAAATCGTTATCCAATAAGTGGCGTTGTAAAATACTCTAAATATCACCCAGGTTTATTTTTGGTGGCTTGGCACCCAAAATCGTCAACGGATAATGAGCGTACCACTATTGTTGTAGAGCATAAAAATGGTCAAGAAGTGCTGTTTCGTCAAATTGCAGGCGCTTTGGCTAGGCGTATAGTCAACTACTCCAAACAAGGGGATAAAGCAATACAGGGCGAAGAATTTGGCTTTATTAAGTTTGGCTCTCGTGTTGATTTGTTTTTGCCAACAAATGTTAAAGTAAATGTTGCTTTAGAGCAGAAAGTGCTTGGAAAACAAACAGTTATAGCAACTTTTGAATAGTTCAAATCCTGATTTTTGTCATAAACACAAGGTAAAATCAAATATTTTTAGTATTTTTGGCGTTATAATCAATGAATTAACCATTAAAAACATAAAATCAACATGAAAAAATTATTTTTATTAATCGCATTTTCTGGTATTGTTGCAGCTTCTTCAGCACTTACTGTTTCTTCTTTAACTAAAGCTGCTACCGTTACCATTGGTGGAGAAGAGAAAAAAGAAGAGAAAAAGAAATGTGATAAAGACAAAGCTTGCTGCAAAAAAGGTGGCGAGTCGGCAAAAGCTTGTTCTGGCGAAAAAACTGAAGCGAAAGCGTGTTCTGGAGCAGGAGCAACTAAAGCTTGTTGCAAAGGTAAAGCAGCAGCTTCTAAATCAGAAACAACTGCAACGCCTGAAGCAAAATAGTTGTATAACTCTTTGTAAAAAATCCCCTTTGGTAATTTCCAAAGGGGATTTTTATTTTTAAGAACTGTTGAAAAACCATTTTCTTATAATATTATTCTTTTCCTTTCTTTTTTAATAAAACAAATACTTTTTACTCGTATTTTTGTTGCCCTTAATACAAAGCTGATTTCAACAAGTCACATAAAATGACTTTAATTAACACCCACCATGTCATCATCACACAACCTTAAAAAGGTTACCGCTGCAGGAGCCTTAATTACTCTTGGAATTATTTTTGGAGATATTGGAACTTCTCCTTTGTATGTTTTAAAGGCTATTGTTGGCGAAAACAATCTAATACAAAGCGATACCATTTTAGGAGCATTGTCGTGTATTTTTTGGACACTAACTTTACAAACAACAGTAAAATATGTTATTCTCACCTTGCGTGCTGATAACAAAGGCGAAGGCGGAATATTTGCATTGTATGCATTGGTGAAAAAAACAAAAATAAAGTGGTTGATGTACCCTGCGGTAATTGGTGGAAGCACATTGTTGGCCGATGGAATAATTACACCTCCTATTTCAGTTGCATCTGCTATTGAAGGTTTGCGAGTTGTTAATCCAGAAATTCAAACCATTCCAATTGTGATAGCAATACTTGTTGCCTTGTTTACAATTCAGCAATTTGGAACAAAATTTATTGGAAAGTTTTTTGGACCAGCTATGCTTGTCTGGTTTTTAATGTTAAGTGTGTTGGGTGCAACTCAAATATTTACGGATTTTAGTGTTTTAAGCGCTATTAATCCATACTACGCTTACAAGCTTTTGTTTGGTCATCCTGAAGGTTTTCTTGTGCTTGGTGCAGTATTCTTGTGTACTACTGGTGCCGAAGCATTGTATTCCGATTTAGGTCATTGTGGAAAACAAAATATTCATGTTTCATGGATGTTTGTAAAAACAGCTTTACTGTTAAACTATTTTGGTCAGGGTGCGTGGCTTATTTCTCAAGAAGGACAAGCACTTACAACCAATCCTTTTTATGGAATGATGCCACAGTGGTTTGTTCCGTTTGGAATTACAATAGCTACCATTGCTGCTGTTGTGGCTAGTCAGGCTTTAATAAGTGGTTCGTTCACATTAATTAATGAGGCTATTCGATTAAATTTTTGGCCCAAAGTAAAAATAAAATACCCTACTGATTTAAAAGGTCAATTGTATATTCCTTCTCTCAATTGGATGCTATTGGCAGGTTGTATTGCAATTGTACTCTATTTTCAAGAGTCGTCAGGTATGGAGGCTGCTTATGGTTTAGCAATAGTGCTTACCATGTTAATGACTACTACTTTGTTAACGTATTTTATGATTATCAGACGTTATAACAAAATATTGATAGGGTTGTGTTTATTAACATACATTACAATAGAATCATCATTTTTAATTGCTAATCTTCATAAGTTTGCACATGGTGGTTGGATAACATTATTTATGGCAAGCATTTTAATAGGAGTTATGTTGGTGTGGTACAATGCTCGTAAAATTAGAAATCGATACGTTGAATTTGTTCAACTGGCCGAATATTTGCCTGTATTGGAGGATTTGAGCCGCGATTTAACCGTTTCTAAATATGCCACGCATTTGGTGTTTCTTACTAGCGCAAACGATAGGGAACAGATAGAGTCAAAAATTATCTATTCCATTACTCAAAAACAGCCCAAACGTGCTGATATTTATTGGTTTTTGCATGTAGATGTGGTAGATGAGCCATACCGTATGGAATATAAGGTAAGTGAATTCATACATGACGATGTAATAAGGGTTGATTTTACATTAGGATTCCGTGTCGCACCTCGTATCAACTTGATGTTTAGAAAAGTTGTTGAAGATATGGTAAACCGTAAAGAAGTAGATATTCGAAGCCGTTATGCATCATTAAATAAAAATAACATTATTGGCGATTTTAGATTCGTTGTTATCGAAAAATTTGTATCATTTGATAATGAATTGCCGTTTTATGAAAAAATAATTTTGGATATATATGCGTTTCTGAAGCATTTAGGGTTATCAGAAGAAAAAGCATTTGGATTAGACACTAGCTCTGTTACTGTTGAAAAAATGCCTTTGATAATTGCACCACCAAAGGAGCTTCATTTGAAACGAGTGGAGTAACAATTATAAATCGTTTTTATTTTTGTTTGCTTTTTGACCCCATCAAATATTTTTTTTGATTAAAATTGTATGTTAAACCAATCATAAACCTTCCGCACATTTCAAGGTTGAAACTCGATTTTTTTTCGTAAACGGGTAGTTGAAAAGATGAGTTTATAGAAATGTTGTTATAGAAAATATCTAGTCCAACTCCTCCCGTAGCAACATTCATTGTGGTTTCTGCTTGATAAGTGTTGTTGATAAACAGTCCTTTCGTGTATTCATGATACAGTTGTATTGAGGGTATAAGCTTTAAATTTTTATCCTGACGAAACTTGTAAAACAAGTTCAAATAATTTGTAGTGCTATTTGCTATCCGTTCGTTGTAGTAGTTGGTTCCATTTATTTTATAAGACGAATTAATACTTAGGCCAAGTTTTTTATAACCCAAAATATAGTTTGCATAGCCCATATAATCAATACTTCCTGTGCCTGGTTGAATCAAAAAGTCATAACGCTTTTCGTTTTCATCTTTCGCATAATAGTTTCCTACAGGTAGTTTTAAACCCGCACCAATAATGAGTCGGTGTTGAAAATTTTCGGCCATTATTTTACTAACTAAATGGTAAGCGGCAAAAGCTGTAATGTCGCCAATTCCTTTTATTTGTTGAGTGTTTTTGTTTATTCTGCTACTATTTATTATCAATGGAACTATTGCAATCAGTTCAATGCGTTTGTGGATAAAGTATTTTGCGCGCATTTCTAGCGTAGTATATATTTCATAATCGCGTTGTGTTAATGGCGTAGTGTTGTTTGTAGTATGCGTACTTCCGTGTCGTAATGTTGATGAATTGTTGAGCTTGTTTAATATTGATGTAGATTCAGTAGGTGTTGTTTTTAAATGATGCGGGAATAAATGGTTGCTTTGCCCCGAATTTCCATACCCATTAAAACTTTTGTATCTATACATTAGTGTAATTGAGCTTTGATTGTCGTACGGAGTAATTCCCATAAAACTGCCACAAACATCACACGCAATAAGTATATACGTGTTTAATAGCAATGCTATTGTGATTGTTTTTTTCATTAGCAATAAAAATATACAAGTATGTAATTGTAAAAAATAAATGAACCTTATTACCAATAAGGTATATTTATTGGTAATTCCGATTTACTGAAAATTAAATTAGATTTCTTAGTGGTGAATGTGCTCTACAGAAAACATGTCGGCATAATTATCGGCAACTGTTTTTGCATTTGCGCCTGGCATATGTATTGTGCTTAATGTTGAAAAGCTAATATTGGTAGGTGTTGTAAACCACTCTAATAAATCAGCTTTTAAATGTATTTCAGGTGTTGCCGTTGCAGAAACTGTTGCTACTTCCGAATTAAACGAGGGTGAAACTGTTTTTAATGTTGAATTAACTCCCGAAAAACCTCCCACGTGATACATTAGCATCCCATCCATTGCTGTTGATTGAGGCGATGTTCCTTCAAATTTGGTCATAATATAACCGCTGCTCCAGCTCCAAAACATCCCATTTGCTGGGTCTAGCGCTCCCGTTTGAGCACCCGATACATTGCGAATGCTATCTACACCAATTGTAAATTGTATGCCAATATAATCACCAACAGGCACATTGTTTAACACAAATTCTAATGATTCCATATCTTCTGCTTCTAGCAAATGATAACTTTCTGTTTCTGTATATACAGATAAATCACTTCGTGTTAATTTAATATTTGATATGTAATAATTGAATTTACTAACGTTAAATGTATCGTTATTTGCATTCACATACATTGACGTGTTTAATACCAAGGCACTATCGCCTACCATGTTTTCAAAATGCAATGCTACCGAACCTGTTGTTGCTGTTGGAGTGGGTTCTTCTTTGGGGTCTTTTTTACATGAAGAAATAACTGTGATTAAGCTGAATAGAGCTATAGCTGAAAATAATTTTATAGTTTTCATTGTTTTCTGTTTTATAGATAAATAAAAATAAGTGTATAGGTTCTTTTATTAAAAGAGCCATTTACCAGTAATAAAAATTAAACAACACTTATTGGTGGAGGGTGAAAAACAGAAAGTAAATAGGTTGAATAAGGTTTTAAAAAAGTTGAAAAATAGTGTTCTTTTTTTGCAATTAAGTGTTGTTCTGTTACGCCTAAAAGATATTCGTTAAAAAACTGATTTTCGGATTTTTCTTTAACAGTATTTTGTTGTTTTTCTTTTTTATCTTCTTTCTGGAGCTGTTTTTTTAAGTGACATTTACCATTGCAGCGCATTTTAGGTTTTGTTTTGTTTTCGCAAAACTTGGCAATAATCAATCCTTTGTTTAACTCATAATTAATAACAACAGCAAGCTTGCTTGCCGATTGAAACAAAATAACTGAAGCTAATACTATGGCGATAAATGGTTTCAATAGAAACGTAATTTGTCTACAAAGTTAAAAACAAACACACGTTTTTGCTAATAGCATTGAGCTATTATTTTTATTATGCTATTATTTCAATAAAAATGCTTGAAAAAACGTGCTAAAAAAAGTGTATTTTTGTATTTCTCAAGTAAAATATTGGCATCGTAGTTCAATGGATAGAATAGAAGTTTCCTAAACTTTTGATACAGGTTCGATTCCTGTCGAAGCCACTTTTTTCGATGATTTAAATAGCCAGACTAATTTTGCCACTTTAATTCTTATTCTTAACTTCGGGTAATTAAGTTTTTAATTTTTAATATACATTCTATGAAAGGAATAATTTTAGCTGGAGGTTCGGGAACCCGCTTACATCCCTTAACACTCGCTGTAAGCAAGCAGTTAATGCCCGTTTACGATAAACCAATGATATATTATCCGCTATCGGTATTGATGATGGCAGGAATTTCTGAAATATTAATCATTTCTACACCACATGATTTGCCTCATTTTGAGCGTTTGTTGGGTGATGGTAAAAATTTAGGATGTAAATTTTCTTACGCTGTGCAAGAAGTACCTAACGGACTTGCTCAAGCTTTTGTTATTGGCGAAAAATTTATTGGCAACGATAAAGTTGCCCTCGTATTAGGCGATAATATTTTTTATGGTGCAGGCCTTGGTCGTTTGTTACAACAACACCAAAATCCTGAAGGAGGAGTGGTGTTTGCATATCACGTTTCTGACCCTGAACGCTATGGTGTTGTTGAATTTGATGCAGAAGGCAATGCGGTTTCTATTGAAGAAAAACCAAAACAACCTAAATCAAATTATGCAGTTCCTGGTTTGTATTTTTATGATAACAGTGTTATTCAAATTGCTAAAAATCTCAAACCTAGTGCCAGAGGAGAGTATGAAATTACAGATGTAAATAAACATTACTTACAACAAGGAAAATTAAAAGTAGGTATTATGGATAGAGGCACTGCCTGGTTAGATACGGGTACATTTGCATCCTTGATGCAGGCCGGTCAGTTTGTTCAAGTAATTGAAGAGCGCCAAGGTCTTCGCATTGGTTGTATTGAAGAAGTTGCCTATCGCATGAATTTTATCAATAAAGAACAGCTAAAAACACTTGCTACTCCATTAATGAAAAGCGGTTATGGCGATTATCTGATGAAACTTGCTGTTAGTTAGGAGTTTGTAGTTCGTTGTTAGTAGTTTTTAATTTTTAGTGTTTAGGTTTTAATAATTGATTGATTCGCAAATTAGTATAAATTAGTATTTTGTAGAGCAAACAATTAAACAGTTTAACAATATAACAACCACAACAGTTTCGTAGATTCGTAACCATTCGTTTATCCGTAATCAAACCGTTTCGTAAATTCGTAAAAATTAGTTTATCTGTAACCAATTGAACTCCATAATCCACTACCAGCAACTGATAGAGCAAGCGCTCAAAGAAAAAAAATACGGTACTCATCCCAAAGAGCTTTATGAGCCTATGGAATACATCGTGTCCTTAGGTGGCAAGCGATTACGACCAGTGTTAGTTTTAGCTGGTCATCAATTGTTTAGTAATACTATTGAAAATGCTATCCCTGCTGCTATTGCAATAGAGTTGTTTCACAATTTTAGCCTCATTCATGACGATATCATGGATAAAGCCCCTTTGAGAAGAAATAAAAGTACTGTACACAAAAAATGGAACGAAAATATTGCGATTCTTAGTGGTGATGCTATGCTTGTTAAAGCCTACCAAGAGCTATGCAAAACCAATTCAGAAAAGCTGCCCACGCTTCTCAATATTTTTAGCGAAACAGCAATAAAGGTGTGCGAAGGACAGCAGTTGGATATGAATTACGAAAAACAAAACAAAGTATCCATCCCCCAATACTTAAAAATGATTGAGCTTAAAACAGCTGTTTTGTTAGGTGCAAGCCTTCAAATGGGTGCTGTAATTGCTGGTGCTAGTAGCGAGGATGCGCTACATTTATATAATTTTGGAAAACACATTGGCATCGCATTTCAGCTACAAGACGACATTTTGGATGTATATGCAAATGCCGAAAAGTTTGGAAAACAACAAGGTGGAGATATTGTATCAAACAAAAAAACATTTTTATTGTTAAAAGCGCTTGATTTAGCTGAGAATAATAGGCATTTAAAAGAAGAGTTGAATCAATGGATTCACGCGCCAGAATTTAACCCCCAAGAGAAAGTAGAAGCTGTTACCAATATTTTCAATTTTTTGAACATTCCCCAATTGGCCCGAACCGAAATGCAACGTCTGTATAATTTGGCCCTAGATGAATACAACAAGCTTTCATCAACTGTTGGTGATAAAAATATACTACTTCAATATGCCGATAGTTTAATGGTGAGAGAGATTTAATTCATCCTTATTAATTCTTTGTTTGTGTGCGTTTTAAGTGCTTTCGTCTATTGTTTATTCCTATTGCTTTTTTTGTTCTAATTGGTTATATTTGTTTGATAACCAGTAAAATAAACGTTTTTTTTCTATCGTTTTTTTATTGTAATGCAACCAATTGAGCGTATATAACATCTGTGTTTAAACAGATGTTAATTGTTAATCACTAACAGAAAAGAATGAGGGCATTTTTACTATATCTTTTCGTTTTTTTATTCCAGTTTTCCTTTGCTCAGGGTAATATGATTACTATTAATAGCACTGTACCCAGTCAGCTTACAGTTTGTAGCGAAGCAAAAACATTTACTATTTCTATTTATAATCCATCTCCTTTTTTGCTCACTAATGATACCTTGAAGCTTACATTGCCTGTGGGTATTGAATATCAACAGGGAACGATAACTGGTACTGGTGTTTCTGAATTAAATATTTCAGCGCCTAGCCAGCCAACATTTCTGTTGCCTAGTATTCCTACGTTAACATATTTGAATATTTCGTTTAAAGCGGCTGCAACTTGTAATGTGCTTGCATTTCTTTCTGGTGGTGGAATTCCCGAAAATAAGGTAAGGGTAAATTATACAGCAAACTCAAATTTTACCTTTGATCAACACACTACATCTAGTTATATTGTAAGGCAACCTAATATTTCAATATCTAATTTTACTAATCAGTCGTATGTTGGTGCTATTGGCGATACCTATAATCGTTGTGTTACCGTTACAAATGGTGGTTTTGGCGAGCTTCATCAATTCACCTTAACGGATAATCATGGATCTGGTTTAGATGTAACTGCTGTAAGTATAGGCAGTTGGTTAACCAATGGAAACAATGAAACAATTACTTTAACAGGAGCAAACTTCACTACTATAGGCGATGGAGATACTTTGTTTGAGAACGGAGAAAGCATTGTTATTTGTGAAACGGTAAATATTTTAAACTGTATTTCTGTTGGTTCTGCTTTTGAAGCTTATTGGGGGTGTAACACACAAAACTGTCAATCATCTATATCCAATGCTAATGTTGTGTTTCCTAATTTAATTCCAAATTTAGTATTTAGCCCAACTCCATCTATGAATACCTGTATGGGCAATGGCGATGCAAGCGCTCAGCAACTACGAATAATAAACAATGGTTTAGGAAATGCAGTTAATGTTCAGCTAGATATTTTTCAAACAGGAGGTGCTGGAAGCGGTTATCAAGCTAACCTAGGTTCCAATATTGATACGGCAAGTTTTACAATAAAAAATGGTATTGCTGGAACATTTACACATTTTTCACCTACTACAAGCTATGCTACTGCCCCTTTAAATTGTATGACAAATCCTCAAGGACGCGTTTTAATAAATATTCCTTTAGTTGAGGCGGGCGATACCATTTATTTGAAATGGAACACATACACCTGTTGTTATAATGCCTGCACTAATACCGGTGACTATGATATTAATGGTTGGAGATATAAAGGCAGTTATGAGAATATTTGTCAAAGTTCTTATGTTGTTCCAGAAGCATGGGGAAGACAATATTCGCGTATGCGAGTTGCTGTAAACAATAATGGTTCACCATCTACACTTACCAATGGGCAAACGGGTACATTCAACTTTCTGTTTTCTATTTACGAAAATAATTTTCCAGCAGGACCAGGTGCTCATTGGAGGTTTGAAGTAACCTTGCCTCCATGTATTGTTTATGACCCTGGAACATTTCTTATTACCCGTTCAAACGGCACCCAAACATGGGCACCAAGCTCTGTTTCTGTAACAGGAAATGTGCTTACTGCTATTTATAGTTCTACACCTCCTTGGAGTTTATTGCAGGCTCAATTAACATTTAATGCAACCGTTGATTGTTCGGCTTGCGGTGGTGGCAGTTCTGGTACGGTTACGGTTCAACCTTCTTATATTCCCAACAATACATGCGCATGTTCAATAGTTCCGTCTTGTCAAACCACATCGCTTAGTGTTATTTGTCCAAGTCCATGTCCGGAAGGCATGGTGTTTAGATATTTTGAGATGAAGCGAACTAGCTATGGCTTACCAGATAATGAACCTGGTGGCGGTAATGGTGTGCCAGATGTTGGTGGAACTCTTGATTTTACTAAAATAAAAACAGATAGAGCATTGTTTGGAGATACCATCACTTGTAGTTTTAATGGCATTGTTAAAACAAGTTTGGCCTACCCTTCTTGGCAATATTGTTATGCATATTCTTCTATTTCAAACGGTAATAGATTAACATATATTGATGCTTCATTAACTATTTATAGGGGCGGAGTTGCTATTGTTAATTGCAATACTTTTACTCCAACGGTTACAAACAGTGGAAGTACAAGACGCTTTAATTATAATTTAAGCTTAACCGCACTTGGTGCTTGTGCTAATGGTTATATCTATTCCAATAACGATTCGGTTGTTTTTAAACCTCGTTATCGTGTAACATCTAATATTGGGAATGCTACTCCAATAAACTGTTATTCAACTAATGAATACTTTATGAGCGATATTCCTAATCCAACATTGGCAGCAAATAAATTTCAATGTGCTAACTATAATGGAAATACAACGCTTATAGGTTATTATTATACCAATCATGGTCCAGATGATTACGTTGTTCAATCTTGTAACGATATTACTATAAATCAAAATTATTATTTAAGCATTGGCCAGTGTTGTAATAATTATGCCGGTGGAAATTTGTTTCCTTTCGAATACAGGAATTGGGCACATATAAAAACCTTTACAAAAATAGTTCCTGATGGTTATAATTTTGTTTCTGCACAATTTAATCAACTCCGAACTTCGGGTACTCTTGTAACAACAACCAATCCAACGCCACCCGCTTGGCAGTCTATAACTCCCGTTAACCCTAATTCTGATACGCTTGTTTTTAACGTAGAGCAATATTTTCAGGGTTATGGTGGTACAATTCCTTTAAGTGATGATGGTTTTCATGGTACTTTGCAAGTTATTCTTCAGCCTTCGTGCGAAGTAACACCAACTATTGCTCAACCTATAAAAGATAGTTGGTTGTTTGCACCAACATCTTATCTTACTGGTACCGGAAGTGCTTCTACAACAGTTACTGTTAATCAAGATTCTATTACTTATGAGGCTCCGCATTTATTTTTACAATCAACTCTACCATCTATAAACGCTCCCGATTCTTTGGTTACCTGGGAAGTAAGTATTTCTAATTTGTCAAATAATTCCAATGCTATCAATACTTGGTTGGGTATTCCCGAAATTTCAGGAATTAGTATTGTTGAAGTTTTTGACGTAGAAAATAATATGTCAATTACTCCTGCTGGAGAAATTTTTCAAGTAGGAACTGTTAATGCTACAGGAGTTCGTAATTTCAAAATAAAAGCAAATTTTACATCTTGCTTAAAAGATAGTATAATTGTATATAGTGGTTGGAACTGTAGCGATGGCTACCCTACTACAGTGCAAACGTATCCATGCAATCCAAAATCTATAAAATTATCATTAACTCCGTTAATGCCCGCACTTGTAGTTAATGTTACTGCACCATCAAGCACAATAGAGCTTTGTGATACTGCTGGTTACATTGTAGAAGGCGTAAATGTTCAGCTTGGTACAGCATATCAAGTAACACTTACTGCTATTTTACCTGCAGGTGTTAGCATTGTACCTGGTAGTTCTCAAATGAGTTATCCGCTTACTAATCCATATGTAAGTATTGGTGATCCTGTTTTGGTTAGTGGTACTACTTGGCGATGGAATGTTTCGTTGGCTGATACAACTATTGGTAAGGATGGTTTGAAAGGAATTATTCAAAATACATTAAATAAGTTTAAAATTATTTTTAATGTAACCACCAATTGTGGTTACACTTCAGGAAGTACTATTGCATTTAATTTGCAAGGGATAGCAGCTTGTGGTATGCAAACTGGTCAAGAGGTTGCTCTGTCAAGCCAGTTGGGTATAACAGGTGCTACACCTCCATATACTACAGCTATAAAATTAGCAACTACCTATATTTCTCCTTGTGCCGATAATTCGGTAATGAATGTTTCCGTTAAAAATTTAGGTCCGCTTAGTTTTAGTGTTACCGACTCTATTTACTTGCAATTACCCCCTGGTGTAACTTTTGTGAATGGATCTTTTGTAGGGGCGCATAATCCACCATTATCAGGTATTCCTAATCAATATAATTTAAATAATAGCCAATATTTAGGATGGAAACTTCCAGTTGGTGTGGCTGCTGGCGATAGTTCGGTTTTTGCTTTTAGCTATAGTGGAAATCCATCGTTGTTATCTTGCGATATTAGTCAGTTTGAAGCACGCACAACAAGCTCTACCAATGTTTTATGTACCCAATCGGGTACAAATTGCGGTATTAATATTGCCACAGGTGATACTGCATTATCAGTGTTCACTTATAAAGCCTATTTATCGTTGAGTAACGCAAGTGCTACATCTATAGTTAATGCGCCCTCAGGAGAAACAGTTACTGTAAATATTGATATTACCAATACAGGCGAAGCTATTTCTTCTGGGGCAAATTCTATTCTTCAATTTTATTATGATGCTAACGCTGATGGAGTATATAGTAGTAACGATGTGTTTATTACGCAAGATACTTTAGTCATTACCAATAATAGTACATTACATTACTCTCAAACATTCAATGTTCAAGCGGGTAATGCCTGTGCTATAATAGCAGCGATACAAAGTGCTTCAAATCCTTGTGTGTGCAACCCCTCACAAATTTTAATAAATCCTAAACTAAATTTGATGGGTGTGGATTCTGTTTTGTGCCACGGCAATACCCTTACAATTGGTAGCTTACCTGTTACTGGATATTCTTATAGTTGGTTGCCAGTAACTGGTTTGAGTGCAGCAAATATTTCCAATCCAATACTCACAGCTTCTAATAATACAACTTTGCCAGTAGTTACTTCATATACTGTAACCGTAAGTCGTATGGGTTGTACTGCTAGAGATACGATAAGTATTACCGTTAATCCACTTCCTATTTCAGATGCTGGAACGACAATTAATACTTGTGCTTATACGGGTTTTGATACAATAGGTACTTCTACTACCATCGGTTATACTTATAGTTGGTCGCCATCAAATGGATTAAGTGATGTAACCATTGCTAATCCTTTAGTTGATATGGGAGATGCTGATACTACGCTTTATTTTGTTACAACAGGCGCTTTGGGGTGTAATAGTACTGATAGTGTTTTTGTAACAATAAATCCATTGCCTACAGCTACAATAAGTGGCTCAACCGTTGTTTGTAAAGATGCTGCTCCTCCTTTAATTTTGTTTACAGGAGCAGGAGCTACCCCTCCTTATACGTTTGTATATACAGTTAATAACGATACGAACCAGGTTACAACAGTAAATGATAACGATACGGTTTCTGTAATTGTTCCAACTACAACTACTGATACAATTGTGTATGCTCTAATTGAAGTAAAAGAATCAAGTAGCTTACAGTGTTTTCAGTTGCAAAATTCTGTAGCAACGGTTGTTATAAAGCCACTTCCTACGGCAATTATAGCAGGTGATACAAGTGTTTGTCAGTATTCTAACACGCCTAGTATTACTTTTATTGGTGCAAATGGTACACCTCCATATACATTTAATTACCGAATAAATAATGGGACACCACTTTCGGTTGTTTCAACCAATGGCGATACAGCTACCGTTTGGGCTCCAACTACTGTTGCGGGCTCCTATATATACGAGTTGTTAAGTGTTGAGGATGCAGAACCTATAAGCTGTACTCAAATTCAAAATGGCATAGCAACAGTTATTGTTAATCCTCTGCCAACAGCAACAATAACGGGAACTGTTGATGTGTGTAAAAATGATGCTGAACCAATAATCACTTTTGTTGCTTCAGGAGGAACGCCTCCTTATACCGTTTTATATAGCATAAATTCAGTTGCTCAAATACCATTGGTTACTATTGGCGATACCGCAACAATTACAGTGCCTACAGCAGTAGCTGGTGTTTATACGTATGCGCTGATTAGTGTTATGGACAGTAGCATTACAACATGTGTAAACATGCAATCAGCAAGTGCTATTGTTACGGTAAAAGAATTGCCTACAGCAACTATTACTGCTAGCGCTGTTGAATTATGTATGAATGCTTCATCGCCAATGATTACGTTTACGGGAGAAAACGGAGTTTCGCCATATACATTTTTATATCAAATTGATAGTGGTTCAATTCAAACAGCAATTAGTTCAAATGGTACTAATGTGGTGGGTCTTTCGGTACCCACAAATAGTGTTGATACGCTTGTTTATAAACTTATAACTGTTTCAGAAAGCAGCGCATCTGCTTGTGCTCAGTCGGTTTTAGATAGTATTCAGTTAATTATTAACCCATTACCCGTTGCTAATTTTAATGCTACTGAAATTTGTTTGTTCGATACTGTTGTGTTTACAAATACATCAACACTTTCGTTGGGTAATATCATTAGTTGGACTTGGAGCTTTGGTGATGATAATGGAACAAGTTTAATTCAAAATCCTAGTTACATTTATAATAGCGCAGGAATCTTTGCAACTACACTTGTTGTAAATTCTGACAATGGTTGTGTGGATACCATAGTTAAAAATGCAATAGTGCATCCGCTGCCATTACCAGCGTTTAATACTACAAATGTATGCAATGGCGATTCTATGTTTTTTAATGGACAGTCAACCATTCCGTTTATGGATGTTATTCAAGATTGGAATTGGGATTTTGGTGATGGGAATACAAGTAATCAACAATATCCAAGTCACATGTACGCTAATGCAGGAATTTATAATGTGCAACTTACCAATGTATCATCTTTTGGATGTATTGATTCAATTGCGAATAATTCTGAAGTGTATCATCTTCCTTACGTTGCTTTTGCAACTAGTGATTCTATTGGTTGCGAACCACTATGTGTTACGTTTCAGGATTTATCACTTATTCCTGTTGGCTCTAATACCCAATCATCATGGAGTGTTGGCGATGGCACTCCTGTAAGTAGTTCTTCTGAATTGTATCATTGTTATGAAGCAATTGATAGCACTCTGGCAAATAATTATGATGTAACATTAATAGTAACTTCAAATAATGGTTGTGTTAGTACTCTTACTAAATCAAATTTAATAACGGTGTATCCAAAACCCGAAGCAGCGTTTATTGTTACTCCAAGTGTTACTACAATTATAGATCCTATCGTGCAGGTGCTTGATAATTCGGTTGGTGCCACAACGTGGTCTTGGGCGTTTGGTAATGGGGTATTATCATCTGTTAACAATCCTGCTCCCATAGTATATAGTGATACTGGTCATTATATAATAAATTTAACAGTTACAAACCAGTATGGTTGTGTGGATATAGCTGATGGTTTAGTTGTTGTTGAGCCAGATTTTGCATTTTATGTGCCCAATGCGTTTACGCCCAATGATGATGGAATTAATGATAATTTTTCAGGAAAAGGAGTATTTATAGAAGAATACGAAATGCTAATTTTTGATAGATGGGGTGAGTTGGTTTACAAAACCAATGATATAGATAAACCTTGGGATGGCAGAGTAAATGGTGGTTCGGAAATGTCGAAGTCGGATGTTTATGTGTATAAAATAACGGTAACAGATTTTAAATCAAATAGGCATAAATACAGGGGTACAGTAACACTGGTGCAGTAAAAATACTACAGCACCAGTGTTTTATCTTAATTGTTTTAAATGTAATTAAGTTTTGTATTAGTCAAATCGATGAGCGGTTTTATATAACTCTTCTTTAGAAAGATTTTTAAAGTATTCGTAAGTGATTTTTAATCCTTCGGCACGGTTTACTTTTGGTTCCCATCCTAAAATTTCACGCGCTTTTGTAATGTCTGGTTTGCGTTGTTTAGGGTCATCTTGAGGAAGCGGTTTTGAGATTATTTTTTGAGAAGTTCCTGTCAATTTAATAATTTCTTCAGCAAATTCTCTAATGGTAATTTCTTGTGGATTGCCAATGTTTACAGGTTGTACATAGTCGCTCATCAATAGTCGGTAAATACCTTCTACTAAATCATCAACATAGCAAAATGAGCGCGTTTGTGAGCCATCGCCAAACATGGTAAGGTCTTCGCCACGTAATGCCTGACCAATAAATGCAGGCAACACACGTCCATCATTTAGGCGCATACGAGGTCCGTAAGTATTAAAAATTCGTATTATACGCGTTTCTACTCCGTGATAGGTATGGTAAGCCATGGTCATCGCTTCCATAAAGCGTTTTGCTTCATCATATACTCCACGTGGACCAACAGGGTTTACATTGCCCCAATATTCTTCTGTTTGCGGGTGTATCAATGGGTCGCCATATACTTCGGAGGTAGATGCTACCAATATTCGTGCTTTTTTAGCTTTAGCAAGTCCAAGCAGGTTGTGAGTGCCAAGTGAACTAACTTTTAATGTTTGAATAGGAATTTTTAAATAGTCGATAGGTGATGCTGGTGATGCAAAATGTAAGATATAATCCAGTTCGCCTGGTACATAAACAAACTTTGAAACATCGTGATGATAGAATTCGAAATTTTCTAGCTTCATCAAATGTTCAATATTTTTAATGTCACCAGTAATAAGGTTATCCATACCAATAACATAATACCCTTCTTTTATAAATCTGTCGCACAAATGGGAGCCTAAAAAGCCTGCTGCACCCGTTATTAAAATTCGTTTGTTTTTCACTTCTTTACTTTTTATAAACCAATTAATTGTTTCCTCTTCCAATACTATAATAATCAAACCCTAGCTCTTTCATTTGTTGGATACCGTACAAATTGCGTCCGTCAAAAATTGTTTTGTTTTTTAACAATGAAGCCATTTTTTCAAAATCCGGAGTTCTGAAAACACTCCATTCTGTGGCAATTAATAAAGCATCTGCATCACGCAAGGCATCGTATTCGTCCATTGCGTAGGTGATTTTATCGCCTACTACATTTCTTACATTGTGCATAGCTTCGGGGTCGTAAGCACTAATTGTAACGCCTTCTTTTAAAAGGGCTTCAATAATGTACAATGCAGGTGCTTCGCGTATATCATCAGTATCAGGTTTGAATGCCAATCCCCACAATGCAATTTTTTTATTTTTTAAATCGTTGTTGAAGTGTTTTTTTATTTTAGGTACAATAATGGTTTTTTGTTTGTTGTTAATGTCCATTACCGCATCTAAAATTTTAAAATCGTAGCTTACTTCATGTGCCGATTTTGCTAGTGCTTGAACATCTTTTGGAAAACAACTCCCACCATAACCAATGCCTGGAAATAAAAAACGTTTTCCGATTCGTTCATCCGAACCAATACCAATACGTACAGCATCTACATCCGCTCCTAATTTTTCGCACAGGTTAGCAATTTCATTCATGAACGTAATTTTTGTTGCCAAAAACGCATTTGCAGCATATTTGGTAAGCTCTGCAGAACGTTCATCCATAAATATGATTGGATTGCCTTGACGCACATAAGGTCTGTAAAGATCTTCCATAAGTTTACGTGCCTTTTCTGAACTGGTTCCAATAACCACTCGGTCGGGTTTCATAAAGTCGTCAACAGCAAATCCTTCACGTAAAAATTCAGGGTTGGAAACTACATCAAACAACTCTTTAGCTATAGCATCTTTGGGCAAATTTTCAGCAATTGCTTTTTGCACTTTTTCTGCAGTCCCTACAGGAACGGTACTTTTATCAACAATAACTTTATAATCTTTTATTAGCTTTCCTAAATCTTTAGATACGCCTAATATATAGCTTAAATCAGCCGATCCATCTTCGCCTGGAGGCGTTGGTAAGGCTAGAAAAATAATTTTAGCTTTTTCAATCGCCTCTGCTAAGTTGGTTGTAAATGTTAGGCGCCCTTGTTTAATGTTGCGTTCGAACAAGGCATCTAAATGCGGCTCATAAATAGGTACAATACCTGCCTGCATTTTTTGAACCTTGTCAGCGTTGATATCAACACATATTACATGATTTCCGGTTTCGGCCAAACATGTACCTGTTACTAAACCTACATAACCCGTTCCTACTACTGCTATATTCATTTTTAAAGATTTAATACTTAAGATTTAAGGTTTAAGATTTATTCCGTTTATAAACTCAATAAATCTAAAATTCAACAAATCAAAAATTTATTTAACAAATTCCAATACACTATCTGTAATGTATTTCAAGGTTTCTTCTTCCAACTCGGTGTGCATTGGTAATGAAATAACGGAAGCACAAAGTTTTTCGGTTACAGGAAAATCGCCTGCTTTGTAGCGTGGGTTGATATAAGCTTTTTGCATGTGCAATGGAATAGGGTAATATACCATTGCTGGAATTTCTTTCGATGCTAAATAATCTTTTAAAGCAGCTCTGTCAACTCCGTTTAATTGTAAGGTGTATTGATGAAACACGTGGTTTGAAAAGCTTGCACGAGCAGGTGTTTTAATTTTGGGATGATTTGCAAATGCTTTATCGTAGTAGTTTGCAACGGTATTTCGTGCTTTAGCGTAATTATCCAAATCGCGTAATTTAACACGCAAAATAGCTGCTTGTATACTATCTAAACGAGAGTTTACACCAATTGAATCGTGCACGTATTGTACTGATTGTCCGTGATTAGCAATCATTCTGATTTTTGCGGCTAATGCATCATCGTTGGTAAACAATGCTCCACCATCGCCATAGCAACCTAAATTTTTAGAAGGAAAAAATGAGGTACAACCTATTGTTCCTATTGTTCCTGCCTTTTTCTTTGAACCGTCTTTGTAAAAATAATCAGCACCAATAGCTTGTGCTGTATCTTCAATAACATATAAATTGTGGTTTTTAGCAAGTGCCATTATTGCTTCCATATTGGCACATTGACCAAATAAATGCACGGGAACAATTGCTTTTGTTTTAGGAGTAATTGCTTTTTCAATAGCCGTTACATCAATATCAAATGTATCAGGAATAACATCAACAAGTACAGGCTTTAAGCCTAGTAAGCCAATTACTTCTGCTGTAGCAACATAAGTAAAATCGGCTGTAATAACTTCATCTCCCGGTTTTAAATCCAATGCCATCATTGCAATTTGTAAGGCATCTGTTCCGTTTGCACAAGGGATAACATGTTTTACGTTTAAATATTTTTCTAAATCGGCCTGAAATGCTTTTACTTCCGGACCATTTATAAATGTTGTAGTATTGATAACATTTTGAATAGCCGAATCAACTTCGTTTTTAATTTTTTCGTATTGACTTTTTAAGTCAACCATTTGGATTTTCTTTGCTACTTTTTCCATTTTTATACCTTGTTTATTAGAAATGCGAATATAATTAAAATAAACGAATGTAACTAACGTTTAAGGCTTAGAATTAGCCATAAATTTAATGTATATTAGCACCTCTTTTATGATTTATATGCGATACTCTTTTTTGTTTTTTATTTTTTATTTTTTCTCTTTAGTTGCCATTGCGCAGGTTAGTATCAAAGATTCATCTATTGCTACGCCTTTGGTTGGCATTTCTTATGGTTACTATGTGCCAGGAGGCGATTTGGCAAAACGTTTTGGTCATAATTCATCCTTACAATTGAGTGTTGATTATAAAACAAAAAAACAATGGATGTTTGGTGTAAATGGTAGTTATTTTTTTGGAAAAGATATTAAAGAAACGAGCATTTTTGATAGTATAAAAAATGCTGATGGAAATATCATCAATAGAAATGGAGAATTTGCTGATATTCGACTGTACGAGCGAGGAATAACATTTTCTGTTACAGCAGGCCGACTATTTGCTTTAGGTAAGCCAAATCTTAATTCGGGCCTTGTTGCCAATGTGGGTGTTGGTTTTTTACAACATAAAATACGAATAGAAACTATTGGAAACAATGTACCTCAGTTAGATAAAGAATATAAAAAAGGGTATGATCGCTTAACAAATGGGCTGTTGTTATCGGAGAATATAGGTTATTTGTATTTGAGCAACAATAGGCTTTTGAATTTTTATGTTGGTTTAGAATTTATGCAGGGTTTTACACAAAGTCGCAGAAGTTACGATTACGATTTGATGAAACAGGATACTCAAAAAAGATTAGATATGTTTTATGGCGGAAAAATAGCATGGATATTGCCATTGTACAAAAAAGCACCTCAGGAATTTTATATTTATTAGGGTGTTTGTCAACTATTAATCAATGAATTTTTTTTACAACATTTTTGTTTATCTATACGGGCTTGCAATAAGAATAGCTTCGCTATTTAATAAAAAAGCAGGATTGTGGGTTAGTGGCAGAAAAAACATTTTTCATAAGCTTGAATTGGATTTTAAAAATCGCATAACTAACGAAGTTTTAGTGTGGGTGCATTGTGCTTCTCTTGGCGAGTTTGAACAGGGGCGACCAATTATTGAAAAAATAAAAAAAGAAAAAGTAGGAGTAAAAATATTGCTTACTTTTTTTTCGCCATCGGGCTTTGAAATTCGAAAAAATTACAATCAAGCAGATTATATATATTATTTACCGCTTGATACACCCGATGCTGCTCAACTATTTGTGCGTTTAGTAAAACCCAATGTCGCTATTTTTGTGAAGTATGAATTTTGGTTCAATTATTTGAATGAACTAAAAAAACAAAATGTACCAACCTATTTAGTTTCTGGTGTTTTTAGAGCAAATCATTATTTTTTTAAATCGTATGGAAGCTGGTTTAGAAAGCAGCTTTCCGCCTTTACTTATTTTTATTTGCAAGATAGTGCTTCTGAAAAATTGTTGAATGATATTGGTTATACAAACACTACTGTTGCTGGCGATACACGGTTTGATAGAGTGTTGGAAATATCTAAAAATGTAAAAGGAATTAATTTTATAAAACAATTTGTTAATAGTAAAAAAGTAATTGTTGCGGGTAGTACTTGGGATGCTGATATAGATGTATTAAGTGCTGTAAATGTTAGTGATTACAAGTTAATTATTGCACCGCATGAAGTAACAGAAAAAAATATTCAATCGGTTATTCAAAAAATTAAAGAGTCAAATTATTCACCTGTGAAAACTCTTCGTTATTCACAATTAAATCAACAAATGGATTTCAATGCAGAGGTGTTGATAATTGACAATGTTGGTATGCTTTCATCTTTGTATCAATATGGAACTCTTGCCTTTATTGGTGGTGGTTTTGGTAAAGGCATACACAATATTTTAGAGGCGGCTACATTTGGTTTACCTGTTGTGTTTGGCCCTAATTACCAAAAATTTAATGAAGCCAAAGAGTTGATAAAAAAAGGTGGTGCATTTTCAGTTGTTAATGCTCCTGAGTTTAAAAAAGTAATCGCTCTATTGACTGATACAGATGCTTTGCAAAAAGCCTCACTAGTAGCAAAACATTATGTAGAATCGAATGCCGGAGCTACTGAAAAAATAGTTGTTTCGCTAACTTTTAAATAAACAGTATCTTTGTTTTATAATTAACAACTAATACCTAATATGGCACGCATACTTACCGGAATTCAAAGCACAAATATTCCTCATCTTGGAAACATTTTAGGGGCAATTATGCCAGCAATTGAATTGTCGAAAAAAGCAGAAAACGATTCCTTCTTTTTTATTGCCGATTTACATTCATTAACAACTATTAAGGATGCAGAATTTTTGAAAAATAGCACTGATGCTGTTGCTGCAACGTGGTTGGCATTTGGCTTTGATACCGATAAAAATGTGTTTTACCGCCAAAGCGATGTGCCTGAAGTGTGCGAACTTACATGGTATTTAAATTGTTTTACGCCATTTCCAATGCTTGCGAATGCGCATTCGTTTAAGGATAAATCGGAGCGTTTGGCGGATGTAAATGCTGGCTTATTTACCTATCCAGTACTAATGACTGCCGATATTATTTTATATGATGCTAATTTGGTTCCTGTTGGTAAAGATCAGCTTCAGCACCTTGAAATGGCTAGGGATATAGCCGAAAAGGTAAATCATAAAATGGGAGAGGTGTTTGTTGTGCCACAGGCCAAAATAGATGAAGCGGTGATGATTGTGCCAGGTATTGACGGTCAGAAGATGAGTAAATCATATAATAATTTCATCAATATATTTTTACCCGAAAAAGAATTAAAAAAAGTGGTGATGAGTATTGTTACCGATGCAACTCCGCTAGAAGCACCTAAAAATACAAACACTTGTAATGTTTTTGCTTTATATAAATTATTAGCAACATCTTCCCAAACAGAAGAAATGCGTGCAAATTACGAACGAGGTGGTTATGGCTATGGTCATGCAAAAACAGCACTTTTTGAGCTTATTTTAGAAAAATTTAAAAACCAGCGAGAGCAATATAATTACTATATGAACAACCGAAGTGAGCTAGACGCAAAACTTCAAATAGGTGCTGATAAAGCACGTGTTGTTGCGCAAGCCACGTTAAAGCGCCTTAGAGAAAAATTGGGTTTAAGGGCTTGATATACAGTGGTTAAGCAAGTTGGAGGGGTTGGGCGATTCATCAAAACGTATTCAAATTATTGCTATTCATTTATTTAAATTGAAAGTTTATTACAAAGTGCTAATTGGTTAAAAGCCTTTACAAATAGTTATTTTGTTCTATAAATAAGGTTGCCAAGCAAATAAATTCGTAAATTTCGCTTTCTTATACATTAAAATAGTTATTTTAAAATATGTGGTCATTACTGGCTCGAAATATACTGCGTAACCGCACTGCTTATCTTGTTGTATTAATAGTATTAACAGCTATTTTAGGTTTTTTTGCAACCAAAATTGAGTTGTCGTACGATTTTGCTAAAATACTTCCTTCTGATGATAAAGCCGAAATTGTTTATACTGATTTCAAGAAAATTTTTGGTGAAGATGGAGCCGTAATGGTTATTGGCTACAAGTCGGATAATATTTTTGATTTTAAAACATTTAACAATTGGGCTTCACTTTCGGATAGCATCAAAAAAATTAATGGGATTCAAAATATTTTATCTATTGATAAGGCATACGGACTTAAACGTAATGATAGCTTACAAAAGTTTGATTATTTCCCAATCGTCACTTCCACCTTGCAAAATGAGGCCGAGTTGGATAGTATAAAGGCGCAAATTATGTCGTATCCTTTTTACAAAGGATTACTCTATAACGATTCGCTTACAACCACATTGATGGCGGTTACTTTTGATAAAAAGGACTTAAACTCAAAAAATCGTTTAAACATTGTAAAACACATAAAAGAGCTGGGTGATGCTTTTGCTGCTCAAAATAAGGTGGAGATTCATTATTCGGGATTGCCTTATATTCGTAGCGAGTATATGCGTAATGTACAAGGAGAATTGAGTTTATTTATGGCCTTGGCATTTTTAGTAACAATTGTTACTCTTTGGATATTTTTCCGTTCCTTCAAAGTAGTTTTTTGGTCCTTAGTAGTTTGTATTATCGGTGTTATTTGGTCGTTGGGCACTTTATATTTGTTTGGGTACAAAATCACAATTCTTACAGGATTAATTCCACCACTGATTATAATAATAGGTATTCCTAATTGTATTTTTCTTATTACTAAATATCAGGAAGAGTTACGTATTCATGGAAATAAAATAAGAGCCTTAACACGCACCATCGAAAAGGTTGGATTATCAAACTTTTTGGCAAATGTTACAACATCAATTGGCTTTTTTGTTTTTTATTTTACTAATAGCGAATTATTGATGCAGTTTGGTATTGTAGCAGGTGTAAATGTTTTGCTAACCAATATTGTAGCTTTAATATTTATTCCAATCATATTCAGTTATTTAAAAGCTCCTTCGGTAAAGCAAACAAAGCATTTAGATGGCAAGCGTATCAATATAGTGTTAGATAAAATTGATTATTTGGTTCATTATAAGCGTACTGCAATATATATTACAATTACAGCCATTACGCTTATTGGCGTATGGGGGCTTACCATGGTTAAGCCAATTGGATACGTTGTTGACGATTTGCCTAAAAACGATCCTGTTATTGAACATTTACGTTTCTTCGAAAAACATTTCAATGGCGTTTTGCCATTTGAGTATTATATTGATACAAAAAAAGAAAACGGAGTTTTTGCTGACAATGCAAAAACCCTGTATAAAATAAAAGCACTTGAAAAAATGATGAGTAACTATGAGGAGTTTACTCATCCTGTATCCACTTTGGAATTTGTAAAATTTGCTTATCAGGCTTATAAAGATGGTAAACCCAAATACTTTACCTTGCCTGGTATTATGGAGTTGCAAAAGCTAACAGAATATACCACTTCATTAGGTGAGGGCAACGAGCGCTTTAAGGCATTTATAGATACAACGCGTCAACGAACCAGAGTTAGTTATCAAATGAAGGATATTGGCTCAGCAGAAATGAAACGTTTGTTAGCAGAAATACAGCCCAAGGTTGATTCTATTTTTAACAAGGATGAATATAATGTGGAAATAACAGGCCACAGTATGCGCTTTTTAAAGGGGAATGATTATTTGTTTCACCACTTGTTCATCAGTTTGGGTATTGAAATTTTTGTGATACTGATTTTAGGAATTGTACTTTTTCGTTCTATTCCAATTATTGTCCTGTCAAAATTACCATGCTTAATACCTTTGGTAATTACTGCAGGTATTATGGGCTTTATGAATATTTATATAAAACCTACAACTATATTGGTGTTTAGTATTGCTTTTGGTATAGCATCGGATGGTACTATTTATATTCTTGCTGAATATCGAAATCAATTGAAACGTAAAAAGATGGGAGATAATATTGCTAGTGCTGTATCAGCTACCATAAAAGGTACAGGTTTAAGCATGGTTTACACCAACATTGTTTTGTTTTTCGGATTTTCAATATTTGCAGCGTCAAATTTTGGAGGTACAGTTGCGTTAGGTATATTAATTTCTGTAACACTATTAGTATCATTAATTACCAACTTACTGTTAATGCCATCTATATTACTTTCTCTTGAAAAGCGCTTGATTACCAAAGAGTTTATGGAAGAGCCAATGCTTGAAATTTTTGAAGAGTCGAACGAAACAACCGATACTACTACCGTTACTCCTGTAGAAAAAGTGGAGTCGAACAAATAAACATATTTATATATTAGGGCTGTAATAGCGTCAATCCTTTAATTATTTCTAAATGAGCTTCCTTAAAACAATTGCCCTGTTTTTATTGCCTCTAACTTCTTTGGCACAATATAATGCAACAGGAACTTATTTAGCATTTATGTATGCTGGTGGTAACCTTCAAGCAACAGAAGTGTTTTTAGACGGGCCATCAGCAAATACTGTTTATGCAAATACAACTGCAGGTTATAAGTCAGGAGTATTTAAAGGGCAGTTTGTTAGTAGAGGAGAAAAAAAGGTTAATCTAGGAGGATATTTTGGATTTAATTTGGGTGGTGGAACACAAAAATACCATATCGACCAAGTTAATAGCTCTTATGATATGCCACAGGAAGGCTTTCAAGTTTTGGAACGCTGAAAGCTGGGCCACAATTAACTTTTGTATTAAAGGAGAATGAATTGTTTTTGGGGCTTCGGAATTTTTATTGGTGGAATTTAGATGATGGTTTAAGAAACATGTATAATTTCGGTAGTAAAAATGATGACGGTGGAGCTATTGGCATATTTGGAGGCTATAAAAATTTAGGATTCGATTTTAGTTATGCTCCTGAAAAGCTCTCTTTTATTCGTAAGCGCAATATGTTTAATTATGGTCAATTGGAGTTGAGTTACAATGTTTTGTTTGGCAACAATGGTTATTCTTTGCTTTTAGGAACAAGATATGAGTTTAATAAAATAAAAGACATTTAAGGTAGTGTGTTGTTTAATTCGTTTTTAAACATAACAACTCTTGCAAATGGTAATGCAAATTTGTTTTCTTTTTTGTTGGGCTAGGTCTTTCGAAAAAGAAATAATGTTTATTGCTGCAAATAATGTTATTTGATTGCTTTTATAAACAGCTCAGTGCTATCTATTCGGTTTAGTTTTAATGAATTGTTTTTGTATTCCTCTATTTTAAAGCGGTTTTTCATGAGTGTTGTAAATTTTGAACCCGCTTTAATTCTAGTTATCACAAACTCTTCGCCTTTTAAATCATAGGAAAATGTATCTCTGGTGTCGGTTAGTGCTTGGTCGGCATAGTCTGTTACAAGCACTCCCTGCATGGTGCGAACATAGGCGTTTTTATATTTGCTGAACTCAAGGGACATTTTTTCTTGTGAAAAATCTGTTTTAGTAACACCATTGGCTCTGTTGTATTCTGTAATGTTCCAAACCCCTTCAAGCTCTTTGTTTATTTTGTTTTCTTTTTTACAATTTGTAAAAAGAAACAATAGTGATAGAATAGAAATATACTTGTATGAATTCATATTAAGTGTGTTTAAAAAGTTCCTACTAATGATAGCTGCCATCTGCGTCCCATACCAACATTAACGGTTGCTGCTGCTGCATTGAAATCATTGTTTACTTGATTGTTTTGTGCATCCGAAATGTAGAATGTGTCTAAGGCGTTAATTAAAGAGCCTCTTACATCTAATTTTATTTTCCAAACATTCATGCTATAACCTGCGTTCAAATCCAATAGAAAGTAATCAGGCATTCTCCACGATTGGCGACCAATGTTTGGTCCATAATTAGTTGCATTGTTTGTAATTACAAGTGCATCCGGACTGAAATTAGAGTAGTTTTTACCAAAATAATTAAATTGTGGTTTAATGTATAGTTTTTTAATAGGCTCGTATCTAATGCTTGCTGCGTATGTGTTTTGAGCAGCATCGCCTACTTTTACTCCACTTGGATCAAACTTTTGTTCACCAATTACAACTCCATTGTCGTCTGTTATTGTTGCTGTTGCTACCGACATCCATTCCCAATCAGCAATGTTTATCATCCCTTCAACACTTATTTTTGATGAAATTCTGTAAATGCCATCAAACTCTATTCCCATATGACGAGCATTCATTCCTGTAGCTGTAGTACTTACAGCCTCTCCATTTACAGTAAAGCTTGCTGTTGTTGGTCTATTGTTCCACAAGGTATAATATCCATTTACATTTGCGGTGAAATTGGAGCTAGAGTAGCTGTAGCCTAATTCAATGGAATTAATAACTTCATTATTTACTTTGTTAAACTCTTTATTATCAGTTCTGAAAACAAATGTGATAAACGGAGCTCTATTTAAGTGTCCTACATTTAAAAACACATTCATGTGTTCTGTTAAATTGTAATTAGCGCCAGCTTTAATTGTATACCCAAACAATCGTTTCCATTCAGTTTGATTTACTTTTAACCCTTCAGAGCTTCTATCGTAGGTAGTGCCGTTGTATGTAATTACATCATTATATCCAATTAATAAAGTTGTATCGCCCACTTCAAGTTGTTTTTTCAAAAAATGATTTTGTTGTTTGTACCAGCTCATTGCAGAGCTTATATTTACAAAGCCCGACCATTTTTCTTTTTTATATTCAGCCATTGCAAAAGCACCGGTCCAACGCACAAATCGTTCTATATTTTGAACATACTTATCTCCAACAACTTTGTTTGCTGCAGGAGAATTTTGGTCTGCGTTACCTGCATTTTTAGTAACATCGCCACCCAATAAATCTCCAACTGTACTATATACAAAGCCTCTGTATAACCTGCCATCCAAGCCTCCTGAAAGAGTAATGCTTGGTTTTAATGTGTAATTTAATGTTGCTAATGCTCCATACCAATTGTGGTCGTTATGGTTTTTGCGTACCCAGGTGCTTGAAAATTGTTCTCCTGATGGCAGTACCTGATTAGCAGAAGTATTGTTATTATATATTGTTTGAATGCTCTGTTGACCTGTTGTTGGATCTATTGTGTTTCCTGCACTTCCACCATCCAATTGTGTGCCATAACCTCGTCCGTATGAAGCATAAGCAATGGTTGATATATTCAGTTTTTCATTTACTGCAATAAAATCTTTTAATGAAAAAACTGGTTTATGAAAATGGTTAATACTCGTATTAAATGTTTCTGGAGTAGTTTGTCCTTCTTTTGTACGGGTTAAAAAATTCCAACTCGGATTGTATCGTCTGCCATATTCTCTTTTTCCTGTTGTATCTATACCTAAACTATAAGCAAAATCTTTGCTATATGCCGCTACACCGTAGTTTACTCTAAAGTCGCGTTGTGCCGATGTTTGAGGCGCTCCAAGTACTTGAAGTCCTAACAAGTGAGAACCAATTCTTTTTTCTACTTTCCCATAATAAAACCACATGCGACTATGCATGTTATCAAACCAGCCATCATTACGTTTGTAAGACCCTGCAAAATTAAACGCCCATCCATTTTCTAATCGGCCTGAAGAGTAGCTTAAACCAATACGGTAATTTCTGTTATTCCCGTATTCATTTTTTAAAACCAAGGCTTTTTTAGAATCGATGCCAGCTGTTAAAATGTTCATCGTACCACCAATAGCAGGTATTGCAAGCTTAGATGCTCCCAAGCCTCGTTGTACTTGAACTCCACGTGTTAAATTATCTAAACCAAACCAATTGCTCCAAAACACACGTCCATTAACCATATCGTTCATTGGAATTCCATCTAATAATACCAATACGTTTTGTGAATTAAAACCTCTTATGCTCACCCTTGCATCTCCATCTCCACCACCTTGGCTTGTTGCATATACACCTGGAGTAGAGTTTAAAATCAATGGCAAATCTTTAGAACCAAGCTCTTCCTGAATTTTTTTTGCATCAACATTCGAAAATGCTACTGGCGTTTCTCGCGAAATTGCAATATCTGAAACCACCTCAACTTCTGTTAGTGTTATGGTTGTAAGCGAAAAGTTTAAAACCATTGCTTTTCCTTTTGCTACAATTTTTTTTTCTACTGGCTTGTAGCCAATATAAGATACTTTTAATGTATAACTTCCGCTATCTACAGTAAATGTGTAGGCGCCATCCAAGTCAGTTGTTGTTCCTTTCCCATCTGCATAAGTAATAATAGCACCAATTATAGATTCATTAGTTAATGCATCGGTAATAACACCTTGTATTTTTGTTTTTTGTGAAAATCCTTTGTAGCAAACAAAAAGAAGTAGAAATGATAATAAAAAACGCATGTGTAGTTTTCTTTAAATAAAAAATCCCACACTGATCAGTGTGGGATTTTGGTTTGTGTTAACTATTTAATTATCACTTTATTGATTGATTTGTTGTTTTTGTCATCAAAAACAACAATTGTATAAATACCTTTAGCTAAAGCTGTAATATCTAGCGCTGTGCCAGCTAAATTACTTTTAGAAACAAATGACTTTATTTCTTGACCCACTAAATTGTAGAATACTGCTTTAGAAATTACTGTACTCGATTGTATTTTTACAAACTCTGATGAAGGATTTGGGAAAATAGAAAATGCAAATGAATTATTTGCATCATTGATTCCATTTGTAAAGCAATCGCAAGTGTGTGTGCCTAAACCTGTAAAAGTGTTTACTGGTAACGAATCCCACTGAACTGAAGCATTGAACGATTCAAATGCTGGGTTTGTTGTTACACCAGATGTAATAGATGGTTTACGTTTTAAGGTTTTATCTTGAGACCAATATTGTTTGTAGTATGGTCCGCTTACGTTCGCATCATAACCAACTGGCATGCTTGAATAAGGAGCCAAAATTGTCCACCCACCTGTAGGAGAGAATGTGCCACTTGAGTTTGCTGGTCTTTCTCCTATACAAGCAAAAATATCTATTTTAGTCCAAGTTCCATTTACATTTTTTTCCAATGATAACGCATCATCTCCATTAAAGCACATTACACGGCTTTGACCTGTGCTTCCGCAACCAGGACATAACAATGTGTCTGCAACTGCTTGTAAATTTACATCAATTGGTGCACTTTGGCCCGTTCCATTAGGGTCTGTTAAGTTCAATGCAATTACATAAGCTTGGTAGGGTGCAAGTGTAATGTTTGTAGGCAATTGCATCTCACCTTCAACTGCCGTAAAAGTAGGATTTCCATTATCATGTCTTAAAATACGGTAGTTTGCAAGGCTAATTGGTGAAGAAGATGCGTTGTAAATTTCTAATGCTTTGTTGTTGTTTGTTCCTTCAACGTATTCAGAAATAATCAAGTCATTGCATTGTGCTTGCACTGCAACGTAAGATGATAAGGCAATTACAGATAGTAAAATTTTTTTCATTGGTTTTGAGGTATAAAAATTAGTGATTAAAAATGTGCTTTTTATTGTTTTAATTTTCGCTTGCAAAGGTACTTACTATTTTTTGTATGGCAATAATGAGTTTTGAAGAAATAATGAACAGGTAATGAAATGATAACAAATTAATAATGAACGACTTGTGTTTGATTGTTGGGATTCAAATTAACACCTTCATCATCAAATGGTTTTTTTGAAGAGCTCGTAGGGATTTTAATATCTAAAGTCCGTTTCTTACAATAATTAGTTGTTCTTTAATTTTTAATAATTTACTCACAACTTGTTCGTTGTTTTTTCTTTCGCTTTTAAAACTAACTTTTACCTCTTTTTTATTGCCTTTCAAATACTTTTTAGCACCTTCTAATGTTAATCCTTGCGTTTTTACAAGGTTGTATATGCTTTTGATCTTAGCAATATCATCGGCTGTATATAGTCTATTGCCTTTGCTGTTTTTTTTTGGCTGTAATATCTCAAATTCTTTTTCCCAAAAACGTATGAGTGATGTGTTTACATCAAACATCTCGGCTACTTCGCCAATAGAATAGTATAATTTGGCAGTATTGTTTTCTTTGTGTGGCAAAATAGTAAGTTTATTTGCGTTCAAAATTACTTAAATCTGGTAAATATTCTTTTTTTCTTTTGTGCTCGTGCTTATAAATAGCTTGCCCTACTGCCGTAAAAAATGGAAAACCAATGGTTTTGTATTCATATTTGCCATCGTTTATAATTTCGTTTTCATTTACGTAAATTACTGCCGATAGCATAAATTCGATTCCTTTTTTAGGATTGATAATGTATGCACAATCGCTTAAATCGCCATAGGATTGACCAACAATATTAAATATTCGTATGCTATCGTTTTCTATTTTTTTATGGTAGGTGCCGTACATTAAATATTTTTTGTAACTGTCTTCAAATTCTTTTGGGTTGTAGCTTGGATGTGTTGATTCTCTTGGATACATCGATAAATAATTGTACAAAAACGTGTAATCTTCTTCTTTTAAATCAAAACGTTTTTCTTTCTCTACCGATTCAGGAAATAGAAGTGTTTTTAAAATATCGTTGATATCTTGTAATGATAAATAATTCATCTGTGTATAATCTTTAGGCTCAGATATTAGTTTATTTTTTTTATCAATATAAGCTTTGCCTTTTTTTACAGTTCCGTATGGGTTTTTTAATTCAATTTTACTTATTTGCATAGGTTGCCTGTAAATAAGTTTATTGTTTGAATTATAAAACTCAATAGGGTTAGTGTATTTATTTTGTTCGGTATTGCAAGCGGCATCAAATCGGTGGGTGATGCGTGCGTTTGTATAACCTTTATTTACAAGTTGTTGGTAAATATATTCTTGTCCTAAAAATTCATAAATTCTGCTGTAAGCATCATTGTCACTTACAAGCAACATGCGCTTGATATAATTCGCCACAGAGGGTTTCCCGTTTTCAGTTGTTGGATCGGCAATTGTTTTTTTTTGGCAACCAAATGCACTATCAGTAACCATTATTGAGTTTTTATCAAGTTCGGCAATGTTCAGTTTGTTTAGTTTCTCAAGTGCAAGTGCCGAACACGGCAGTTTTACAAGACTTGCTGCATAAAAATAATTTTGAGCATTTAATTGATAACTATACTGCTTAAATGATGGGATATTGTTTTTATCTCTATTAATTTGGGTGTAAATAATTTGAACTTGATATTTTTTTTGATTCTCAAGTATGAATTTAAATTCGGGGGAGTAACTTTTTATTATGTTTTCAATTAACTTGTTTTCATTCTCTTGTGAGTTGCTTGTTTGGCAATACACTGAAGTGTTTTCAATCAATAAAAAAAGAAATGTTATTATATGAATAATTGATTTCACTGACAATTTTTTGATGCGTAAATTGTTTTAATAATTTTATTTTTTTATAAAATACATTAAGTTTGATTCCCCCACATGATATTTATATCCTATTCCAAACGGTAGTGGTTTTATGGTTACTAAGCTATCTGTGTAAGCTTGTTTTAAATCGTTTTGCAACGAATTTGGAAACAATGAAATTGCACCGTTGTATTTTCCATATAAGGTAGCTGTCCAAATAGAATCATTAAAATACTTGTAAGGAATGCCCGAATCATCTTCAAGTAAATACTTGCTGTTGTTGAGTAGCAATGTTCGTATTGTAGAAAAATAATCTTTGTGCATCAGGTAAGAAGCCGATTTTAAATAGGTTGTGGCATCTTTATGTTTGTTTATGTAATTAGTAAATGTTGTGTTTTTTTCAAGATGTGTATTGTCAAGGTTTACTGAAAAATAATAAACTCTTTTTAATTGATTGGAAGCATTTGTAAATTGAATTTCAATGCCTTTGTTTTTATTTGTACTTTTTTGTTTTTCCTCAAATGATTGATGTACTTCAATGTTTCCATCTTCGTTTAACGATATTGGCTTAATATCTACAATAGCGTTTCCTGTTCGTTTTATAAAAAATAGCAACAAGTGAACGGTGCCATTTAAATCTTCATTTTTAAAGTCGGTCGACATACTTTTGGTTCTAAAAAAACTGAAATTTAATATAGCATGAAGCGATTTTTTTATCTTGTTGAAATACTGTGCAACAGAATCGCTGCGTCCGCCAGTATAAAATTCGGGCAACGAACCTTCGGGCTCTAGCCCCACCAATATGTAGTTTTCTTTTTCAGGAAAAAAGGTAAAAACATTCATAAAATCAGCCCCCGAAAAAGGATAAAAAACAGTAGTTGAGGTTTGTCCATTTAACTCATTTTTACTCCACTCTTTCATTTTATTAATTTTTGTAGAATCAATCTTATGCCAATTTTTTTCAATTGTTTCTGAATATTCTTTCCAATATTTTTTATTGTTTAAAGCGGTATCCAATCCACACTCGTTATCAATTGGTATGCCCGCAATGTGGCGCGCTACATTATCATATAATTTATGAATAGTAGGTTTTATAGGTTCTTTTGCAATACTATCAACAACAGGAGTATCGGCTTTACTAACAGTTGTTTCGGCTTGTTTGCCTTCATTGCAGGATATAAAAACAATAAGTATTAAAAACGTTAGGATTCGCATAAAAAAGTTATATTTTCTTGTGTTAATTTGTTGGATAAATATAGGCTTAATGTTTTAATAATTGCTCTACAAGCAATGGTACACCCGTGCCTGCTTTTTCTTTAATGACGGTTAAGTTCGAAACGTTATGCACTTTTACATCACTAGGGTCTATTAAAAATTTAGGCGTTTGTTTCGGTACAAGATCAATTAATCCCGCAGCTGGATAAACAGCCAACGAGGTACCAATTACCATAAATAAATTGGCACTTTGTGCAATTTTGTATGCGTTTTCCATTTCAGGAACCATTTCGCCAAACCATACAATGTGTGGGCGTAATTGAGAGCCTTTTTCGCACGTATCGCCAATGTTTAGTTCAGCTCCTTTTATGTTGTATATAAGCTTGGGATTAGCGGTGCTTCTACTTTTGGTAATTTCGCCATGCAGGTGCAGTACATTTTTTGAACCGGCTCGTTCATGCAAATCATCAATGTTTTGAGTAATAATATGCACATCATATTTTTGTTCTAATTGTACCAGTGCCAAATGTCCTTTATTGGGCTGTGCATCAATTACTTGTTTACGTCTTTTGTTGTAAAAATCTAAAACTAGCAATTGGTTTTTCTCCCAAGCTTGTGGTGTTGCAACTTCTTCAATCGAATACTCCTCCCACAAACCATCACTATCGCGAAATGTTTTAATGCCACTTTCTGCGCTTATTCCAGCACCAGTAAATACTACAACTTTGGGTTTCATGTAAACAAATTTAAGCAATAATCTATTTGCCACAGTTGTTATAATCAACAAGGTTTTTTTTAATCTTTTCTTCATCATAAACAAGTTTAACAATCTTACGCTTACGTTTACGTGACTGCTAACATTCAGGTATGTAACAAACTATTTTTAGTATATTCGCATCTCACAAAATTTAAGAGGATAGAATGTCGAAATTAAGAAAGCAAGATGCCTTGGATTATCACTCACAAGGCCGACCAGGAAAAATAGAAGTAGTACCTACTAAACCGCATAGTTCGCAGCGTGATTTGTCGTTGGCTTACTCTCCAGGAGTAGCTGAACCATGTTTGGAAATTGAAAAAAATCCCGAAACAGCCTATAAATACACCGCTAAAGGAAATTTAGTGGCTGTAATTTCAAATGGTACAGCCGTTTTGGGATTAGGCAACATTGGCGCCTTGGCTTCTAAGCCAGTAATGGAAGGTAAAGGTTTACTTTTTAAAATTTTTGCCGATATCGATGTGTTTGATATTGAGGTAGATGCAACCGATATCGATTTGTTTGTAAACACCGTAAAAGCCATTGCGCCAACCTTTGGTGGTATTAATTTAGAAGATATTAAAGCGCCCGAATGTTTTGAAATTGAGCGCAGGCTTAAACAAGAGCTAAATATACCTTTGATGCACGATGACCAGCATGGTACAGCCATTATTTCGGCTGCAGCATTGTTGAATGCTTGCGAAGTGGCTGATAAAAAAATCGATCAAGTGAAAATTGTTGTAAACGGTGCAGGGGCTTCGGCTATATCGTGTGCGAAACTTTACATTGCTGTTGGTGCTAAAAAAGAAAACATTGTAATGTTGGACAGCAAAGGCGTGTTAAACACCAATCGTACTGAGCTGGATGAGCAAAAGCAGTTTTTTGTTACTTCCAACACTTCAATTAACACACTTGCTGAGGCTATGGCTGGTGCCGATGTGTTTGTTGGGCTTTCAAAAGGCAATGTGGTAAACCAGCAAATGATACAATCCATGGCTAAAAATCCAATTGTATTTGCTTTGGCCAACCCCGATCCAGAAATACCCTATGCCTTGGCAATGGATGCTCGCCCCGATATTATTATGGCTACAGGCCGTAGCGACCATCCTAACCAAGTAAACAATGTATTAGGCTTTCCGTTTATTTTCCGTGGTGCTTTAGATGTTAGAGCAACTCAAATTAACGAAGAAATGAAGCTTGCTGCTGTTTATGCCATAGCTCAATTGGCAAAAGAGCCAGTGCCTGATACAGTAAACCTTGCTTACAACTCAAAAAACATAAGTTTTGGCCCTGAGTACATCATTCCAAAACCAATTGATTTCCGTTTAATTTATACTGTAGCACCTGCGGTTGCCAAGGCTGCAATCGAATCGGGGGTGGCTCAACATAACATTACTGATTGGGAGGCATATAAACAACAGTTAATCAATCGATTAGGTTTAGATAACAAGCTAATTAGAAGTTTAACAAACAAGGCACGTCAAAATCCTAAACGCGTTGTATTTGCTGAGGCCGATCATTATAAAATATTAAAAGCCGCACAACAGGTTGTAGATGAGGGTATTGCAAAACCTATTTTGTTGGGTGACGAAGCTAAAATTCGTAAATTGATAGAAGAGCACAACCTTGGTTTATCGGATGTGGCAATTATTGACCCTCGCAGTGCTGCTGAAGAAGAACGCAGAATGAAATTTGGCGATATTTTCTTCCAAAAACGCAAGCGCAGAGGATTTACCATGTACGAAGCACGTAAAATTATGCGTGAACGTAACCATTTTGGTGCCATGATGGTGGAAACTGGGGTGGCCGATGCCATGATTTCGGGTCTTACACGTAAGTATGCCGATCCTATTAGTGCGGCCTTGCAAATTATTGGTGTTCAGGAAGATACGAGTCGTGTGGCGGGTATGTATATCCTTAATACGAAGCGTGGCCCTTTCTTTTTTGCCGATACCACAATGAATGTAAATCCAAGTGTACAAGATTTGGTTGATATTACCGTACTTACAGCAAAAAGTGTAAAAGAGTTTAACATTACGCCTCGTATAGCATTATTGTCGTACTCTAATTTTGGTTCATCCGATGGCGAAGTGCCAAACAAAATGCGCGAAGCAACCGAAATTTTACATAAAAACTATCCAGGGATGATTGTTGACGGTGAAATGCAAGCAAATTTTGCCCTCAATAAAGATTTGTTGAAAGAGCAATTTCCGTTTTCGGAACTGGTTGATAAAAAGGTAAATACACTTATTTTCCCTAACTTATCTTCTGGTAATATTGCTTATAAATTGATGCAAGAGTTGGGTGGGGCAGAGGCTATTGGTCCAATTTTAATTGGCATGAAAAAACCTGTACACATACTTCAGCTAGGAAGTTCTGTACGCGAAATTGTAAACATGGTTACCATTGCGGTTGTTGATGCACAATCGAGGAAATAATTTTTGAATTGTTGAGTTTTAGATTTGTAAAATTGAAATAAATAGATAATTGTTGATTTGTAGAATTAAAAACTCTAAAAATCAAAAACTCTAAAAATCAATAATTGTTATGATAAACCACATTGAAGGAAAATTAGTAGAAAAAACACCTACCTATGCTGTAATAGATGCAGCAGGAGTGGGGTATGTAATGCAAATTTCGTTAAACACATTCAGTAAAATTGGTGAAACCGAAAAATGCAAACTGTATACCGAACACATGTACATTCGGGATGATATGCCTCGTTTTTTTGGCTTTGCCGATGTGGCCGAACGAGCACTATTTCGCCAGTTAGTATCTGTTTCGGGTGTGGGTGGTACAAGTGCTTTACTAATGCTTTCGTCACTAAGTGCAGCCGAAATTCAAAATGCTATTGCTACAGGTAATGTAGCACTCATAAAAAGTGTAAAAGGCATTGGCGAAAAAACGGCTCAGCGAATAATTGTTGATTTAAAAGATAAAATTGGTAAATCAAATAACGTTTCTGCTGAATTTTTTGTTTCTTCAAACAATATTTTAAAAGAAGAAGCGTTATCTGCTCTTGTTATGTTAGGCTTTAATAAAGCTGCAGCCGATAAAGTGCTCGACAAAATTATTAAAACCGAAGGAACAGGACAAACCGTAGAGCAGTTGATTAAGTCGGCTCTAAAGAATTTGTAAAATATATAAACAGTTAAAAGTCAATTAATTACAACTATGAGTATTCGCTTTTTTATACCACAATCAGTACCTGAAAGTATGTATAAAACTTATAAATTAAATGCACTAGCATAAAAAACAAAAACAAGTTCTATTTTATAAGTTTTGACCAAAGCGTTTACAAAATATATAGTTGTTGGAGGCCTATCCGTAGGTTTACTGTCGCTTATTGTTGGCTCAGATGCCAAGGAGAGTGCCTATAAACATGCCGAAAACCTTATTGCCAAGTTTAATGCGCCTTTGGTTGATGTTGATACCCCTGAGGTTGACTTACCCTATTCTTTTGATGACGAATCTACTGGCGATCCATTAAACTACCCCAATGCAGGAGGCTTAAAGCTTAACGACCCCTCAAACGTAAAAACCGATGTAGAATACGATCCTAAAACAGGAAATTATAACATCAACCAAAGTATAGGTGGTATGAATTACCGACCACCTACTTACATGGAAAGTGATGAATATCAGAACTATATGTTCAAAAAGCAGGTTAAAAACTATTGGAACAACCGCTCTGATGCCGAATCAAAAAACAATCAAAATAAACCAACTATTCCTAAGTTAAATGTTGGTGGCGAAATTTTCGACCGTATTTTTGGTGGAAACACTGTTGATATTCGCCCAAATGGTTCAGCCGAGCTAATTTTTGCGTACAATGGTAATAAAACCGAAAACCCTGCTATTCCGGTTCGTAACCGAAAAGTAAATACTTTTGATTTTAATGAACGTATTCAGCTCAACGTAATTGGTAAAATAGGTACAAAGCTTTCATTAACAACAAGTTATAATACCGAAGCCATGTTTGATTTTGAAAATCAAATGAAATTGGCTTATGCAGGTGAAGAAGATGATATTATCAAAAAAATTGAAGCAGGTAACGTGAGTTTACCACTTACAGGTTCTTTAATTACAGGTAGTCAAACACTTTTCGGTGTAAAAACACAATTGCAGTTTGGTAAACTTACCGTAACGGCATTGTTGTCGCAACAAAAAGGTAAAAAATCGGAGGTAGAGGTTGCTGGTGGTGCTCAAGTTACCAAATATGAAATTGAAGCCGACAATTACGAGGCGAATAAGCATTATTTTTTATCGCATTATTTCCGCGATAATTATAACACAGCATTGGCAGCTCTTCCGTTTGTAAATTCAGGTGTAAATATTAGTCGAATTGAGGTTTGGATTTCAAATACCAACACCTCAACCAATGATATACGTAGTGTTGTTGCGTTTTCTGAACTTGCCGAAGATGCAATACATGTGCCAGCTAATCAGGCGGGTTACATCAACGATGTACATCCATCAGCATTGCCGTTTAATACTCAAAATAATTTGTATAATAACATTGCCTCCGATTTGCTGGTTAGAACTGTAAATACCTGTGTTTCAAGAATAAACACGATTTCTAACAACACCTTAAAACAAACCATTAATTTTGAGTTAGTTGCATCAGCACGCAAACTTCAACCATCTGAATATAGCTTTAATGCTCGTTTGGGTTATATCTCTTTAAATCAAACACTTAACCCTGATCAAGTGTTGTCGGTTGCCTACCAGTACACATTAAATGGTGAGGTGTATCAAGTTGGTGAGTTTTCTGATGGTGGTATTAGTGCACCTCAAGCATTATATACTAAAATGTTGAAGAGCACAGCTGTAAATACGGCTCATCCGATGTGGCACCTAATGATGAAAAATATCTATTCAATGGGTGCGTATCAAGTGAATGCAAAAGATTTTAAATTAAATGTGTTTTACAACAATTTACAAACAGGAACCTATATCAACTATTTACCAGTTCCTACTGAAGAAACAGGTGTAAACGGAAAACCATTAATTCAAGTACTAAACGTTGACCGCCTCAACCAACAAAACGATCAAATAGCCGATGGATTATTCGATTTTATTGATGGAGTTACCATTAATGCCAGTAACGGACGTTTAATATTTCCTGTGGTAGAACCTTTTGGTGATTATTTACGCTCTAAATTCTTGCCCGGAAGTACGCTCGCAAACAGTTTTGTTTTTGATCAATTGTACGATTCTACACGTATTGTTGCACAGCAGTTTCCACAGTTGAATCGTTTTAAATTAAGAGGTCAATATCAATCATCATCCAGCTCCGAAATTTCTTTGGGTTCTCCCAATGTTCCACAAGGTTCGGTTACTGTTACTGCTGGTGGCATTCAGCTTACCGAAAATGTTGATTATACGGTTGATTACACCTTGGGGCGTGTTAAAATTATTAACGATGGTATTTTAAATTCGGGCACACCAATAAAAGTATCGTTAGAAAGTAATGCCCTATTTGCTATCCAGCAAAAAACATTGTTAGCTACTCACCTCGATTATAAAATCAATAACGATTTTAACTTAGGTGCAACCATTATGAACCTTACCGAGAGGCCAATTACTCAAAAGGTAAACATTGGTGACGAAGCCATTTCGAATACCATTTTTGGTTTTGACGGAAATTATAGAACCGAAGCTCCATTTTTAACCCGTTGGCTTGATAAGTTGCCATTGTATGAAACCAAAGAAATGAGTACTATCAATGCTGCCGCTGAATATGCTTACCTTATTCCTGGGCATAACAAAGCCATTGGTAAAAACGGAAACTCGTATATTGATGATTTTGAAGGTAGCCAGTCAACTATTGATTTACGTTCGCAAAGTTCATGGACATTGGCCAGTACACCACAAGGCCAAGCTGGGGCAGGAACAACAAATATGTTTCCCGAAGGTAATTTGTCGGATAGTTTAGCGTATGGTTATAATCGCGCTAAATTAGCTTGGTATGTGCTCGATCCTATGTTTATTCGCCAAACAACAGGTTTAACACCAAGCAATATTGACGATGATGATATGTCGAGCAATTTTGTGCGAGAAGTTCCTGAAAATGAGGTGTTTCCAAATCGCCCAATCCCTACTGGGGTGCCATCAAACGTGGCCATGTTTGATTTGGCTTATTATCCTGACGAAAGAGGCCCCTATAATTATGATACGTACCCACTTCCTGGTATTTCTGCTGGTTTGGCTGCCGATGGTAAGTTAAATGCTCCCGAAACCCGCTGGGGAGGTATTATGCGAGCCATACAAACAAACGATTTTCAGGCTGCAAATGTTGAGTACATCCAGTTTTGGTTAATGGATCCATTTCATACCGATAATGTTAACCCAAGCACCAATGGCGATTTGTATTTCAATTTAGGAAACATTTCTGAAGATATTTTGCGCGATAACTACAAAAGTGCTGAAAATGCATTGCCAACATCAATAACTCCATCAACTACTGTTGCTAGCGATTGGGGGCTTATTGCTGAGGTGCCTCCGCTTTTAAATACCTTTGCTAACGACCCCTCTGAACGCCCGTTTCAGGATGTTGGTTTGGATGGTTTAGGAGCAACAACAAGTCCTACTGAACAATCGTTTTTTAGTAGTTATTTGAATGATGTGCAAGCTATCGTAAACCCAACAGCTTTCTCTTCATATGCATCCGATCCTTCGGCTGATGATTACCATTATTTTAGAGGCGATGATTATGATGCGGCCAATGTAAAAACACTTGAGCGCTATAAATTGTTTAATGGTATGGAAGGCAACTCTCCTGTAACTACAGGAAACGATAATACTTCAGCTACTCAAACTCCTAATATCGAAGATATTAATCGCGATAATAACTTAAGCACTGCCGAAGGGTATTACCAGTATCACATTAGTTTACGACCAAATGATTTAGCTGCAGGTGTTGGTAATAACTACATCACCAACGTGTTTTCTACCAATGGTCAAAACATTAAAAATGGTAATTCAAAACCTATAAAGTGGTATCAGTTTAAAATACCAATCATGACTCCAGAACAAAAAATTGGGTCAATTGAAAACTTTCAATCCATTCGTTTTTTACGTATGTTTTTGAAAAACGTAGATAAGCCCATTGTGTTGCGTTTTGCTCGTTTAGAGTTGGTAAGAACAGAGTGGCGTAAGTATGGTTTTGATTTACTTCAGCCTGGTATATATATTCCTAATGACGAAGGTACAGGCTTGTTTAACGTTGCTGCCGTAAGCATCGAAGAAAACGGAAGTAATGAGCCTGTAAACTATGTTTTACCACCAAACATTCAACGCCAGATAAATGTTGCTTCTGCTAATTTATTGGCGTTAAACGAGCAAGCATTGGCGCTTACCGTTTGCGATTTAAAAGATGGCGATTCAAGAGCTGCATTTAAAAATGTTGATTTTGATGTGCGTTCGTACAAAAAATTGCAAATGTTTATACATGCCGAAGCATCTGCAAATACTGCCAATCCACTTAATCATAACGATTTAAATGTATTTATCCGTTTAGGTACCGATTATACTGATAATTATTACGAATACGAAATACCCGTGCAGGTTACCGCACCAGGCTTATACAATGGTACCAACCTTGACGATCAGTACCGTGTGTGGCCCGAAGTGAACGATATGATTTTAGAGTTTGCTAAATTACAAGAAGCGAAACTTGCACGTAATGCTGCTGGCGCAAGCATTGTAACCGATTATACCGTTATGGACGGCACACGAAAAATAAGTGTGAAAGGAAATCCAAACCTTAGTGCCGTTAAAACCATTATGATTGGTGTGCGAAACCCTAAAAAAGTGGGGTCGGCCGATGCTGACGATGGATTGCCTAAGTGCGGACAGGTGTGGGTAAACGAGTTGCGTTTAACCGATTTTGACGATCAAGGTGGAGGTGCTGCAAATGCACGCGTTACAGCTAAGTTGGCCGATTTGGGTACCTTATCATTATCGGGTAATTACTATGCGCCAGGTTTTGGAAGTATTGAAAATAAAGTAAGTCAGCGTAAACGTGCTACATTAAAGCAGTATGATATTACTTCAAATGTTGAATTAGGTAAGTTTTTACCAAAGGATGCTAATATTCAAATTCCTATGTTTTGGGGCTATTCCGAGTCGTTTTTAACCCCACAGTTTAACCCACTCGACCCCGATATTTTATTAGCACCTCAGTTAAAAGACCCTAACTTATCAAAAGGAGCAAAAGATTCGCTAAAAGCTGCAACGCTTGATTATACCATGAGAAAAAGTCTCAATTTTACGAATGTAAAAAAGGGTAAAGGCAAAAATTCAAAGAAATCTCATATTTATGATATTTCTAACCTTTCACTATCCTATTCATACAGCGAAATATTCAGGCGTAACGTTGATTTAGAATATGATTCAACACGCAACTATAAAGCAGGCTTGATGTATAGCTATTCGCCAACACCTAAAAATATACGTCCGTTTGCAAAAACGAAGATTTTCCAGAATAAATATTTCTTACTTATAAAGGATGTTAATTTTTATTTGTTCCCCAATAAATTGGGCTTCTCTACGGATATTGATAGGTCGTATAACACCATGAAAACCCGCGATATTACTGAAGGAGAAATGCTTGTTATTCCTACCTATAACAAACGTTTTACAATGAACAGAAATTATGATTTAAAATACGACATCACAAAAGCATTAAAACTTGATTTCATAGCAACAAACGAATCTCGAATTTTAGAGCCTTACGGTGCTATTGATACCGAACAAAAAAAGGATACAATCATTAATAATTTGATGGATTTGGGTAAAACTACTCAATACAACCACCAGATGAATGTAAACTATACCCTGCCTATCAATAAATTGCCGTTGATGGATTTTACAACCACATCGGTAAGATACACAGGTACTTACAACTGGATGCGAGCGCCTTTTAATGCCGATTCATTGGGTCATACCATTCAAAACTCACGTACCATTCAGCTTACTGCACAATTAAATATGGTTACGTTATACAATAAAGTGCCATTTTTGAAAAAAGTAAATCAAAAAGGAAATATAAACAGCAAAAATAGCAAAACGCCTCCTCCGCCTACTAAAGGAAAAGCATCCGATAAGGATAAAGACAAGGATAAATCTGGGAAAGATTCTACCAAAAAAAATAATCCTATTCCTCTAATATTTGAGTACCTGGCCCGCATATCCATGAGCTTGAAAAACGTAAATGCTACCTATTCCATGAATAATGGTACTATTTTACCAGGCTATAAGCAAGGTACCAATATGATGGGAATGGATGCCAACTTTGCTGGCCCTACTCCTGGCTTCATTTTAGGCGATCAGCAAGACATACGTCCTACAGCAATAGAAAACGATTGGTTAGTAAAAACAAGTTCTTTGAATGTGCCATTTGTTCAAACAAGTAGCACCAATTTAAATGTTAGAGCAAATATTGAACCCCTGCCTGATATGAAAATTGAAGTTACTGGAGTGCGTACAACCACAGTTAATAAAAACGAGTTTTTTAGGTGGAAACTAAACGATACCTTGCCCGATGGTACAGTAACCAACCGTTTTAAGTCTGAATCGCCAATGGAAACGGGTAACTTCAGCATGTCGTTCTTAAGCTTCGGAACTTCATTTAAAGATGGCGATGCCATATTTAACAACTTCCTCACTTCCCGTCAGCAAATTTCAAACAGATTAGGCGCTCAAAACG
>JBASCV010000260.1:0-1586 GCA_049651825.1 Bacteroidia bacterium
GAAATAAACTTGCAGCATAATTAGATAAACCACAAGCCATTATCATATAACCTAATTGACTACATGTTGAATAAGCAATAACCTTTTTTATATCATTTTGTACTGTGCCTATTGTTGCTGCCATAAACGCTGTTAATGAACCGAATATAGTAATAACAAACAAAGTAACATTAGAAAATTCCAAAATAGGGGAACAACGTAACAAAACAAAAACACCAGCTGTAACCATAGTTGCTGCATGAATTAAAGCAGAAACAGGGGTAGGCCCCTCCATAGCATCAGGCAACCACGTGTGTAAACCGATTTGTGCTGATTTACCGACAGCTCCAACAAAAATAAATAATGTAATCAGCGTTATTTTATCAATTTTAAAACCAAAAAAAATAAAATTTTCATTTAACATTTCTGGAACCATTGCAAATACAACGTGATAATCAAATGAATTAAAAACACTAAAAATCATAACAATGCCCAAAGACAAACCAAAATCACCTATTTTATTGACAATAATCGCTTTCATTGCAGCTTTATTAGCTTGTATCCTAGTATGTCAAAAATTAATCAATAGATAAGAAGCTAAACCAACACCCTCTCAACCCATAAACATTTGAACAAAATTATTAGATGTGATTAATATTAACATAAAAAAAGTAAACAAAGATAAATATGCCATAAAACGAGGAACATGGGGATCATGACGCATATAATCAATAGAATAAAAATGAACTAAAGTAGATATCGATGTTACTACAACTAACATAACACCTGTTAAACTATCAAATAAAAATGAAAAAGAAATAGATAAACTATTAACTTCTATTCAAGTAAATAAAGTTATAGAAACTACTGAATGTGAATATACTGTTTCATAAAAAATAACCAACGAAAACAAAAAACTTAGGAAAAGAAGTCCTGTAGTTATAATAACGGAACCTTTTCTCCCCAAATAACGACCCAGTAAACCAGCACACAAGAAACCAATTAAAGGAAGAAATATTATAGACAAATACATAATTCTAATTTATACAGAAATTTTCTAAGACAACCTACAATTGGTTATAAAGGATTAGTTAACTAATCTTTTTCACGTTGTTTTTCGATAAAACAACAGTAATTAACAAAAAAAATAATATTGAAGCAACTACAGAAATAAGAGATCCAAAAGAAGATATTGCATTCCATTTACTATAAGCATCGGGAAAATCAGGTATTCTTCTTGGCATACCAGAAATACCTAAAAAATGTTGCGGAAAAAACGTCAAATTAACACCAATAAAAGTTCCTCAAAAATGAATATTAACTAATACTTCAGGTATAGCTAGTCCTGTAATACGTCAAAATCAGTAATAAAAACCCCCAAATAAACTAAAAACAGCCCCCATGGATAATACATAATGAAAATGTGCAACAACATAATAAGTATCATGCATAGCAATATCCAAACCGGCATTAGACAACACAACTCCTGTTAAACCACCAACTGTAAATAATAACAAAAAACCAACAATTCAAACCATAGGAGTTCTTAACTTCAAAATACCACCCCACATTGTAGCTAATCAACTAAATATTTTTATACCTGTAGG
>JBASCV010000261.1:0-7138 GCA_049651825.1 Bacteroidia bacterium
TTCATAACCATATAAAATTAAGATTTTTAGTCTACTTTTATACAGTCCGACTTTTAGGAGGGGTTACACCGTTAAAGGCTTACGGATAAACTTAACAACATTTTTATAAGACAGTGCTTTATTTAAATCATCGTCCTCTTTTGACGATGTAAGAACCACTATTTTAATATCACTTTTTAAATAAAGATAATGTTCATTAAATTCTTCAATAAACTGAAATCCATTCATAATAGGCATATTCAAATCAACAAAAATATAAGTTGGTAAAAGTTTATTATAACAAAATTTACCTTCTTTTATGTTTCTAAAAAATTCAATTGCAGCAACTCCACAACTATAAATAAAAACGGTTTCTGAAAACAAGGCTCCTTTAATTACCATCTCATTCATATAGTTATCTATTTCGTTATCATCTACAAGCATAACTAATGTATGCTTTGTTTTATTTTCTATTTTTTCTAACATTTGTTTGTCAAAATCAGCACTTATTATATCTATCATATTACTTTTTTATTATCTTTTTATTATTTTGAAAAGATACTTCTATAGAGTCATCTGTTATTTTTAATAATTTAAGTTCCGATTCAACATCGCCTGATTTCATAAAAACCGACAGCCCATTTATTTGAACAATGGCAAATTGTTGTTGTGTTTCTACGTTTTTTACTCTACCATGATATATAATATTTGGCCAATTTTTATTATTTTGAGTATCAGTATCATTTTTTTTTACAAGTTCTTTTTCTTTTGTTGGCTTTGCAATTGTAGTTTGTGTATGTAATATAGGTTCAATTACTTGCTTTTTTCTTATAAATGGGTCATTATAAATAGGATTAATAGAAAATGTATCTAAAACATTCGAAAAATTAGCGTTTGTTATAGCACTTGTATTCGTATTTAATGCTGTTGTATGATTTACTGTATTAAATATCCTGTATATAATAGTGCCCCACACTATTAGTACAATAGGTAATAATATATAAATCACATTTTTTTTCATTTTTTAAGGAGCAATAATAAATTTTCTTCTGTTTGAGTATATACTTTTATTACCAACCGCATCTATTGAACGTACTCTCCAAAAATAATCTTGCCCAACAGTTCCTGTATAGTTATATGTTTGATTCGTACTAATACCGCTTGCTACCAATACAGTTAAATTAGTGTCGGCATATACATATACACTATCATAAGAATAGGTAGGGTCGCTAACCCATGATAAATTTACAGGATTCGAAACACTATCATTCGCTATTGGACTTGATAAAACAGGGGTATTGGGTGCTACTCTGTCAATAGTAATAGTTCGTGTTGCATTAACAGGCGATGATGTAGATGTAGCATTTTGTGCAAAAACTCTCCATTGATAAGTACCATCGTTCAAAAATGTATAGTTAATACTTGTTGTTGTTGTTAGTGTTTGCGTATAAATAGGTAGCCCATTCATTACAATCTGAAAAAGATAAGAGTCGGTATTACTAAGCGTTTGCCACGAAAATAAATGTGTTGCCTGTGAAGATGAATCTTTATCCACAGGACTATTTAATAGTACCCATTGATTGCTTAAATCCAATGTACTATCAATGGTTAAATTATAAACACTGTAATCTGTATCACTAGAGCCGTTCATTGCTTTTACACGCCATTGGTAAGTACCAGGCGATAATGTAAAAGAAAACTGAGTAGTAGCTATTGTTGTATCTATTGTCAACTCCTGAATACTACTAAAATTAGGTTTAACAATTTGTAGTTTGTAAGTGATTGCACCATCAATTTCTTGCCACCAAAATGTTTGAGAAAAGCTTGCCGATACACTATTATTTACTGGCGAAAGAATAGCTACATTTTTGTCGGAAAGGTCAGTTTCAACAATGTCTTTACAGGAAGTAAAAAATAGAATTAAAATTATAAAAATGAATGCTGTATGATTTTTCATTGTTGATGTTGTTTAATGTTTTGTAAATATATATTGGCACACAAGTCTAGTTCTTTTGTTTTGATGTTTTTTTTTAATAGATACCGTACTGACGCAATTTTCCCCAATTTCTTTTTTTGCTCCAGCAAATACACCATATTAATTAACGACTTAAAATTACCACCTACTACAAAACGGTTTGTTTCTATTGTTAAATCGCCTTCTGTTGTGGTTATCATTTCGGGAAATTCTCTTAGCACCAAATTATTGTTTTGGCAATAATTGGTAATTAGCTCTATTAATGCTTGTTCTGTATTTTGCTTATCGGATGTATTTGAACTTATTTTTGTATTCATCTCTTTTATTTTGTTTTCGAGCTGAGTAGCAAGCAGGGGGGCATTTATAGCAATTGAAATTTTAGATTGTGTGCTTACATAATCGTTGTATGCTAATAGTGTTTTTTTTACGGCCATTGAATATATCAAATACAATACTAATAAAGCACTAACAATCAATAACTGATTTTTTCTTTTATATGTCAATTGTTTAAACATTCAATATTACCTCCAATAAAAAAAAGCCTTCATCTGTTTCGCTTTGTTGAGCATAATTAATTAGGGTTATTTTTTGCACCCAACTTTTTTCTTTAATTAATTTCATCCAATTGTTTAACTCTACACTTTTACTACATTTACCAGATATTTGGATTATTTTTTTTTCAAATACTAAGTTTTCATTATTATTTGTGTTTTTCTGCACTTCCAGCGGATGAATATATAAATCAGTCCATTGGATAGATGACGGTAGCTGCGAAGCAAGTTGGTCGGCATAATAAGAAGTACGTGAACTTTCTAACAATCCATTACGTTCTAAAAACTCTTTTTTATAAGCATACTGATTCTTAAACGTTTCATACCGCTGTAATGCAGATTGATTAGTTAATAAAATGGCTTGCTGTTCTTCATTTTTATTCCAATAATAATTGAATACAAAATAATTAACAAATAAGATTAAGAAACTAGCTGATAATAAAATTGCAAATCGGAATTCAAATTTTTTCTTTTCCTGAAATTCATTTTTCAGATGCTCTATTGTTTTGCTCGCTTTTAATCCAAACGTGTTTTTTGTATAACATGATAATGCAGATGAAAAGGCTATAATTAAAGTTGATGAAATGGTGTTGCCTAAAACAGAAATAGCAAAATAATTTTCATCTTTTTTAGTTGCTACATCAATTATCTGATTATTTTGTATGACTAAATGATACTGACCTGCGCTTAAATATTTTTTAGCATCATCATTTGTATTCAGCAATGGAAGTATTGAATTGACTGTAAACGGACCTATTATAAAATCTACAATATTGTTTAGTTTTTGTTCTATTAGTTGTTGTGCTAATTTATTAATGGTTTCGGAACGAATAATTGAAAGAATAATTTCTGTTTCATTTAATTGTGTTTTTTGTACTTCAAAATCTTCATTCGTTGCATTCGGAAGTGCTTTATTTAAAAGTGTTATATCATTATCACTTTCGTTGTATTTTATTTTTTTGTGAATAACTCCTTTCCCATTTACCGAAACAATAAATGGTGCTTTAGGATTGATTATTTTACCAAGCTCTTCAAAACTGTTTATTCCTTCAACCTGTTTTTCGATTTTAAGTGCCGACTTTACCTTTTTTATAAAAACAACATTAATCAAATAACCAGCATCTGCAGTTAAGGTAATATCAATACCCATCGCTGTTGAAGCCTCTAACATATTGTTGAGTGCAAACTTGTTTTTCACAATTAATAGATTACGGTTGGTTTTATAAAAATTGTAAGTTTGTTTTTGTTTTTCTTTTTTGTTCGACTACTAAAAAACCACTTTATCACAGGAATTCTTGATAGTATGGGTACACCTGATGATGCCTCGTCTTTCGATTCATCATCCAAGCCACCAAGCATAATCATCTCTTGATTTTTTACACGTATTAACGATTGAAAATTTCTAGAACTTGTTCCGTAAGGACCATTGGTTCCAGTTTGTGTTGTAAATGACGATTGCTTAACTGTTATATCAAGTGTAATTTGCTCATCGCCTGATACAATAGGGTTGATAGTCATAGCAAATTCTGCATTGAGTGGCTTAAACACTTGTGTATTTTGAGTTGTAGTGCTCGTTGTAGCTATTACATTGCTATTTTGTTCCAAATAATAACGGGTTTCACCAATGTTCATTTTAGCTTCATGGCCGTTTAATGTAGCAAGTAATGGTGTAGAGTTAATTTTAATAGAACCATTTTGTTCCATGAGTTGAAGACTTAAATAAAAATTGGGAGTAACCTTACCCAAATTAACAATGCCTGCTCCATTTAGTCCGCCAATAATGGAGTTGATAGAATTTGCACCAATATTAAAGTTTAATTGTGGAAAAACTTCTCCTCCTGTAGCTGTTGGTGTTGTGCCAAGTCCTGCTTTTATCCCAGATGATGTAGCATGCGAATTGCGAATATCAACAATCATCACTTCAATTGAAATAACAGGCACCACACGGTCAATGTCTCTCAAAAACGCTTCCAACTCTTCTATGCGTGGGTTTGAACCACACACAATCAAACTATTCTGGTCGGTAAATAATTTGATGTCAACATCTTTTTTTAATTCGGAAGGTATCAAATCAATTACTTTATCTACGGTTCGGTATTTTAGCATTACCACATGTGTAGTACGTAAACCTTCTATTTTTCTTTCGCCAATTAAATAGATGTCATTGTCTTTTTTAAACGTATAGTCGGTATTATTGAACAAATAATTTAAAAACTCTTCGTCCGTTGCGTTTTTGATGGTTAAACTAATGTTGCCTTTAGGTTCATTAAAAAGGTAATAGCTCATTTTCAATTCGTGCGAAACACCTGCTAAAATATCGGCTATAGGCACATTTATTGCATCAACGTTAATACGTTTGTCATCAGTTATTTTTATAGTTAAACCAGGTTTGGCAGCGTAAGCATTGTTTCCAATAGTTGCATTTTTTTGTGTTGTACCCGTAGCAGTTGTGGCTTCTGTTTTTTCAATCAAAAATGAATTGTCTTCTGTAATAGTTATTTTCAAATCATTTGCAAATGCCAATTTATCTAATGCTGCCGAAAAAGGCATTTTTTGAACGTAGCCACTAATTTTTTTCCCAGCAAGATTGGACGCAAACAACACATTTTTTCCCGACAAACGTGTAAGTTCTTTAGCTACAATGGAAATACTATCGTTTGATAAATCGAAACTCAGCACATCTTCTTTTTTATCGTATTCTATTATAAGCGCTTTGGGAACATATTGAGTAACAGGTAACGCTGGTGCGGTGTGTTGCGAAAACGACATGATATTTCCTATAAACGTAATATCCAAGTCATATTTTCTACATAAAAACATAAGTACATCTGAAACAGAAACATTAGAAAAGTTGTTTATTACTTTCGCATTCAAATTTGATTCAATACTCACATTTAAGTTGTTTGAAGTAGCTAATGCTCTAATAAACTCTTGTATTGGCAACGCATTTACTGATAACTCTACTTTTGCGTTCAAGCCAGGTGTGGTTTCTGACAAGGAAATAAGTTTTGTTTCCAATACAGCAAATCTATCCTGTTGTGCGCTTCCAAATAATGGAAGTATCGAAATAAGAAGTATTAATATGATATTTTTTTTCTTCACAGTACTGTTAATGAGTGTTTAGTAGAATTGGATATATTTCATCAACTGATGTTATCCCTTTTTCAAATAAATCAAATGCATTTTCGCTCAGCGTTTTTATATTTCTTTCTTTTAAAAGCTCCGTTACGCTAAAGCTGTTACTTTTTATATGGCTTGCCAATTCATAATCAATAGGTATTACTTCATAAATTGCTTTTCGGCCTTTATATCCAGTGTAATGACAATATTCACAACCTTTTGCAACACTATGTACTAAAACAGTACGTGGTGCTTTAAATGTTTTTGGAAAAAACTTAGGGTCAAATGATTGTTCTTCTTTACATTCATTGCACAATACTCTTAACAAGCGTTGAGCAATACTAGTGTTTAGCTCGCTAGCCAATAAAAAAGAAGGAACACCCATATCAACCAAACGCGATATAGTCCCCCAAGCTGAATTGGTATGTATCGTTGAAAGTACTAAATGCCCTGTTAAAGAAACTCGTACAGCCATTTGTGCTGTTTCTGAATCACGTATCTCACCCAACATGATAATGTTAGGATCTTGTCGTAAAAATGACCGCAATGCTTGTGCAAACGAAAATCCTATATTTTCTCTCACCTGTACCTGGTTGATGCCTTCAAGTGTATATTCAATAGGGTCTTCTATTGTTGTTAAATTTGATTTTTCCTTATTCAGTAATTTTAATGTTGCATATAATGTAGTAGTTTTTCCCGAACCCGTAGGGCCACTAATTAATATTAAGCCTCGTGTTTTTTTTACCCCTTCTAAATAATCGCTAAGCTCCTTATCATTAAAGCCTAAATAGCTAATATCAATATTGGTAGCATCATTATTCAAAATACGCAATACTATCTTTTCGCCATGCAGTGTTGGCAGTACTGACACCCTTAAATCAAATTTTAAACCATCAGTATTGAAAAATATACGTCCGTCCTGCGGCAAACGCTTTTCCGAAATATCAAGATTAGCTTTTATCTTTATTTTGCTTATTAATGCTGGATAATCTAATTTATTTATCGTGTAACGTTCAATTAGCTGCCCGTCAATACGAATACGTATTCTGCATTTTTCTTCATAAGCCTCAATATGAATATCGCTGCTTCCTAATGTGCGAGCTTCCGAAATTAGTAATGATAAAAAATCATCAGCTTTTACATTACCTGTATTTACTTGTTTTAAAGTGTTTGTTGTTGTGTTTCTATAATATTTACCAAGCGCTTTATTTATAGTAGTTTCGGGTAGTAATTCTAATAAAACATTTTTGCCTAATAATAATTCAAGTTCATCTGATACATTGCTTGAATATTTTTCTTCGCTGATGTATAAGATAATTTTATTACCATTGAGCTGTTTAGGAATAATACCATAGTGCCATGCTTGCTGTGGAGCAAGTAGGTGTTGTAAATCAACAGTTAATGATATGTTTTCTTTTTCTATCATTTGTATGAATTACATAAAATAGTTTATCAAAAAACTGTCGTTGTAAAACAACGGATTGTCTCGCCTAAACTCTTTTAATAGCAATAC
>JBASCV010000262.1:0-10207 GCA_049651825.1 Bacteroidia bacterium
TTCCCATTCTTTTCCAAACTTGCTTTTGAGCTTATTAATAAAAGGCTTTTCGTATGCTTCTTCGAAATTTGATTCAAATACGAATTCTGATTTTCCATGCTTAATAATAAGCACATCATTTTTTTGACACCAATTTCTAATTGGTCTCAAATCATTGTAATTGAGTTTTTCTTTCAACTCTTCGATACTAATTTTTTTCATATTTTTTTATTTATTTAATAGTTTATATATACAATAAAAAAGTACAAACACGATAAAGTCAAGCGCTCCAAATGTTTTTTTGCATTATTTTCTATTAATATTTTATTAACGCAAAACCTTATGAAAATAACTGTCTATCTATGAGTAACTTATGTTTTTTTTGTTGGCAAGAATTTGATAGTACTATTTCTATTTTTATTAATTAGTGATTCTATTTTGCTCACAAAAATTATAATGTCACTGTAAAAGGCTGTAACATCGTTCGTAATTGTGGCTGTAGAAATGCTAACGTTACTTGTTTTTTCGAGTATGCTGTTTTTCTAATTCTTTTTCTAGAAAAACTTTGATATTATTTGCAACTTCTTGAGTTCCAGATTTCACGGTTAACAGCTCGCCTCCATATTTATTTACAGATTGAAAACTGGGAGTAAACAAATGGCAAAATTCTTGGTCGTTTAATCCAAAAAAATGTTGCATACTTTGATTTGCCTCTAAGGCGGTATCTGGTTCGTAAAAAATGAGGTCATCTGTTATTTTTATCCAATCATTAAACAAAGACGTTATTTGACCATAAACAAATGGTAAAGCGTCATATTCAATTGGCTTTTTGCCAACAATAATAGTTTGTTTAAACTGTGAATAATCTTCATTGAGCTCAAGTGCCATAAAGTGCTCATAAACAGTCATCAACCTGAAAAATGTTTTTTCAAAATCTTCCATATCTTCTTCGTTTTTTTAAATAGTTTATTGAATTCAAATGCCGGGGATTAATTTTTTCAACGAGAACTCTCCTCGTAAAAAGCATTTGTTTATACTCTTTTTCATCTTGAAAAGACTCTAGATACCTAAGAATATTTTCTGCTACATCTTTTGGATGACTTCCCCGATTAAGAGGGAAGCCTCCATATTTAACAGTGTTTTGATTACCTATAGAGAAACAATGAAGCATAGGCCAAATGTTTAACCCGAAAAACTCAAGGAGCGCATAATTATTTACAATCTCTGGTGCACCTAAATAATGTACATAGCCTTGCTCGCTTCTATACCATTCATCAAATACGTTTGGCAATTCCTCTATTAAAAAGGGAAATAAGGGGTAACATTTACCATTCATACCGATGAATATATTTATAGTATTGTGCGAATAAGCCAATTCAGGCGATTTGTATCCTTCATTTAGTTCTTCATTTTTTAAATGTTCTGCCAGCAATAACAGTCTGGGGATGCAGCTTAGTACATTTCTCATAATTCACTTGTTTTATTGTCTGGCAGTTCAAGTAATTTGATTGAGCTTACAGACTCTCCCGCAATTCCCTTGATACTGCTGAACATGTGATTAGTATTCAATAACACTTTTTCAAGTTGTTTTTTCCTCTTTTTCCAAATGCCATTCATTGCAACCATTTCTTTTTCTAAATCAATGTTCATTTGCATAAAACCTTCAACAATACCTTCAACTTGCATCTTAAATTCAGTGCCTATTAAATAATTGTAGAGCATCTGCATTTTTTCTCCCTTATTTTCTTGACTCACAGAGTAGCTATTCAGCATTAACAACGATTCTCGCAATACAAAACACAAGCCTTTGAATTCATCAACACTACAAATCCAAATTCCCTCACGCAGTGTCATGCGCTCTATACCTTTGGGATATACTTCTGTTACAAGTACTCCAATATCAGCACCTTTTTCTCTCATATCTGTTCTAAACTTTTCAATCCAGACATTTTGGAAATCTTTTGTGTTCTTACTTTCATAATAAATTCGTCCACAGTTTTGGTGCAATCGCGAATTGATTATTTGCATACAGTCGGCTCCTCTTGCACCTTTTTTGATTTCTTCAATTTCATCAAAAGGGAAATTGTCTCTCAGATAAGTTTCAATGGCAATCTCTTGCACTTCACCTTGTAATTGCATACTGCCTTGCTCTGCTTTTCGGTGTGCTTCTTTTAGCTGATTTTTCAGTTGTTCAATAACATGTTCTTTCTCAGCCACTTTAAGCACATTTCTATCATCGAGCTCCTTTCTGATGCGTTCTTTTTCAGCGCTTAGGATTCGTGAAAGCTTTTGCTCTGATTCTGCTTCTATTTTTTCTTTCAACTCATCTTTTTCTCGTCTGGCTCTTTCGAGTTCAGCTTTTGTTTTGCTGAGTTCTTTAACTTGCTCCACTTTTTCGGTGAGCTCTTTTTTATAATAAATCAGCTCTGTTGTTGTTTCTTCGGTTATTGCTTTTCGAAGTTTTATTTCGAGCTCCTTTTTTTCTTCTGTTATTTTTTGCAAGTACTTATTTTTAAGTTCTTCGCCAATATTGTTGTAAACGATTTGGTTTACATCAATTTCGCCACTGCAATGAGGGCATTTTATTCTAGTTTCTGTTTTCATATTAAGCTGCATTTTTTAGTTTAAATTTTTTAATTACTTTTTTGTTTTTAATTTTTTTTAGACGAGTGAGAGTGCTTTGTTCACTATCTTGAAGCGACTTGGTGGCAATAAACTCATAGATGTTGTGTGCCAAATCTGAAGGCGTTGCATTTTCTCCTAAAGGAATCCCTTTATATATGGGGTCTTGGTAGCCAGGTACAAACAAGTGAAACAGCTCATCACCAGTTAGATTGAAAAACACTGCGGCACCTGTAAGAGCACTTAATCTCTCATGAGTCAAAAGACAGGGTTGACCTTTGTCATTGCACCATTTACGAGGCTCTAATCTGGGTAATTCGGCAAGTGCCCAATCGAAATGTTCAACAGCACACCCAGCTTTTCCTGATGAATAGCTTTTTGGATTTTCATAAAGCACTTGAGTTAAATGCTTTTGGCCTAGATGTCTTCCCAATCTAAGAAGACGATTCAAATACATGTTTTTTGTTTTCATAGTTTTTAGTTTAAACAGATTAAAATTGAAAATTCATTTTCGTTAATTGTATTATAGTATCTGATTTGCTCAATCAGAGCATTTATATTGCTTGCCAGCTCATTAAATTTGGGTATACCCGATAGTATTTTCCCGCCATATAGCTCTGGGTTTTGCTGACCAACAACAAATAAATGAGTGAACATACTATCATTGATACCGAAGTATTCTATAATTGATGAAATGGTGGAATTGTCTCTATTTGTTTTGCGGACAGGCATACTTTTATCATCATAATACCAGTCGTTTTTGAAAACTTCAGGAATTTCGAGGATGGGTAAGAAAAACAGAATTTGAGCGTATTCTTTTTCGCTTTTACAAACCACTTCTAAATTTTTGCTGAGTTCTGAATAAATTAGCTCACACTTAAAATTGTTTTGCTCTAGATGTTTGGCATATTGCCTGAGGCGTGCCTCTTTAAAATGATGTTTCATGGTTTTTAGTTTTTATTATTAATTCACTTATCTTATTTAGCTGATTGATTCTGTTTTATTAGATTAGGAAGTCCGGAAAACATTCGTTGGAAAAGATGTTTCTTATTTGCTCTTTTTACTATTTGTGTGTTTTCTTGCATATTGTTTTTGTTTTATATTTACAGCTTAAACGTCATATATGGCATATTTGTTGCAAAAAAATATAATAATAATTTCCAAAGAACACCCATCTTGTTGATTCTAAAGCATATAAGCATGTAAAAAAAATGCCAAAAATGACGTATTTTAGCGCAGATTATTTTCAATTAATAAAATAAATATGAAAAAAAAGTATCCATCCCAGCTTAAACAGTTTGGAAATCGCATCAAGGATTTAAGATTAGAGAGCGGACTTACACAAGCTCAATTTGCTAAACAATCGGGTATATCAATTAGGACAATACAACGAACAGAAGCAGGCGAATTTGCAGCCAGTTTAAATATTGTATTTGCTTTAGCGGATGCTTTTAGAATACGTCCCGATGAACTACTATTGAATATAGATTTAGCTAAAAGCGCTATAATAAAAACTAAGAAAAATAGTCTGTAGTAACTGTTATTAAACAGCTTTAATAAAACTTATCTAACTAATTAAATGCGGAAATTTTATTTATATATAATATTTCTTTTTGTTGCAAATACTTCTGTTTTGTTGAGTCAGGATTTTCAGCCAACTCTAAAAACATTAGATTCTATTTACACGTATGGTAATAGTGACCATGCAAAGGAGGTTATTTCAAAAAAAATAATTCGGTTAGAACAAGTAAAAAATGTGAATGCTCTTTTATTATCAAAGCATTACACTCTTTTGGGTGAGATATTTCATTCAGCATCTGATATAGGTAAGGCTTATGAATATTGGATAAAAGGGTTTAATCTTATAAAAAACACCTATGGTACTAATTCGATTTACCTTGCTGAAAGCTATTCACTACTTGCACGGTATTATAGTTTTAGAATAAATAGTGATAGTGCATTTTATTATGCTCAAAAATCAATAACGCTTTGTCATTCAAAAAAAGATAGTGTGCTGCTGATTCCAGTGAATAAAATATATAGAGAATACGCGTATGCTTTAAAAGTTAGGGAAGGGAAGAGAAATTTTGTAGATGGAAGGGTAAAAGCTAGAATTTATTTTGACTCTGCTAATTATTTTAATGAACGCTATTTTAATGATGAGCTTTATAAATCGCAATTGTTTCAAGATATAGGAAACACTTACACTGATGAATCACTATTTAATAGCAAAATTAGTGCATCAAAAAAATTGTTCGTAGCTAAAGAAAATTTTAAGAAAGCAAATGATTTTTACGATAAAGCATTATCCATAAGAAAAAACGCCTTGGGGCAGAAACATGAAAAAGTTGCTATATTATACTTCGTTAAAGGCTTGTCCTATGATTATTGTTATGGTAATGATAGCGTAATTTCTGCCCTAAATTACTATCAAAAGGGTTTATGTGCATTATCTACCGAAGACAACAATACTTCTATATTTTCAATTCCAAATTCAAATTATCATTTTAGTAATCTAGCTCTTGCACTGATTTTAATGAGAAATAGAATAGATGGATTTTACTGTTTATATGAAAAAACAAAAGATATTAAATATTTAGAGTATTGTTATAAGCATTCTATTACAGCAGTTGAACTGTGGGAGAAAACTTTCAAAAACTTTAAAACATATGAAATACACCAAGCTTTAGATGTGTATGGGGCTGCTCCATTTGCCAGTAGTATTTTGTATTCTAATAAATATTATCAGTTAACGAAAAATCAAAATATTAAAGAGAATGTCTTTAGATGGATTGATTTGAATAAATATTCTGTTTTGTTAAAGTATCAACTTGAAAACAATCAAATATCTTTTAAATCAGGCAACACAAGTATATCCGAAATTCAAGACAAATTAAAGGAAAACGAAGCTGTTGTTGAATATTATTTGAATGAGCAACAATTGACCTGTGCCGTTATTTCAAAAAAATCGTTTGAGTTGTTCCCAAGCAACCAAACTTTTAAGGCAGACAAAACAATTGATAGTTTCTTATTAAATTTGAATGAACACAATACAACGCAGTATTGCCAAACAGCAAAAGTATTGTATGATACAATCATAGCGCCATACATTAACCATCTGCCAAAAGAAGTTAATAACTTAACCATTGTACCACACGGAAAGTTGGCACAAATACCTTTTGATGCTTTAATTATAAACCAAACAAGCAGTTACGCCAAGGCTGATTTTTTAATTAAGTATTTTAAGATTGGTTATTCACTTTCGTGTAATTTGCTTTATAGCAACAAAGAAAAGAATTTATTGAATAGGGGTATTTCAGTAATTAAGCCTGAATATACTCAACTTTCTGATTTACCGTTTTCAAAAAAAATGGTTAACAAACTAGACGAGAGTTTTCAAGTATCCAATTTTGCTTTATCAGATACATTAAATACTAACTCCACCTTACACATTGCTGCTCATGCCTATTGTGATTACAAAAACTCTCGCAATTCTTATGTTTTGCTTTCTGATACGCAAAAGTTGTTTCTAAATGAAATTTCTAATAAAACGTTGAAATACAAACTTGCTATATTAAATGCTTGCGAAACCGCAAATGGAGGTATAGAAATAGGCGAAGGCGTAATAAATTATAGCCGACATTTATATTTAGCGGGTATAAAATCAACAATTACAACGTTATGGAAAGTAGACGATGAAGCTACTGCAAGTACTATAACATCTTTTTATTATAATCTTAAGCAAGGGAATAGTGTTTTAACTAGTTTGCATCTTGCAAAATTAAATTACCTGAATAATCCTAAATCAATTGATGATTACGACCCATATTATTGGGCTGGTTTAATTTATACCGGTAATGATTTAATGATGGAAAGCCCTAAATCAAATATTCTTTTATACTGTATAATTGGGAGCCTTGCAGTAATAAGCATTATTGTTTTATGGCTGAAGCTCCGAGCGTAACTGGCTTAATTTGTCGTAATACAAATGTTGTTTATTATTCAAAGCCTGATTTAGTATTTCAATCGCTTTCTCTTTTTCATTGGTTTTAAGATATGTTAGAACCAAACGATACTGTGATTTTTCATAGTAATTACTTGCAATAGGTATATTTAAATAGCCTATAATTGCTTGCGGGTAATTCATTAGCTCGTCATTTACAATAGCATTGAAAAAAACAGCTGTATCGTTAGACGAATTGGTTTGTAGCAATTCGGTTAATTGTTTTTGAGCCTCAGTATAATTTTCTGCTTTATAAGCATTCATTAGCTTGTCAAACTTATTAGATGTTCCCATTTCAACGGGTAGTCCCTTTTCTTTTTCGTAATACTTATCTACTAGTTGAACGTAGTTTTGGCTTGTGTTTAAAAAGAAAAATAAGCTTATGCCAACTACCAAAGCAACAGATGCCGCAATAGCAAGTATTTTATAATTTGATTTTTTACTGATTTGAATGGTGTTTTTAGCCTTATTATCCAGTTCTTTATCTGCTAAAGCAAATCTGTGTTTTAAATCTTCTTTCCCTTTTTCAATAATAGCTCCCCTTATTTGTTTGTACAACTCAAACTCAGCAACTAATTCGGGATTAGCTTCTAGTTTAGCTTCAAACAGTAATTTATCTTCAAGACTTAGTTTGCCTTCAAAATAATTTTCAATTTCTTCTATATTTTTCAACACTTCACCCATTACAACACAAACATTGATAAATTATTTTTAACCATTTCGGCCATTTTTTTAAAACACTCGTACTTTTTTTTCTTGGCAACATTTGCATTTTTATAGCCCATTTTTTCGGCAATAGTTTTCATATCGAGCTCCTCGAAATAATACATTTCTAGTACTTTTTTGCAATCCTCGCATTGTTCATTCAAAAATCTATTAATTGTAGATTTGATAAATTCTTGTTCCTCTTTGTCAGCCATACTATTTTCAATTTGGTGCTGACTGTTTATCAAACTGAATGTATCAAAGGTAACTTTGCGAGCTTCTCTTTTTTGAAAATTGATGATTTTAAATTTGCCAATAGCAAATAAATAGGTCTTTAAATCGCCTGTGATTTCAGTTAATTTTCCACTTTTTATATTCTCATAAAAAGCCACAAGTACATCCTGAAAAATATCTTTTGCACTTTCAGAATCACATGCATAATGGGTAAATGCAAAGGATATAAACTCATTTCTATAGAGCTTATACACATCCATTAAGGGTTGCTGATTGCCTTGTTTTATATTATCTATGAGAGAAGTGTGCAATTAATTATTCTATCTGATGATTTTTATTTATTGATGTTAAAAGTAAACAATTTTTGAATCATTTAACCAGAACAAATTACTGGAATAAAAAATAATTTTCTTTTTTCGGTTACTTTCTGTTTTTAAGATTGATTAAGGTATAATGATACATTATTTGAACAAGAAACTACAATGACAAAAGCTGACGAAATGATAATCAGAAGAATTATTCAGGAGGAATTAACAGATTTTTTTGCCAAAACCGTTGGGATAATTCCGATAGAAAACAAAAAGAGTAGAAAAAGTGGAGCAAAAACTATAAAAAATGTAAAGATTAATAAAACTTTATAAAAAGAAAGGGAATGTTTTTAAATGGATTTAATCCATATTTAAGAGTTCTGTTAGCGTTACATCAAGCCCTTTGGCTATTTGTATCAATGTGAGCAAACTTGGATTAAAATTTTCGTTTTCAATGCGCCTAATGGTTCTTTCATCAACATTGCAATCGGCTTGAGTAAGACCTTTTTCTTTGCGTATTTTTTTAATGTTTTTTGAAAGATTTTTTAAATACTTCAGCTGCTCTTTGCTGTTCATAAGGCCTTGTTATTTTTTCTGTAAAGTTCATGAATGATGTTACTTTAAAAAAGGGCTTATCAGCCCTTTTGTAAAAATATTGTTCTATATTTGCTCGGAGGAATGAGAAAATATAAAATTATTTTTCAGTTGTCTTTTAAATCTAAAATTGATAAAGTGTAAACATAAAAACTATTAAATATGAAAAACAAGATTATTATAATAGGAGTTGCTCTAGCTACATTAATTGCGGGATGCAAAAAGAGTGAAACAGAAACTGCAGCCCCACAAAATACAGGGAATGCTAATTTACAATCACTAACTGTAACGATACCTTCAAGCCAATGGGATGTTATTATTACAGGAAGTCAATATGCAAAGCAGGTTTCTGTAACAGCAATTACTTCGGATGTAGTTAATAAAGGTTCTGTGGAAGTATTTATTTCTACTAATGGCAATGCTTGGGAAGCTTTTGCTGATAGCGAAACACGTTACTCTTATAGTGTTGGAACTATAACCCTAATAAGGAATTCAATGCCAACATTTGATTACCAGTTTAAGATTGTTATTATAACAAGTACTGCCATAAAAACTAATCCTAGTACAAACTGGAAAAATTATAATGAAGTGAAAAATATTATGTAACTATTATAAAAAAATACTTTAGTGGAAATTCAGTTTTTGACTGAAGAAATAAAAAAAATGAGAAATTAAATAAAACTATTAAAAATCATGATAACAAAACTACTTTCAATAAGTACCGCTTTTGCACTAACAATTAATGCTTTAGCACAAATACCAACAAATGGATTAGTTGCTTATTACCCATTTACAGGCAACGCAAATGATGCAAGTGGAAACAATTTAGATGGAACTGTAACTGGTGCATCTTTAACTACTGATAGATTTGGAAATGCAAATAGCGCATATATCTTCAACGGTTCTTCAGACAATATTAGTGTAGCTTCTAATTCGCTACTAGATTTTCAAACGACAAATGCATTTTCACTTTCTTATTGGATAAGACCAACATCTCTTTCAACAAGTCAGATAAGTGTTATTTTATCTAAACAAACTGGTTCTGGGGCAAGTCAGGATGGCTGGAATTCTAATATAGAAACTAATTTTCAAAGTAAATACAGGATACAAAATGGCACATCAACCAGTTCTTGTACCTTTGCTGCAATCTCACCAACAATTTCGTCAAATCAATACCAACATATTGTTCAAATTTATAATGGAAGTAATTCCTATATTTATATAAATGGATTGCTTGCCAACCAAACCGCCTGTACAGCATTAATTGGTGACAATTTATCTAATATGCTCATTGGTAAAGCCACTTGGGTTAATTCAAATACCAAGGGTTTTAGTGGTATTATTGATGATATAGCAATTTATAATAGAGCACTTACACCTTCGGAAGTAACTCAAATATATACGGGGTGTAATTTTCATACATCTGCTATAGCAAATGGCTCAACAACTTTTTGCCAAGGGAATAATGTAACCCTTTCGTCAAATCAACAAGGAAGTCCATTTACATTTAAATGGCTAATAAATAATAGTATCATTAATGGAGCAACTAGTGCTAATTATACAGTAGCAGCATCGGGAAATTATAGTGTAATAGTTGATTCTTTAGGTTGTATTGACACGTCAGATGTAATTACTGTAACTGTAAACCAATTACCAAATGTGTCAATAAATACAATTCCTACATTTGTTAATTACTATGCAACACCATTTTTATTGAGTGGAAATCCAAATGGTGGTAGTTTTTTTGTAAATGGTATAGCCG
>JBASCV010000263.1:0-2641 GCA_049651825.1 Bacteroidia bacterium
ACGTGAGTCAATAACTGCTGGCTCCCACCATAAGTGAAATTATGAGATAAGTTTATAGAAATTTTTTGTTTTTGTGTGTCATTGAGTGGATATCGCTTTAAAGCTTCATCTACGGCGTCCGCAATAAGGTGGTTTTTAAGGGGTTCTCCAGTGAATTTTTCAGAGCGAATATTAGCAAGTAACATTTCAACAAAGAGAAATGAGTAATCTATTTCTTTAGTGATGTTATCTAAAGACTTATCTAAATTTCTAATGGCTTTTTCAGAGATTTTTTCTTTCAGTATTCCAGCTGATAGTCCTTCTTGATAAGCTTGAGTGAGCTTGGAGACTTGCTTTTTAATGAAGTTAAAACCCGCTTTAACCCCTCTTAAAGGTGTAAATAGTTCATGCGCTACAGTACCGCTCAGCTGTTTAAACAAATGAACTTTTTTTTCCATGTGTGCAATAATTTGTTTTTTTGCTTCGATAGTTTCTTCAATGGCTTTTTTTTCACGTTGTTCAGCTAATTTTCGATCGCTGATGTCGGTGTAGATCCCAAGTATACCTATAATATTTCCGTGTTTGTCTTTCATAGGGATTTTACTAGCAAGAACCATTTTAGTTGTTCCATCCGCTTGGTATTGTGGTTCTTCAAAATTTAGTTTTGAATGACCTTCTAAAACTTCGCGGTCACCTTGACGAAATAAATCAGCTTCAGTTTTTCCCCATGCTAAGTCATAGTCAGTTTTACCAACAATTTTTTCAGCTGAAGTAAAGCCGGCAGCTTTTGCAAATAAGTTATTACAACCAAGATAGATAGAATTAATATCCTTCCAAAGTATTTTCTAATCCAGAAATGAGCCTGAAATAGGTCAAGATCGATAGTTTAAGATTCCGGAGAGATCTTAGCTATGATTGCTACCTAAAATCAAATATTAAAAAAATAAAACCTTATTTGTTGGCTGTGGGCACTTGTGAATTTAGTGGAAGACTGGGAGCACAATGCTACCCATTTTGGAAGTTGGCAGGCCCAGTCTTCCACAAATTCACAAAGTCCACAGCTGCCACCTCACCAAGTCTGCGGTACTATGCTTGTATGGGCTTCTTGAATATCGTTTCAAATAATTTCTTCTGTGCATGACAAAGACTTGTAGCCGACGCCAAATCGGTCATCTTCATAGCTTCCTTATCTAGTTCTTCAAATGTTGTTCCTGTCTTTAAATACTGTTCAGCTTTTTCTAAAGATTTTAATCGTTCATATGGCGTCATAACATTCTCGTACAGGTAAACTTTTTTTTCTTTACCTTTTTCATCGACAACTATTTTGGGGAAATAGCATGGACGATGAAAATTGAGATAAGGAACAAGATAGTTTTGATTAAACTCATTGATGAGTGGTGCCCACTTTTGTGGAATGTGAATATAGCCTAAATATTTACGAACGATAGCACCGTTTTTACATTCAGCGAGTGCGTTGTCATTACAATGTCGAGCTCTAGACTTTGTTAATTGAACGTTCAATTTATTTAATAATTCTACTACGCGATGATTAATGTATTCTGAACCGCAATCACAGTGAAAGTTAATGATAGTAAATGGAAAAGCTTTCAATATTGCTTCAAGTACCGGAATCAAGTAGTTTTCACTGATTTTCTCAACACTAGCAACCACTTCAAATTGTGTCACTTCATCAACGGCGTTAATGTGGTAAACACCTTTCTGTTTGTCTTGATCACCTTGGTGCACTGTATCAATACGAATATAACCAGGACAACCATTCGGTTGTGGTTTACGCCGTTCTCCAATCTTTACTACACTCCGTTGTGTTTTTGTAAAATGTCTTCGCTTGCGTTGATAGGTAGTACTTTTACGAAGATTATAAATCTGCGCGACAGAAATTCCTGATAAACGTGCATAGCTTTCGTCTTTATAAATTTCATAAGCACGCGTAAATAATTTTTTCGTAGCAGCACCACTTAATGTTTGATGCGCTTCATCGGTACTAGCTAGCAGTACAATGTCTTCACGGGTGTATTTCTGTGGGAATTTATTTCGTACAGCAACCTTTTTGCCAATCCATTGATGCTCGCGGTATTGTTCAATAAGTCGTGTCAACTGTGCGCGAGAGTATCCTGTCGCTTTTTGAATATATTCTCGAACAGTTGATTTCTCCTTTTTGGATAAAATACGGTAGCTGGTTCTCTTCAGCGTCCTAGCCACAAAGGCATAACGTTGTTCCTTGGACACCCTCAATTCAAGATTGTTTGTGCCCGCCAAAAATGATTTGATAGCGCTTGGGCTATCTAGTCTGTCGTCGTTCATGTAGATCATAGCTCCTACAGTTTGAACGATCTTGACCTATATAGCCCTCTTTCAACCCTTTTTCAGGCTCATTTGCATTAGAAACAACTCTTTAGTTCAGGCTCATTTTGCGTTGGAGAAGACTGGTATAGTAAATGGATGGTCATGGGTTTACAATCGCGCGGTTATAAAATTCTAGAAGAAACAAGATTATGATGCTTTTTGCCTGTGGATTAAATCACCAGACAGCGCCCCTTGCCGTACGTGAAAAGTTTGTGTTTTCAGACTCCAACCTGGGCTCGAGTTTGCTAGGACTATTGGAATTTCAAGATATTCATGAAGGCGTTATTTTATCGACTTG
>JBASCV010000264.1:0-2631 GCA_049651825.1 Bacteroidia bacterium
CTCGCACCATTTTAAATGCATTTTTACTTAAAATGCTACCCATAGATAGCTTTGAAGTAAGGCCAATTAATACAAAAAGAGGGTTTAATACATCAGCAACTCTATTAATTTCTTCGTAAACGTTTCCTTGACGAATCATGGTTTCTACAGGTTGCCCTGATTTTTGAGAAGCCATTTTTGCTAACTCATCTAATCTTTTTTTTACCGCAGGCGACTTATCATCATCAACAGTAAGCAACACTATTTTAGAGTTTGTAAAACGAGCCAGATTATAGGATTGACCAAGAGCAATCATTGTCTGTTCTGTTGAATCAATTGGTACTAAAATCGAATTTACTGATGTTTTTGTCATTGTAGGTAATATTTTTTGCAAAAGTAGTAATTATAGTTTGAATTTCTAAAATTTTTAAGCCTTTAAAATTTACATTTCGTCTTAAAAAATGTTAAATTGATACCTAAAATAAAGTAAAAGCGAATACACTTTTTGGTTAAAAAACATCTCTTAATGAGTTAGAATTCACGAAAAAACAGAAAAAGTAACTTTTCATAAACGTAAAAAACACATACAAAATTGTTTAGCAATTAGATTTTTTTACTACCTTCGCAATCCTTAAAATATTAAATTTAATTATTAACAAAAAAATAACAAAACAATGCCAGCAAAAATTAGATTACAACGCCATGGTAAAAAAGGACAAGCTTTTTATCATATTGTAATTGCGGATGGTCGTGCACCTCGTGACGGAAAGTTTATTGAGAAAATTGGCACGTACAACCCAACTACAAATCCTGCAACAATTATCCTTGACAATGAAAAAGCATTGACATGGCTTCAAAATGGTGCTCAGCCAACTGACACTTGCCGTGCAATACTTTCTTACAGAGGAGTGCTTTACAAAAACCACCTTTTGGGCGGTGTAAAAAAAGGAGCTTTAACGCAAGAACAAGCTGATGCTAAATTAGCAAAATGGGTTGCAGAAAAAGAAGCAAAAATAAGCGGAAAAGTTGCAAAACTTGATAGCGCAAAAAAAGACGCATATAAAAACCGTTTATCTGCAGAAAATGCTTCGAAACAAGCTAAAGTTGCTAAAATTGCAGCCAAAAACACACCAGCTGCAGAAGGAGCTACAGAGGCACCAGCTGCTGAAGCTGAAGCATAAGTCAAATTATAGATTTATCAATATACAAAACAGGCAGTTGACTAAAATCAACTGCCTGTTTTAGTTACTAATTAACACAACACAGTACCTCTTATTTTATATGACAAAAAATGATTGCTTTAGCTTAGGGTATATACCCAAGCGAGTTGGTAACAAAGGTGAATTGGCATTTATATTAGACGTTGATGAACCAGCACGTTACAAAAAACTAAGCTCTGTTTTTATTGAAATAAATGGAAGTTTGGTTCCGTTTTTTATTAAAGCAATTAGCATAAGAGGCAATAATGCCGTAGTTAGCCTTGAAGGAGTTGATACAATTAGCAAAGCCGAAGAGCTTATAAAATCATCATTGTACCTACCATTAAATATGTTGCCACCATTGAAAGGCAAAAAATTTTACTTTCATGAAGTGCCAGGCTATTTAATTATTGATACCCGATTTGGCGAAGTTGGTATACTTGACAAGGTGCTTGATTTTCCGCAACAAGTTATTTTTCAGGTAAAACGTGGTGATACAGAAATTTTAATTCCTGCCAAAGACGAATTTATTGTACGTGTTGATAGAGTAAAAAAACAAATTGAAGTACAAACCCCAGAGGGCTTAATTGACCTATACCTTAACAACACCTACGAATCGCCTGATGATGGCGAGCACGAATAAAGCTGTAACTATAAATTAATCAACCTGTTATAAATAGCTACACTTAATTTAGTTTGGCAAAAAAATATTCGACAATCATTGTTTTTCACAAAAATTGGTTTAATTTTATTGCGTATAATTTGAAAACAAGCTAAAAACATGTATGTCGAACCAAGCATTTGTTTTTAAACAATTTAAAATCCATCAGGATAAGTGTGCTATGAAAGTGGGCACTGATGCCGTTTTATTGGGTGCTTGGGTAAATACTGCCAATGCAAAATACATTTTAGATATTGGAACCGGAACAGGCATTATTTCATTAATGCTTGCACAAAAATCAGAAGCTATAATTGATGCTATTGATATTGACAGCAATGCTTTTGAACAGGTTAAGGAAAATATAAATGCAAGTAAGTGGTTAGATAGAATACATCCACATCATATTTCATTACAGCAATATGCTCAACGAGCAGAAAAAAAATACGATTTAATTGTTAGTAATCCACCTTATTTTGTTGATTCATCAAAAGCACTGGAAGAAGCTCGAACCAATGCTCGTCATACAGACCAACTACCGTTCTCCGACTTATTAAATGGAGTATTAAGGCTTTTGCACATTGAAGGAGTATTTTATGTGATTTTACCTACTAAAGAAAGTCAGCTTTTTAGAGAAATGGCCGAAACACATGAACTTTATTTAACCAAACTAACACGCGTAATTACCCGCGCTGATAAACCAGAGAAACGATTGTTAATGAAATTTGAGTTTACTCAAAAAACGCTAGAAGAAGATTCAATTACCATTGAGCTAGATGAACGCCATTCGTACAC
>JBASCV010000265.1:0-14570 GCA_049651825.1 Bacteroidia bacterium
CTGGTGCTTCCGGTTGTACCAGTAACCCCTGTATTTCCTGTTTTACCTGTTAAGCCTAAACTACCAGTAGAGCCGGTTGAACCGGTGTTACTGGTGCTTCCGGTTGTACCTGTAACCCCTGTGTTTCCAGTTTTACCGGTTAAGCCCAAACTACCAGTTGAGCCGGTTGAGCCGGTGTTACTTGTGCTTCCTGTCGAACCGGTTAATCCAATATTTCCTGTTGAACCAGTTGAACCGGTGTTGCTGGTGCTTCCAGTGGTACCAGTAACGCCTGCATTTCCTGTTTTACCGGTTAAACCTAAACTACCAGTAGATCCTGTTGTACCGGTATTGCTGGTGCTTCCGGTGGTACCGGTAACCCCAGTATTTCCTGTTTTACCGGTTAAACCCAAACTACCGGTAAAGCCCGTAGTGCCTGTATTGCTGGTGCTCCCGGTGGTACCAGTAACCCCTGTATTTCCTGTTTTACCGGTTAAGCCTAAATTACCAGTAGATCCAGTTGAACCTGTATTGCTGGTGCTTCCGGTGGTACCAGTAACCCCTGTATTTCCTGTTTTACCTGTTAAGCCTAAACTACCAGTAGAGCCAGTTGTACCGGTATTGCTGGTGCTTCCTGTTGTACCTGTAGCTCCTGTATTTCCTGTTTTACCAGTTAAGCCTAAACTACCAGTAGAGCCGGTTGAACCGGTGTTGCTGGTGCTTCCGGTTGTACCAGTAGCCCCTGTATTTCCTGTTTTACCTGTTAAGCCTAAACTACCAGTAGAGCCGGTTGAACCGGTATTGCTGGTGCTTCCGGTTGAACCCGTGCATCCTGTGTTTCCTGTTCTACCTGTAAGCCCTGAATTACCAGTTGAGCCAGTAATACCAGTGTTTCCTGTTCTGCCAGTAATACCCGATGCACCAGTTGTTCCCGTTGACCCAGTACGTCCTGTTCTACCAGTTGTGCCGGTAGTTCCGCTTACACCAGTATTACCAGTATTACCAGTATTACCAGTATCTCCTGTTGATCCAGAGTCTCCGGTTGAGCCGGTATCGCCCGTTTGACCTGTATCGCCTGTTGGCCCTATATCACCAGTTTTTCCTGTACAGCCAGTATTACCTGTTTTACCCGTATTGCCAGTCCTGCCTGTAGTGCCGGAGGAACCAGTAAATCCATTATCACCAGTATGTCCTATAACACCAATTTCACCTGTATAACCAGTAACACCAATATAAAAATTATTCGTTATGGCCCTCAACGGAACCCATTGCGATGTTATCGCATTCCAATAAAAAAAATTTGCAGAATCGAGGTCATATACCAACAAACTATTGGCTGGATTAACGATAGAGTTTCGTTGATTAGAAGTGATGCGGGGCAAAAGAAGTCCTTGATTATTTAAAGGACTTGAATTTAGCTCCAGAAGCGCAGACGGATGTGGGTTTAGGGTTCCAATACCAACGTTATTTGTTTGAGCTCTATAAATTGTTGTACAGAAACAAACAAAAAGAATAATAGCAAGATTTTTCATTTAACGCATCAATAAAAAACTGGTTTTACTAACAAGTGTGAATACAATTATTAGCAAGTTTACAACAATTTTCTTGAATGCGGCAATGAAAAAATTATAAACAAATCTCACCAAACTAACTTTTATTGCTCCAAGTGTTGGCAAGATTTGTTTGATCTAATTTACAGAGGAATTTAAAAATTTATTTAGCGATAACCAATTTATGAGTTAGTACAGAACTATCGTTTTTTAGTTTCATAAAATACATACCATCAGCTAAAAAACTTAAGTCTATTTGCTTGTCGTTAGCATTTAAATAAATTGAATTAATTAATTGACCATTATAGTTTTCGATAAGAAGTATTGACCCTTGATTCTGTTGGTTACGAAATTGAATGATACCATTTGTAGGGTTAGGGTAAAATGAAAAAAGGGAGTTTTCATTTTCAGAAACCGCAACAGATGAAACAGAAACACAAGAAGATGTATCAGAACAACCATTTGATGTAACAATTACAGCATAACTACCATTAACAGTAGCGGTAAAGCTTTGATTTGTTTCAGAAGGAATTGGTGTGTATCCATTACCACAATCTACCCACTGATATAATGCTTCGGCAATAGTAGTGGCTGTTATTATGTTTCCAGATAAAGAAATGGTGGTATCTGGAAGATTATTAACAACAATTGTTGTAGTAACTGTGTCAGAACACATATTAACATCAGTAGCAATAAGCGTATACGTAGTTGTTGCAGTAGGTACAAAAGATACATTATCATTTATATTACCACTCCAAACATATGAGTTTGCACCTGCTCCTTGAAGTGTAACAGAGGTTCCTTTACATACAGAATCGGAACTAACATTTACTGTAATTGCTGGCAATTGATTTACTGTAATAGAAATAGAATCCGTATTTGTACAACTGTTTACATCTGTTCCGTTAACGATGTAAGTTGTAGTTGCAGAAGGTAAAAAGGCTACTCCATCTGTAATTCCTCCCGACCAAGTGTAGGTATTACCTCCACTACCGTTTAAAGTAACCGTTGTACCATAGCAAATAGTATCAACACTTGCGATGGCTTCTATTGTAGGTAAAGTAAGACAACCTGTATAATAATTATCCACAATATTGTTAATTTCATCACTAGTCAACGAATCATTCCAAAACATTACTCCATCCATACTCCCTGAAAGCGTACTTAATACATTGCCACCCTTATAATAACAGCCTATTCTAGCCCAATTGCCATTACCTGTATAATATGCTAATTGACCTCCAGAACCTGACTGAGCACCAACAGGCCACAACACACCATCTACGTATATTTCGGTGGTATACAAAGCTGGTGACGGTGCGCTTTTAAGAACAACTGCCAAATGTCGCCATTGCGAGTCTACACTTAATGCGTTTGTGGTTACATAACTTCGCCTAGAAAAAGGACCCACACTAACTCCGTCCCCAATATTTACTCCAATGGTTCCGTTTGCAAGTATTTGAATCCATACACCAGTATAGGTGCCCAAGTTATCATCATTTGTAAATATTGGATTTATAGAACCCAATGAATTTAATTTTATCCATGAAGAAAACGTCATTGGAAAATTACATTTAAAGTTTCCTGCGGCCTCTCTTATTTCAATTGCACTAGTTGGCGACACATTAAGCACAGCATTTGTATACAAAAGTTTATCTGGCCCATATTGACACGAAGTTGTTGCAAGATCTGTTGTTTGTTGATAAATAGAAGTGTCGTTATAATTATTATTCATGTTATAATTAAACAATAATGATGACATGTTGTTATGCTTTACATAGCTTAACGCAAATATTTCGCTTTGAGTTAATGCTGTACCAAAAAATTTAACTTTGTCAACCATACCATCTAACGTTCTGTTTCCTGTACCTTTTACAAAACCACCTATTTTACCAGCAGTACCAACTACTCTATAATAATAACAATTGCTAGCACTACCAAAAACAGTAGTTGGTTTAGCAAACCCATCAACATAAATAGTAGCTTCATTGGCCGACTTAAATACAACAGCAATGTGATGCCATTTGTTTAGGTTAATTAAACCTGTAGCTGTTTCAAATGTTTTTTTTATCAGTAGAGGCGTTCGTGCCAAACCCACTTCCAAAATGAGCGCGTACAGCACCCGTAGGCGTTACTTCAATCCAAAAACCAGAATAAGCACTTCCATGATCTTCGGTTGTAAGAATGGGACTGCTTATTGTGCTAAATGAGGCAATTTTAACCCAAGCAGAAAAAGATGCAGGAAAATTCATTTTATATGTTCCATTTACATCATCTGTTAAAAAAACAGCGCCATTATTTGAAGAACCATAAAACTGCATACATGCATTTGCATTCCCATACTTATCTGTTGCGTAGCTACCTGCCCCCGAAACAATTGTCGTTTGATTTTCGGATGATGAATCAGCGATTCCGTTTTCAAAGTCTAAATCCAACAATAGGTCGTGTTGAATTTGCGCCAATGATAGCGTTGGACACAAAATTATAAAGGCAATAATGTAATTGCTGTTAAGCAAATTAAGCAAAAGTTGTAGCGGTATTTTTTTCATGACAGTTTTATATAATATTAGCTGCCACAAATTTGATGAGATATAATTTATCTTGTACTACCCGAAAAGGGTAGTTTGAAATGAATTATATAAATTTCTTTTTGTTTGCTATTTCTATTGCATCTTCTTTATTGCCCACCTGTAGTTTTATATAAATATTTTTAATGTGATATTTTACGGTGTCTTTAGAAATATTCAAAAAAGATGCTATGGAGCTATAACTTTTGCCATTCGATAATTGCGTTAACACTTCCGTTTCTCTATCTGTTAAAGGAGACTTTGTGTTTTTATTAAATGAGGTAACAACCATTTTAGCAATTTTCATGCTCATGGGAGCACCTCCTCCTAAGCATTCTTTTATAGATGCTAATAGGTCGTGTGAATCAATTGTTTTTGTCAAATATCCAGAAGCTCCGGCACACAAAGCTGAAAAAACGGTTTCGCTATTTTCAAATACTGTTATAATAATTACATCTGTATTCGGCAGTTGCTGTTTTATTTTTTTTGTACCGTCAATACCATTAATACCTGGCAAATCAATATCCATTAATACAATTCGAGGTTTTGTAGTATGAATATTTTCTATTGCATCTTCACAATTTTTATAACTACCTGCTAAAAAAAAGTGCTCATAACCTTTTACGTATTCGCACAATATGTTGTTTAGCTCAACATTGTCTTCAATAACAATAATCGCTTCTTTTTTTGTATCCATTTTGTTTTTTTAAAAAAATATGATTAATGGATTGTTTTACTTGAGTCAGGGAGCTGTGCGGTAAAAACAACTTCAGTACCAGACGGAACAGCGTCTTTGAAAACAAGTTTTCCGTTCAACTCTTTAGCTCGATGCATTATATTATTTATTCCTTTTCCTCCTCTATAAATATTGTTTTTAGCAATTCCCTTTCCATCATCTTTTACTTCTATTTCAAGTATATTATTTTTAACAATAAAATTTACATGTATATTTTGAGCTTCAGAATGTTTATATGCATTTGTTATTATTTCTTTAAACATTGGAATAATTTCCTTGCTCCAATTCGGTGGAAGTATAATCGTTGAAATGTTTTCGGGATATGTACTTACAATTAAGTTAATGGATGAAAATTTCAATATATCGTCAGCAAAATCCCTTAAATACATAAACACTTCCTGTAACTGATCACTTTTAGGATCTTTTGTCCAAATAAAATCTTTAAAATTATCATATACCTCTTTTGCGTTTTTGTCTATTTTATTTAAAATTTCCTCTTTTTCTGCTTCTGATTTAGCAAACTTTGTTAGTGCCGACAAGTGTCTTAACGATGCTAATTTATTACCTATTTGATCGTGAAAGTCGCGAGCAATTGCTTCTCTTACCTCCTGCCCTTTTCTCTCTTTTACAATTTTTTGCAATTTAACGTTGCTTTTAACAATAGCAAATAACATAAATGCCAACAAAGCAAAAACCAACAAAAAATTTAAATATAAATATTCTATCGATAATAAAACGGGGGACACCTTGTTTTGTAAAAACTCAAATCGGCTAAAGACAAAAAAGAAAGTTAACATACAAAATGAAAGAATAGAGTTAATAATACCCATTCTTATACCAATAAACATAAAAGATGCAGCAATTAAAACGATGTACCAAAGAATGTCTCTTGAATAAATACCACCTGATAAATATACACTTACTCCAATCAAATAAAAACCAATTATAGATGTTGTAGATAAAGCAAGAGCCGTTTTACCTGTTTTTTTATTAATTATAAGACCTAATATCGCTGTAAAAACTCCTAGGTAATTTTGACTTGCTTTAAAATCGAATAACTGACCATTGCTCATATAATAAATGGTGTACAACGAAACAATAAAAAAAACAATGATGAATGCGATAACTGTAATACGATTTTTTTCATAAACAGAATCGTTTACTTTGTTTGCAGGATGAATAAAATAATCGACTATTTTATTGGCGATTTTTTTCATGCGAAATAGCATTGGCAATTTTTACATTCTGTTGCACTAATCAACAAATCAAACGGATATAAAATAAAAAAGTGCACCGTAAATACAGTACACTTTTATATTTTTTTGCACAAATTGTTACCTTTTTAGTATTAGCTGTTTAGTTATAATATTAGTAGCTGTATACACTTTTACAACATACATTCCATCTACTAATCCGTTTAAGGACAATTTATGTAAAGATGAAATATTTTGATCCAATGAAATTACTTCCTGTCCAACAACATTAAATATTTTTATTTGTGTAGCAGGCTCGTTTAGTTTAGAAACATCTATAACAACATTGTCTTTTGTTGGATTTGGAAAAATATTTACAGTTTCTTTTTGCTCAAGGGTATTTGTAGCAGTAGTTATAATACGCGTAGCGAACACCTCCAAATTATAAGTACCCACATCACCGTAAAAGTAGGGTGACACAACCAAATAAAGATTTGTGCCCCCTTGAGCTACAAACGTTGGAACAACATCATCATACAATTCAGACCAATAAGTGCTTGTATCTGTAGCATATGCAACAATGCCATCCAATGTATAAAAAAGCCCATCTTCTGCATGATAGCTATCGTTCAAATTAATATCCACAAAATAATCATAGCCAACAGGTAAATTTACTTCGTAATAATCATAAGTAGTTCCATCAGGAATATTGGCCCCTCCGGTAGCAACAGAACCAGAATCGCCAGAATAACTAAGCGTTAATCCTGAAGCAGTACCAACATCATTATTAGGCTCGTAACTATCTTCTTCCATATCAGGAGCAACAACATCAATTGTAATCGGATTATCAAATAGATCGCTACCGCACAAAACTCCCCCAGCAAATATTGCTATAGTGTAAGTACCCGGAGCAACATTTATTGACGAAGACGAAAAGGTAACTGGTGAGCTGTAAGCTGTTTGGGACGCTAATCCTGGTTCATTAAACGAACCAATAGTTTGCACGAGATTGCCATCTAAATCAATTATATCGGCACTAAAATCACCCACAAGCGTTGAATCTGTTCCATTAAAAATATTTACTGTAACATCAGCTGACTGACCTTGCACAAGGGTTGATGGATTAACAGAAATTTCAGAGTACAATTTAACATCATTTGGTGGTGTTTCGATATTAAAAGTTTGTTCATTCGAATAAAAATTATCACCAGCTAATTGCCAATCTTCTTCGCCAGTAGCGCGGTAATATACTTGCACTTCGTAAATTCCATTTTGATTAAATATACTCGTATCGCTAAAAGTTAAACCACCAACTCCGCTATAATCTGCACCAGCAGCCAACAGATTGCCATCAGTAGCAATAGAGTCTAGAATAGTAATAAATTCGCCCGTGCTATCAAAAACTGCAACACAGTATTCTCCATCAAAACCATCGTTTGCAACATTCTTTAAATCAACATTCACTGCCACAGATTGATTAACACTTGTTGTGTCAGTAGTTAACGTGATTGCCGAATTAAGTGCCAATTTGGGGGTTTCGGTTTGACTAGGCGGTTTTATACCTATAACCATTTGGTGATGGTAATTATATTCTCCCAAGCCAGCACCTGTTGTGCTATTATCAATAGTTGGATTTAAAGCAGATATCAAATAATTTCCATCACAAGTACCACCCCATCCCCAGTTCATGTGAAAAAGATTTCCATTATATCCATCACAAACCCAGGTGTGTCCACCTCCATATCCAAAGCCAGCATATTGAACCGGTCGATTGTTGTCCAATTCGGTTGTTATTTTATTGATCCATTGAGTTTCGGTAAAATTCGCTTTCTTAAGACCCTGTATGGTAGTTTTATCATATTTAAAATAACGTTTGTAAGCATCTTCACACGAAGCCCCATTTTGGGAAGCAGACTGTATCATATAAGCAACGCTTGTTGAGCCGTATTCTGTTTTTGTTGCTACACCGCAATGGTACATAAGTGTTGCAATATCAGTATTTGCGCTTGAAATTGTATTCGGCATGTTTGACCAATTATAGGTAGTTGCCCCAAAATTTGCTGATAGTATCCCGTTATTTTGAGTAGAATAAGCAAAAAATGATTTTCCGGTTGCAGGGTAGTTCCAATATTTCATAATTTGAGCCATTGCCGTGGCTGGGCAACCTGTTACACACCTAACGGTATAGGAGTTTTTTTGAAATGGACAGAGGTCGTTGTAATAAGGACTTTGATTCCATTGAGTTTGAATTAGAGGATTAACAGAAGATACGTTCCTATTATTATCTGCACTACCAGTAATGAGCGCGCTCCATTTTTCGTCTAAAGCAGGTGTTGATTGAAGTTTGTTTTTAACAATGTTCGCAATTTCGGCTTTGTAACCATTTATAAGCTTTATAAACGCATGTGGAGCTCCATTCATCGAAAATGCCCCTTTATCAGAATAGCCTAAAACCGGTTCAACAACATCGTTTGCCGAAACTATAATAAAACCTTTGTTGTTATTAATATTGAAAACGTAATATGCTATTTCATTTTCATGTTTTGCAACATAAGCCTTTTGTAATTCAACTGTTCCGGCAAATGCTTCCAAATGTACATTATGTACAATAAAGTTTTTACCTACTAGTTTAGCTGTTTGCTCATCAATTTGTTTGGCTTGCAAACCGCAGCAGATGATTAACAAGCAAAATATAAACAGTTTTTTCATAAAAAATAGTTTAGGTTAATGTCTAGTAATTCGATAGACTAATTTATACAAATTAAATTCACAACGCCTAGCTTATTGAAAAAAATTGCTAGATATATCCATTTTTAACTGAACTATACTGCTACAACTCACATAATTCGGATTTATATCAGATGTTGAACTGACAAACAAATCAAATTAGTATAGCAAGTTTAATACTTTGGTTAATTGTTGCGAATTTGCCACACCAACAAACAAAAACCCCTTGAAAGCGTTAACTATCAAGGGGTTATTGATTTTTTCTTGAGGTCCCGAGCGAATCTGAATCCTCCAAATTCCGAGGACAAATGTAGCTGATTTTCAACACATTTCCAAACTCCTGGCCGCTACAGCGACACGATAGCGACACGATTTTTTATGAGATGGAATTGCCTTAATTGGAGTCTTTTTCGATATTTTTTAGGATGTTATATGAAACTGTGCATAGGTGCTGCCTCAAAAACTAATTCACAATTATCTTTCTCCTTAGCTTTAAAACACTCTTATTCTCTACTTGTATGGTGTAAACACCAGTCACTAAATCATCTCTCATAATAGTTAGTTCTTGTCCATTTATTATAGTTGATTTTACTTCCCTTCCCAAAACGTCAACTATTTTTAGGCTTGAATTAAGCTGGGGTTCTGAAAATCTTATGGTTAATACCTCGTTCATTGGATTTGGAAATATATCGATTTGCAAATCTCCTGATAACGTCTTTATTCCCGTTGTTACCAGGTTATAGTTATAAATCACTCCATAATTGTATGTTCCGCCACTACTTGTCATTCCGTAGAAGGATGTACTATCAAAAATGAGTGAACCGCTAAAAGGATTGCTTCCATTCGTTTGCCCGTCAAAATCCAGTAATTTAGAATAATTGGTTCCATCCGGTTTTATTTTAAATACTACTCCCTTATTATTTACACCTCCAAGACACGTGGTTCCATACAGAAACGAACCACTAGAAACAAGTGTTCCTGCTGGGCTATTACCATTCGACACACCACTAAAATCAAGTAGTTTTGAATATCCTGTACCATCACCCTTTATTTTGAAAATGACGCCCATGTTATTGGCTCCTCCGTATCCCGTCATTCCATATAAGAAAGTTCCATCAAAAACAAACGAGTTGTAGAAGGGTTTTTTTCCATTAGTTCCGTCAAAATCGAGTAGCTTGGTATATCCTGTTCCATCCGGTTTTATTTTAAATATAACGCCCATATTATTTGCACCTCCACTCCCAGTCATGCCATAAAGGAATGTTCCATCATAAAAGAGGTCCCCGCCCGGTGTGATTCCACTTGCACTATCGCAATTGTGTAAAACAGAATAGTTTGTTCCGTCCGGTTTTATCTTAAAGATAGTTCCAAAATTATTTGCACCACCCATACTCGTTGTTCCGTATAGAAAAACACTATCGGAAATTAAAGAACCGTAGGGTCTCGAACCATCAGAACCACTAAAATTATGCAATTGAGCATATCCTGTGCTATCCGGCTTTATTTTAAAAACTATACCGTTATTATTTGTACCCCCATCTCTGGTCATACCGTATAAAAAAACTCCGTCAAAAAAAAGAGAACCTTGAGGTGAGCTTCCAATTGTTGTATTGTCAAAATCCAGGAGTTTAGAATATGCGGTTCCGTCCGGTTTTATTTTAAAAAGAACGCCACAGCCTCCGAATGTACATGAGTTATTTATGCCGCCCCCGGAAGTCATTCCATATAAAAAGGTACCATCTGAAATTAGACTTCCTGCCGGATTTTGTCCGTTTATACCGGCAAAATCAACAATCTTGTTATACTGAGCATTCCCAATGAGTGTCACTGACAATAATGCAATAATTAGTTTGAATGTTTTCATGGTTAAATATTTATGTCTTTGTTCATGTAAGAAATAATCCCGGAAGCTTTGTAAATACGCTTCTGTTTTATATGTTATTGATTATCGTAGCGAAATACGTCTTTCTTTTTTTTAAAATCGAAGTTCATTTAGTTCTTTTAATTCAATTCATCTAATTCGTTCAAATCGTTCATTTCAATTTCCATTGAATCGGTTTACATATTTTTGCTTTAAAACCAAACGGTATGCTGTCCGCCATAATTAAGAAGGAAATAGAAATTCGTTATAAACGTAAGGTGCGTTATCCAAAGGACTGCGAAGGGCTGGCGGCTGAAATTACGTGTGTTTGCAATGAGCGAGTCTCAGCTTCAACACTTAAAAGACTTTACGGATTCGCGAAAGGTGCTAATGAGCCTCGCTTATCCACCTTGGATATTATTGCTAATTATCTGGGATGTAATAATTGGGATGACTTATTGAAAAAGCATTGCAATATTGAACTTTCAGAGTATAACACAATAGAAGAGTTGCAGGTGTCAAAATTGAAAACAGGTGATAAAATTGAGTTTAAATATGAACCGAATAGAGTTGTTATTGCAAATTATAAAGGCAAAAACACATTTGAAGTCATATCTTCAAAAAACAGTAAATTGCGACAAGGAGATTATTTTAAAACACATCACTTTGTGCTTAATCATCCTTTAATTGTTTATGATGTCCTTAGAGGTACTAATGAATTAGGACAATATAAAGCAGGTAACGTCAGTGGTATAACAAGTATAAGAAAATTATAAAATATCAGAGTTAATACCAGAATATAACCCTCCGAATTCTCACCACATAATGATTGAATTTCTTAATCCGGACGAGCGCAATTGGTGGTCTCAGAATATTTTAATTGAGATTTATCTCTTGAAAAGATTTCCCAAGCTTTCGCTCAAAAACATGCTGTTTAAGCCAAATTCGAATCGTCTTAAAGTACCCGACAAACGAATAACTACCTGTTCGCTGGTTGACACTATAGAGCGATCCTGGTTTAGCCAGAAGAGGTGCACGCGCTCTATAATGGACGCTAAAGGCATCCAGTATTACACGAACCTTATCCTTATCTTTGAAGGTAATTATTAAATCCTGTGGCGTTCGAAAGTCAGCAATCATGCCGCTATCAAATTCCAACGTGAATTCCTGGACGAATAAATGGTTATCGAGTAACCTTCGCCACATCATATCCGCAGGCAGCCAATCTGCCATGAGTCTTAGTTCTGAGCTTACCTTGTTATTGTATATCGTCTTAGGGCGTTTGGTAAAGTCATCCATACCGAGGAAGTAAGTAAACCGCACAAACTCGGTCGGTTTAGCAATGGTCAGCACTGAACGTATGTTGCCATTATCGTAATAAAATTCCATAGGACTTGAGTTGGTATTAAGGTAGAATGTAGGCATGCAAGCGAATTTAGCGCTTGAATATTTAAGGTAGCAACCTTAGATAAAACTGACTAAGGTTAATCTTCCAACGGAAATAAGATTTCCCAGCGTAAGGAACCTAAGGTTTAAATCTGCTATAATTGGATAAGATGCTTTAGTGCAGATAAGGTGACGCTGTTGCGTTAACTCATTATACAAGTGATTAGGACATGATAGCAAAGGCGAGCGAAGCGAGACCATGGAATCCTACCGTTGTGAGCCGCTTGTCGGCTCACAGTGTGGGTAACCACACAACGGGTTTAGTAAGCATGCAGCGAGTGAAACGAGCGATGCGCCACTGTTAAATGTATGCCCTTTAGCAATGACTTGGTTTGAAAGGCCTTGACTGATATAACGGTATCCATAAAATACTAATACAAAGTAAAACAGTCCGTAATAATTACATAATCAGAAGATGGTCAAATACTGGTTAAAGAAATGGTATGCACCATCGAACTTACTAATAGCGATTGGTGAATTGGGAGAAAATATTTATGAGCGTGAATTGCTTAGAGTAATTTTCATGAAGTATGAAGAGTCGTATGCGAAGAACAATAAGTTTCATAAGATTACAGTAAGGATACATTACAAAGAGGTTTCCTGTTGCATGAAAAGACAAAAGTTCGCTGAAACTGTAAAGGCATTACGAGAAAGAGAAATAATTAAATACGTTGCGAGCAAGGGAAGAAATGGGGGACATCATGTAGATATTATTACTGGCAAAATCGTAGAAAAAATAAAAGCAAAAAAACACAACGTTACCGACATTATGGAAGTGGATTCCCTTAATTGGAGGTTTTCTTAAAAAATAAATAATTACACTCGCTATGAATCAAGGGCATGAGCTGACATATATGGAACAGCGCCTCAGAATAATCGAGATACAAATGAAAGAAGCCGTTAATCTTTTGAATGCACTCGTTGTGGAACGTAATTCTATTGGTGATTGGATTGATGAAGAAACCACAATGCGTATTACCGGATTGAGCAAATCCAGTTTATATGAGTTACGAAGAACGAATAGAATTACATCATCTACTATCAGCGGAAGAGCGAGACACTATAAGTTAAAAGACTTTGAAAACATTCTAAACAAAAATAAAAGTATAAGATGAAACTAAAGCTTGGTGAGCGCCCACCGTATTCTGTTAAATTCTTTTTGTACAACTACTCCAGGGAAAAAAAACCTGAGTATCAGGTATACTGCCGTATTGGAATGGACAGAGCTAAGACCGAGTTTTCGTTATATATAAGTGCCAAGCCCGAAGATTGGGACCACGAAAATGGAAGGTTTCTGCCAAACACAAAACAACTCGCACACCTGAACTTTAAACTTTCAGAGATGGAGGGAAAGATTGAAGAACATTACCAAGAATTAAAATATTCAGGGATGATTATCTCAGCCAAAATGATTCGGAACAAGATGATAGGCAAAGGGCCGACCATCTCAGCTACAACTGTATTAAAATTCGTTGACCAATTCATTACAGAGATCAGCCATAAGACAGAAGAATATACACCTCCTACTGTGCAGCACTATAAAGCTACGCGTGATCATCTGATACGATTTTTTAAATCCGTAGGAATAAATGACATGCCCTTAAAGTCACTCAACAGGAACATGCTCGACCGGTTTGAGACATACTTACTGAGCACGCCCAATGACCAATTAGGAAGGCCAATGAAACGCAACACCGCCAACCGTTATCTAATAAAGTTGAAAGTAATGATGAACAATGCTCTGCGAAAGGAATTGATTCCAAAGAATCCTTTTGTTGGTTTCAAAATAAAATATGTGATTACTAAAAAAGTACATCTTACTTCTGATGAGATCAAGCTAATTATGAACCACAGTCTCGGTGAGAACCTTGCTCTCATGCGTGTGCGCGATATTTTTATGTTCTCGGTATACACTGGACTCCGATTTTCCGATGCACTTAATTTGAAATCTCAGTCTATTACGTTGCACGAAGACGGAAACTACTGGATAACACTTGACCAGTCAAAAACCGATAATCCTTTACACATACCACTTCTGGTTGATGCAGAAAAAATCTATCTGAAATACTTAAATCGACCGGAGCTGAAAGGATACGTACTACCTCGCTTATCCAATCAGAAAGTAAATCTTAATCTTAAACTAATTAGTGAGCTTGTAGGAATTCAAAAGAAGTTAACTCACCACGTGGCACGCCACACCTTCGCAACAACGATCATGCTTGAGCAGGGCATTGATATAAAAGCTGTGAGTACATTACTAGGCCATACTAATATGAAAACGACAGAAATCTACGCTCAGGTCACTCGTAAGCAGCTTTCTGATGTAGCAGCCAGGCTGAATAAAAAGACGGCCACTTCTGCTTTAACTCAGCAGATAATAAAAGACCCCGTAAATCAATCGTAAAAATATTCCTTTCATTATTTAGTTTAGCAAATCCTAAATATTTTGTAATTTTTCAATCGTAAATGAATGAAGAATACATATACAAGGAAATTGATGGACAAATAAAT
>JBASCV010000266.1:0-2848 GCA_049651825.1 Bacteroidia bacterium
GCATCACACCATAAATGGGTGTAATGTTGCTATAGGCGATTTAATGGCCTCTGGAACCATTAGTGGACCTACACCTGAATCGTACGGGTCAATGTTAGAGCTTTCCTGGAAAGGTACAAAACCACTCAAATTGAACGATGGTACTGAGCGTAAGTTTATCAACGATAATGACACCGTTATTTTAAGAGGCTATTGCCAAAAAGATTGTGTAAGAATTGGTTTTGGAGAAGCAAAAGGGACGGTGTTACCCGCACTTTAATAAACAATAACTGCTTATTTAACAGTTAGTTATGTTTTTTTGCTAAAATTAGTTAAAATCAGTTGCTAGCGCAATATTGGTTATTTGTTTTCGTTAGTTTATAGCAAACAACCGTAGTTGTTCAAAGTTAATTTTAAAGAATCATATAGCCAACGCTCTTTCTAGACAAGCCTCGATTCCGATTGTTATCGGAAGACTGCGCGCAGGGTCATTTCGAGTTTATCGAGAAATAAGCGATTGACATTAAATACATTAAACGCTAAATCAACCTTACTTATGGATAAAATATCAGTTTTATGGGCAGATGATGAAATAGATTTGCTCAAGCCACATGTACTTTTTTTACAAGATAAAGGTTATGATGTACATACTGCCACCAGTGGCGATGAAGTGTTGGAGTTGGTTGAAAAAAGCACTTACGATGTGGTATTGTTGGACGAAAATATGCCCGGACTTTCAGGCTTGGAAACTCTTAATCGACTGAAAATCAAACATTCCGATTTACCAGTAATTATGATTACTAAAAGTGAAGAAGAGTATTTAATGGAAGACGCCATAGGCTCTAAAATTTCGGATTATTTGATAAAACCAGTAAATCCAAAGCAAATATTACTTTCCCTAAAGAAAACCCTTGATAATAAGCGACTAATAAGCGAAAAAACCACCTCTAATTACCAACAGGAGTTTCGTCAAATAGGCATGACATTGGGCGATAAACTAAGCTGGACTGAATGGGGGGAAGTGTATAAAAAGCTTGTTTATTGGGAGCTGGAGCTCGATAACAGTAAAGACGAAAGTATGATGGAGATTCTGAAAATGCAAAAGTCAGAAGCCAATACTCAGTTTTGTAAGTTTATCGAAAACAACTACATCGGTTGGCTAAATGGCAAACAGGCAAATCCACCACTCTTTTCACATACCTTGTTTAAAGCCAAAGTTGCCCCATTATTGGATAAATCAGAACCTGTTTTTTTAGTATTGATTGATAATTTGCGTTACGATCAGTGGAAAATAATTCAACCCATCATTGCTGAATATTTTAAGGTTGATACAGAGGAGTTGTATAGCAGCATTTTACCCACTGCAACTCAATATGCACGAAATGCTTTTTTTGCAGGTTTGATGCCATCAGAAATTGAAAAACGATTCCCAAAATTATGGTTAAATGATGAGGATGAAGGAGGTAAAAATTTACATGAAGAAGAGCTATTGTTGGATCAGCTGAAGCGTTTGGGTAAAGATGTAAAAACAAGTTATAATAAAGTAACCAATCATGCCGGTGGAAAAAAATTAGCCGAAAGCATTAACAATTTGATGCAAAATAAGCTCAATGTAATTGTATATAACTTTGTTGATATGCTTTCGCATGCCCGTACCGAAATGGAAATTATCCGTGAGCTAGCCGATGATGAAAAAGCATACCGCTCTATTACTTTATCGTGGTTTGAACATTCGCCATTGCATGATATTTTAAAGCAATTGGCAGCTAAAAAAGTAAAGCTGGTAATTACTACCGACCATGGTACCATTAAAGTGGGGGAGCCTTCAAAAGTGGTAGGCGATAAAAATGTAAATACCAATTTGCGTTACAAACAAGGTAAAAGTCTTGATTATGTAAAAAAAGAAGTATTTGAAATAAAAAATCCTGCCGAGGCATTTTTACCGCGTCAGCATGTGAGTACAACATTTGTATTTGTTAAGGAAGATAAGTTTTTTGCCTATCCCAACAATTTCAATTATTACGTAAACTATTATAGAAACACCTTTCAGCACGGTGGCGTATCGCTCGAAGAGATGATTATTCCTTTTATTACGCTAAGTGCAAAATAGTTGCAGGTTTTTCAAAAGCTACTCGTTTGTTTTTTTAACTTTGTTCAATAAGTTTTATACAAATGAGTAGCTTTAAAAATATCGTCAAAAGTGGTTTAATATCTCTTTTTTTATTAAACGTCTTTCCTCTTTTTTCTCAATCCGATTCTCTATACTCTGTAAAGCCCGAAATAGCTGTTTCTGGCTTTGTTGATGCGTATTATGCATACGATTTTAATGAACCCAACACGTCCTATCGCTTACCTTTTTTAGTCAACCACAACAGACATAATGAGTTTAATATCAACTTAGCCCTTATTAAATTTTCGGCAACACATGCTAAATACCGGGCCAATGTGGCAGTACAAACGGGTACTTACGCTACCGATAATTTTGCAAGCGAGCCTAATGCATTTAAATACATGAATGAATGTAATGTGGGACTATCACTCAATAAAAAAAATAATTTATGGTTAGATGCAGGTATTTTAAATTCGCACATTGGCTTTGAAGGTGCTGTTTCTATTGATAATTGGAATTTGACTCGTTCCTTGTTAGCCGAATTAAGTCCGTATTACATTACAGGTGCCAAGCTTACATACAATCCCACTTCAAAATTAGAGCTAAGTGTATTGGCTTGTAATGGTTGGCAACGTATTAAAAAAGTACCATTTAATAGCATGATGTCGTTTGGTACACAACTAAAATATACAGCATCGGAAAAGTTATTGTTTAATTGGAGCACTTTTATTGGTACGGATGATGCCGATGCTGTAAGAA
>JBASCV010000267.1:0-1590 GCA_049651825.1 Bacteroidia bacterium
CAAATGAACCGCTCCTAAAAATGGTATAAATAGGATTAAAGCAACTAACGCAATAATTATGTTATATGTTAAACTACTATTTTTCACAGCTTGTATTAAATGTATTTTACTCGTTTTTAAACAGTTGTAACACGGAATTTTCCATCCAATGTTTATGATTTATTTTAATGATATAATAAACTACAATTGTTGTTGTTAAACCAATTAATGAGCCAGCATACACATCTTCAAAAAAATGTTGCGACAAGTAGATGCGTGAATATGCCGTAAGTATGGCAACTATAAATAATAGAATTTTTAAACTGTGACTTTTAGTAATTAGTGCCAACGAAAAAAATAAGGCGAAAGCACTTGTAGCATGCCCTGAAGGAAAACTGTTGTATAAATGATTATCGACTCCAGGAACTAAATAAAGTTCTTGTACACCTTCAAAAAATTTTTTAGGTCGTACAACATCATCATAAATAGTGTGTTTTAGCGTTTGAGTAATTCCTGCAGAAATTAAGCTTGCAATAGCTGTTATTAATGCATATCTATACTTTATGGTTAATAAAATAATAACTGTTATTAATGCCATAAATCCATCACCTAAATAGGTAAAGTAATAAAACAACGAATCAAAAAATGGAGTATGGAAATTATTTAATGTAAGGTGTAAATCTATTTTGGTATTAAATACCAGTACAAACGCACCTACAATTATATAAACAAGATAAGGGAATAAAAACGAGATATTATCTTTAAAAATTTGTTTCACAATATTAACGGAAATGATAAAACAAATCCCGAATCAGAGTTATTAGCTTTAATTCGGGATGTGATTAAATTTTACAGAATAGTTTTAGTATGAACCAATTACGTGCGAAAGTTTGTTCACCTGACTATCCCACAGTAACTTAGATGTTTGCATATCGGACCCTTCGTCAGCAAAATCGGTAACAATTAAGGAAACATCACCAGTAAGGTCGTCACGTTCAATACGGAACTCAAAATAGCTTCCTTCCGGTTTATCAAGCCATTGCAAGCGAATAAATTTATCTTCTTTAAAACCTAATAATCGGGCTTTTTGCTCGCTACCATCCCAAAAGAATGTAAAAATTCCGTCATGAATGTTTACATTATCGGCAAACCATTCAGATAAACCACTTGGAGATGTTAAAAATTCGTATAAAATTGGTGCAGAAGTGCGTATAACGTACTCCAACTCAAATTTTCCTTTCGGTTCTTTTTTTGCTGCTCCTTTTTTTGATTCAACTGATTGAGGAACAGTAAGGGATGCATGGGGGTTAATAAATGTTCTAATCTGAACTGGTGGTTTTGGCCCTTGTTTCTTTAATTTTTTTGTGCTATTGATGAGTTGTTCAATAAGAATATCGTTTTCTATGATAGGCTCATCGTCATCGCTTGCATTTTTAGGTTTACGTCCGCCTTTTGAGCCTTTTGAAGGTTTTGGAGGGCCATCTAATTCAATATCTTCATCTTCGTCTACCGTTTCCCACAAATCAACAATTTCTACATCATCTTCATCATCATCTATCTTTTTTTTCTTACTAGGCTTTTCAGCTTTTGCGGGTTTTTCTTTTTTAGAAG
>JBASCV010000268.1:0-13502 GCA_049651825.1 Bacteroidia bacterium
ATTTATTTATTTCTATTCATTGCAATTCAGCCTGTGTTCGCGATAAAAAGCTAAAAAAGGACATCTGTAAAGACCAAATTCATGGGGCTGAAACCTATGTAATGGGTATTAAAAATGAAAAAGGGAAATTAGATATCGCTAAACGCGAGAACTCTGCCATTTTATTAGAAGATAACTATGTTCAAAAATACGATGGTTTTGATCCTAATTCGGATGAGTCGTACATCATAATGAGCATGTTTGCAGATACTTATCTTGATCAAAGTTTGAGTTTTGCATCTAAAACACAAAAACAATACAGTACCCATGCTGCTCGCCATGATAAAGGTGTAAAAAGAGCTAGTTTGTGGGTGTTGTGGCGAACCTATATGCCAAGTGTACTTACCGAAATTGGGTATCTTACCAATCCTGAGGAAGAGCAGTTTTTAGGTTCTTCAAAAGGACAAGATTATGTTGCAACCAGTCTTTTTAAAGCATTTAGAGAATATAAAGACGAAATTGAAGGCAATGTAAAAAAATACGATGATGAAATAGAAAAACGAGCACCCTATAAAATGACTGCCGCGGATTCGTTGGAGGCCGAAAAGCAAAAGCTAGATACTAAGGCAAATAAACCAACAACAGATTCATTATCAATCATTAAAGTAACCGAGAAAGCGCCTGATAAAACAACAAATCATCCTAAAAATCATAAAGATTCTGTAGTTAAACCTCTTGATAACAAGGTTGTTGCTGAAGTATCGAAAAGTAAAATTGTTTACAAAGTACAACTCATGTCGGCCGATAAGCAAATCCCTCTTAATTCGGAAAAGTTTAAAAACGTTCCTAAACCTGGAGAATATATTGAAAAAGGAGTGTATAAATACACTGCCGGTGAATTTTCTAAAAAACAAGAAGCTGTTGATTTGCAGAACACGCTTAGAAAAAAAGGTTTTAAAGATGCTTTTGTAATTGCCACACAGGACGGTAAAAGGGTACCTTTGAAATAACTTCTATATCGATGTACTTAATAGTTAACGATGCTTGCGCACATATTTCGACAGGCTCAATATGATCGCGCGCAGTCAGTCTGAGCTTGAAATCGAAGACTGTGGGCAGGCTTTTTTATTTCATTTGCTTAAATTTATAGCTTAAATACTTTTTTTACCTCCAATAATCCGTATTAGTTATAATTATAATATTTCATTAAATTTGTCCTATATTTGAATATAAATTAACACAGTGAAATTAACTAAAGAGGTAAAAGTCGGAATTGTATCAGCCATTGCAATAGCTTTTTTTATTTATGGCTTCAATTTTTTAAAAGGGCGAAATTTATTTTCTGCACAACGTAAATTTTATGCTTTTTATAATAATATCGATGGTTTGGTTGAAGCCAACCCGTTAATGGTAAATGGCTATAAAATAGGAACTGTTGGCGATATAGAGCTCAGCGCAGATTCAGCTAATCGACTTTTAGTAACCTTGTTTTTAGACAGCGATATAAAAATTCCTAAAAACTCAATAGCAAGGGTTGTAAGTTCTGATATTTTGGGGTCAAAAGCTATACAATTGGTTTTGGGCGATTCTAAAGAATACGCAGAGAATGGCGACACCTTGAATTCAGATAGTGAAGATAACTTAAAGGAGTCGGTAAATAAGGCAATTGCCCCACTTCAAAAAAAGGCCGAAGGGTTAATTGCTTCTATGGATTCAGTAATGGTGGCTGTTCAAGAAGTATTTAATGCGAGCGCTCGACAAAATCTTGCGAAAAGTTTCGAAAGTATAAAGCTTTCGTTAATATCCTTAGAAACAACATCTTATCGTTTAGATACGATGGTTATTTCTGAAAAAGCTAAACTTTCAAGTATCCTTACCAAAATTAATGTGTTAGCAACAACCCTTGCCGGAAATAGTGATAAAATTGGTAATGTTATCAATAACTTTTCTAACATTAGTGATTCTATTGCTAAATCAAACCTTACATCTGCTATTAATAATGCTGATTTAGCCCTTGCAAACGCTTCCAACATTATGAATAAAATTAACAAAGGCGAAGGTACTATGGGTATGCTCATCAATAACGATAGTTTGTATAAAAAACTGGATAAATCAACAGCCGATTTAGATAAACTACTGATAGATTTACGTGTAAATCCTGAGCGCTATATCCATTTTTCAGTGTTTGGCCGAAAAGATAAAAATAAGCCTAAAGAGTAAGTTACATTTAGATAAAGTAAAACATTCAACAATTCATTAAGATTATGCTAGCAATTGGTGCTTTTATTGTTCTGTTTATAGCCGGATCGGCTTTTTTTGCAATCAATATCCGAAAAGTGATTCGCAATATCAATTTAGGTAAAGATATTGATAGAAAAGACCAACCAGCCGAACGATTTAAATTGATGACTTTGGTGGCTTTAGGACAGAAAAAAATGTTCGACCGTCCAATTCCTGCAATCTTGCATTTGTTTTTATACGTTGCGTTTATAATTACTCAAATCGAATTGATTGAAATTATTGTTGATGGTATTTCCGGACATCACCGTATTTTCCGTCCAGCTTTGGGTGGTTTTTACACATTCATGGTGAGTTTTATCGAAATTTTATCTGTTTTAGCTTTTATCGGAACTGTCGCTTTCCTTTAGAGACGTAATTTGTTAAAAGTGCCTCGTTTATTAAAAAGTGACTTAAATGGCTGGCCTAAATTAGATGCAAATATTATTTTGATTGCTGAAATTACTCTTATTTGTTTTATATTTATGATGAATGGAGCCGATGAGGTGCTTTATTCAAGAGGCTTATCACATGCTACCAATTTGGGCGATGGTTCATTGGGGTTAACCATTAGTAGCAAAATTGGGCCATTGTTGTTTGGAGGAATGAGTGAAGGGGCTTTACATCTTGTTGAACGCATTGGCTGGTGGGGGCATATTTTAATGGTGTTAGGCTTCTTAAATTATTTGCCTTATTCAAAACATTTCCACATTGTATTAGCGTTCCCTAATGTATATTTTGCTAACCTTAATCCGTTTGGAAAATTCACTAACCTTGAATCTGTTACTAATGAGGTAAAAGCAATGATGGATCCATCATTTACACCACCACCACCTGCTAATCCTGATCAACCAATGCGTTTTGGTGCAAAAGATGTTACTGATCTTACTTGGAAACAATTGTTGGATTCATATAGCTGTACTGAGTGCGGACGTTGTACTTCTGAATGTCCTGCAAATATTACAGGGAAATTATTATCGCCTCGTAAAATCATGATGAGCACTCGTGACAGACTTCAAGAAGTTGGAAACAATATGGATGCAAACGGTGGAACATTTAAAGAGGATGGAAAATCATTATTAGGTGATTACATTACACCTGAAGAATTATGGGCTTGTACATCATGCAATGCTTGTGTACAGGCTTGTCCTGTTAATATCGACCCATTGAGCATAATTGTGGATATGCGCAGATTTATGGTAATGGAGCAAAGTGCTGCACCTACAGAGTTAAACGGTATGTTTACAAACATTGAAAACAATGGTGCGCCATGGCAATTTTCGCAAGCCGATCGCTTGAATTGGAAAAATGAATAATTAATTTACTCATTACCCATTATCAATTAAAAATTATCAACTATCAATTATAAAAATGGATTTAATACAAAAGGAAGAAAACGGAAAAGCCATTAGTCCTGTGTTGCCCGCAGATGTTAAAAATTATTTAATTGACATTGATGGCACTATCTGTGATGATATTCCAAACGAACAGCCTGAGCGTATGGCTACTGCTGCTGTGTATCCCGATGCATTGAAAATATTGAACAAGTGGTATGACGAAGGCCATATCATTACTTTTTTTACGTCTCGTACCGAAGCACACAGAGAAGTGACAGAAAAATGGCTTGCCCAAAATGGTTTTAAATATCATGGCTTGCTAGTTGGTAAACCTCGTGGTGGTAATTATCATTGGATTGATAATCATATGGTACGCGCAACCCGTTACGAAGGACGCTTTACCGATTTAATTTTGAAAGAAGTTACAATTGAAGTTTTTGAAAAATAAATTTTTAAATAATATAGTTGATATGTTCAATTTGACTTTGTGAATGGTCAGTCTGAGCCTGTCGAAGACTGTGCGTGTGAAATAACGAATTTTCGAATAAAATTTTAACATTTTTAATAAAGAGCAAATCGTTTACTATGGAACCACTAAAAGTATCTACAATGGCCGATTACATGGCTAAAGGCGAAACTCCTGAAATTTTGTTTTGGGTAGGATGCGCTGGTAGCTTTGATGATAGAGCCAAAAAAGTTACAAAAGCAATAGTGAAAATCCTAAACTATGCGAATGTGAAATTTGCAGTATTGGGTACTGAAGAAAGTTGCACTGGCGATCCTGCTAAACGTGCTGGTAACGAGTTTTTGTTTCAAATGCAAGCAATGACCAACATTACGGTAATGAACGCTTACGAAGTAAAAAAAATAGTTACAGGATGTCCACATTGTTTCAATACACTAAAAAATGAATACCCTTCATTGGGTGGTAATTATGAGGTTGTACATCATACGCAATTATTACAAGATTTATTAAGTAGTGGTAGAATCAAGATTGAAGGCGGCAGTTTTAAAGGCAAAAAAATCACTTTTCATGACCCTTGTTATTTAGGTAGAGCAAACGATGTTTATGAAGCACCTCGTGAAGTAATGATAAATCTTGATGCAGAATTGGCTGAAATGAAACGTAGCAAAGCAAAAGGTTTATGTTGCGGTGCTGGTGGAGCGCAAATGTTTAAAGAAGCTGAAAAAGGAAATAGAGAGGTAAACGTAGAACGTACCGAAGAGGCTTTGGCACTTCAACCTGATGTTATTGCTGTAGGTTGCCCATTTTGTAATACCATGATGACCGATGGTGTAAAGCATTTTAATAAAGAAAATACTGTTAAAGTTTTGGATGTTGCGGAGTTGATTGCTCAAGCAAATGATTTGTAAATAAAATCTTTCGTGTGAATTTGTGAAAATCGCATGTGCGCTGTCATTGCGAGCTTGTTGAGAAACAGGGTGGAGCCAGATAACTTTTTTACGAATAAAATTGTAGCAGTTTTTAAAACAGTTTTTTAATAATCCTCCAAGAATATTTTATTCAAATAACCATGCAAAGTACATACTCTACTCGTTTATCTAAACCAAAAAGCATAGCCGAAATGCCTGCTGATGCTCGTGTTTGGGTGTATCAGTCTAACAGAGAACTTACTTCTGAAGAAAAAAACAAAATACTTTTATTAGCAAATCAATTTATTGGTTCTTGGAATGCGCATGGTGCCGATCTTGATGCGGCTTTTGATATTTTGTTGGATAGATTTTTGATCCTGTCTGTTGACGAGCAACAAGCTTCTGCAAGTGGATGTAGTATTGATAAGTCGGTTCAGTTTATGAAACAGCTTGACCAACAGTTTAATTTGAATTTGTTTGATAGGATGCAAGCAGCTTACCTTGTAGATGGTAAAGTTAATGTGTGCAATATACATAACTTAAAAAATGAATTGCTTCAACATCCTTCTGTGGGAGTTACTAAAATAAATGAAACAATTGTTTTTAATAATATGATTACTAAAAAAAATGAGTTTGATGTACAATGGCAATTGCCTCTGAAAAGCAGTTGGCACGCTCGTTTTGTAAATGATTAAATTTTGGCATTAAACTTGCTTGTCATAAAACAAAACAGATAAAATAAAACATCAAAACATCCCTTACAAAATGAAAAAAATACTTGCCTCTCTTTTTTGTGCCCTGATAACAGTACAAATTGCCTTCGCTCAAAACAATACGTTGATTGTTTACTCTCAAGATGGTTTAAAATTTTCCGTAGTACTTAACGGAATAAAACAAAACACACAACCCGAAACCAATGTGAAAATAACTGGTTTGAATGCTCCTAACTATCAGGTGAAAATTATTTTTAATAGTAAAATTCCTGATATTGATCAAAATGTATATTTGATGAATGGGGGAGTTTTAACTCAAAATACAGAGTATTCATATGCTATCAAGAATGTAAAAGGCAAGCAAAAGCTTCGTTTTAATAGCATTGCACCAATTCCGCAGGTAGCTACCCCTGTTCAAAATCAAAACACATATACCTATACTCCTGTTGAGCGTACTACTATTGTTACAACAACAACAAACCCTACAGGTGGTAATAATGCAAATTTTGGAATGAATATTAATGGCATAAATATGAGTGTTAATGTTAATGATATGAATTCAAATGGCGGAGCAATGGGTACAACTACAACCACAACAACCACTACAACAACATACGGTAATGGGGCTCCAATGGGAAATACAGGTAATGTGTATGTTTTGCCTGGTTACAATGGTATTTACGGTTGTCCTTACCCAATGAATCCGATGGATTTTGAAAGTGCAAAGGCTTCTATTGCAGCAAAATCATTTGATGATAGCAAATTAACAATGGCAAAACAAATAATAGGTAGCAACTGTATGTTATCATCTCAAATTAGAGAATTAATGATGTTACTTACATTTGAATCAAATCGTTTAGATTTAGCAAAGTTTGCTTGGCATCATAATTTAGATAAAGGCAATTATTTTAAACTGAATGATGCTTTTACTTTTGAATCGTCTATTGATGAGTTAAATCAATACATTCAAACACATTAATAAAATGTATAAAATTTAAAATATAAAAAAGCGTTTGTGATTACTCATGAGCGCTTTTTTATTAAATCTTAATTATTTCATATGAATAAACGCTTTGTTATTGTTGGTGCGTTATTAGCTGCAATATCTGTAATACTAGGTGCTATGGGTGCACATTATTTGAAATCAAAGCTAGATACGGGCTTAATTACAGAAGGAAATTTGCAAACATTTGAAACTGCTGTAAAATACCAGATGTATCATGCAATTGCAATTCTTGTTATTGCTTTTAATGCGGATAAACTACATCGGGTTAGTGCTACGGTGTATTCATTTTTGTTAGGGATTTTGCTCTTTTCTGGTTCGTTATATTTTATAGCAACTGCAGGTTTATTAGGCTTAGGGCATATTAAATGGCTAGGCCCTATAACTCCTTTAGGAGGACTATGTTTTATTGCAGGATGGTTATTATTGGCTTTTAGTGTTATGAAAAAAAAATAGATTTCTGCTATCGTACAAGTGTAACAGTTCCAATAAAATCAAATTTTTTGTTGAATACATTGGTAAGTTGTACTTTCCATACAAATACATCTATTTGAGAGGCTTCGTTACCATTGTTGGATTTTCCATCCCAACCTTTGTTTAAATCATCGCTGTGAAACACCATATTACCCCATCGGTCAAACACCCACAAATCGTATATCGTAATTCCAATTCCTGAACCATAAAAGAAATCATTGATTCCATCTCCGTTTGGAGAAAATGCATTGGGAATAAAAAAGGTGTATTCTGGGTTAATGATGATTTCTAGATTGGTTGTGTCATAACAGGTGTTTGCATTGTTTACAATAAGTACCACATTGTAGTTAGCATCAATATTTTCGGGGTATTTATGTACTGGGTTTGCTGTGTCAGATATTAGCGATTGTCCGTCACCAAAATCCCAATGCCATTGTACAACGTCTTGAGATGATTGATTGTTAAAATAAATAGTAGGATCTAATACTGTTGCCGGGTTTGGCGATGCTGTAAATTGCGCTAAAGGAACATTGAATACTTCTATGTGTTCATTAAGCGTATCTGTTGAACTGCATTGATGATTAGACGTTGCGGTTAAACTTACATCATAAAATCCCGAATTTTGATAGCAATGGTAGGGTGTTTGTTCTGTTGAATTTGTGCTTCCATCGCCAAAATCCCAACTCCATGAAATGATGTTATCGCCTCCGCCAACAGCAGAGTTGTTTGTAAAATTGGTACAATGTATTGGACAGCCTTTTGTTGAGTCGGCAAAAAATGCAATAACAGGATTTTTGTAAAAATGCATTGTAACGTTTGATGTAGAAAAACTACATGGGCCAATAGGGTCGTTGGTTGTTAGTGTAAGATTTACAGAGTCGGCTAAATATTCGGCTGCAGTAGGTGTATATACTGCATTTAAAGTGGTGTTGTTAGGAGTAAAGGTGCCATTGCCTCCACTCCAAGTTGCACTTTCGGCAGAGCCACCAATAGCTCCCGCCAAGGTTATGCTAGAGCCTGCACATACATACTGTGAAGATCCCGCATTTGCTGTGGGAAGTTGGTTAATTGTAATCATCATTGTATCGCTTACACTTGTGCATGGTCCTGTTGGATCATCAGTTGTATAGATTAAATTAAGTGTTCCTGAGTTTGCTTCGGAAATCGTAGGAGTATAAACCGCAGTTGGACTGGCATTATCTGGATTGTAGGTACCACTACCACCACTCCATGTTCCGCTTGATGCAGCACCTCCAATTGTACCAGCTAACAGAAGCGTATTTCCGTTACAAATAATTTGATCTATTCCGGCTGATACAGTAGGTAAAGGGTTAATGGTTATAATAACAGTATCATTAATACTATTACACGGTCCTGTTGGGTCGTTTGTTGTTAAAATAAGTGTAGCAAAGCCCGCACTAATTTCGGTAGTGCTAGGGGTGTATTCGGCATTAAGTGTGGTATTGTTGGGTGTATATGTTCCCAAACCACCGCTCCATGTTGCACCACTTGCTGTACCACCTATTGTACCGTTTAGTATTGCAGTAGAATTAGCGCAAATAGTATGATCATTTCCAGCATTTACTGATGGTTTTTCATACACAGTTATGGTGTTAGTAACAGCATCAGTACAGCCTGAGTCGCTCTGTAATACAAGTGTTACTGTATATTCACCCGTATTTGCATATAAGTGGTGTGGGTTTTGAACCGATGAATTAGGACTGTTGTCGCCAAAAAACCATTGCCATGAGGTAATTGCTCCAGTTGAAATGGTTGATTGGTCGGAGAAAATAACACTATCGCCTTCGCAAACATCGCTATGGTTGAATAATGCTATTGGTGCAGCAAGGCTATCGATTACTACAGTAGCAGAATCAATGCAACCTTTACTGTCAATTACTTTTATAACATAACTGCCTGGATTTAAATTAGAAAAAGTGCTGTCGTTAATTGGAGTGTTGTTGTTTAACTGAAATAAGTAAGGAGGTGTATCGCCTAATCCACCTACATTTTTTATGCTAATTTCGCCATTTTGTAAGCCAGGACAAGAAGTGGTTATCTCTGTGTCAAATTCAATATAAGCGGTATCAACAGTAAATATAGGGCTAACATCACAACCATCTCTATAAACTCCCATAATTTGATAATCTCCTGTACCATAACCATTTGCAGAAACATTTAATACAGAATCGGTTTCGCCAATAAGTTCAATGCCATTTTTAAACCATTGGTAATGTAAATTAAAAGTATCACTTGCGGCACCCGATTTTAATACAACATCGTTAGAGCAATAAGAACCTTCAATTTCAACAGGCTGTAATATCGATGAAGATAGCGATAATTTATCTACATAATAATAACCTATACCGCCAGGCCCACTTCCACAATCAGGCCCTAATAATACTGCGTATATGTCTTGTGTAAGCGTTAAAGTCATACTTACTGTATGCCATGTTCCGCCCCCTAAGGTATAGGTTTGTTGTTGAAGTATTTGCCATGAACCTATACCTTGAGGGCACGCTTGACCTGAAAAAGGCAAATCGTTACAATTTGTGGCACCCCAAAAAGCAAAATTGGCAGTGCTGGTACTAGCCATTTGAAAGGTTAAGTTATAGGTTTGCCCAGCTTGCATGGGCTCTGTTAAACAAGCACCAATGTACTCTTTATAGCCCGTTCCAAAGTCAATATAGCCCGCAAATCCATCGCCATCAGGTGGCGGTAATGGTGGATTGTAATCCATTTGTATATTTCCACAAGTATGCCAATAGTCGGAAGTAGCATCAGATGCCTGAATCCAGTTATCGGCACAATTTAGTTGGCTATAGTTTGTAGGGCAACATGAATGGTCTTCAAATGAATGATTCGGAATTAATGATATACCTAATCCGTTACAGCTACAGGTAGATATGTCTAGTGGGCTAGGTTTGTTTACCGCTTGCGGATGCGTTATTGTGTCTTTACATCCTTGGTTGGTAGTTATAATAAGTTGAACTGTGTAATTGCCATTTGCTGCATATCGGTGTACGGGATGTCTGTCTGTGGAGGTGTTGCCATCTCCAAAATCCCAATCCCAGTTTGTTATTTGATAAGCGCCAGCGAATGATAAATCGGTAAATGCAACAATTGTTTCCATACAACTTGCACCCGAGGTAAACTGCGCATCAAGTCCACTTGGCAATTGAAGTAAATAATCTTCAGTAAAGCAAGTGCCAAGCAATGTATAACATGCGGTGTAATTGCCTATTCCATAATTGTTTGTTGATATTTGAATTGTTGCGTTTGTTTGTCCTGCAAGTGCAATTCCATTTTTGTACCATTGCCATGTTCCGCCTGGAACTGTGCTGGTAGCTGTAAATGCGAGATTATTGATGCAAAAGCCGCCAGATTGTGAAATTTCTATATCAACAACTGCATTGGATTCATTTAAAATAAAATTATCGTACTGTATGTATGGAAAGCAGCCTATATTACCATTACCTCCTTGGTTGTATACAGGAAATTGAGGGCTTTGTGTTGACGGTGGTCCAATTGCAATGGCTGCAATAGTTGTAGTAGGAGTAAAGCTAATCGCTAAGTCGTTCCAAAGTGTATCTGCCGGAGAATATACAACTTGCCCTAGTACAACCCAATTGCCTGAACCAATTGGACTACCTGTTCCAGTCCACGGTAAATCAGCACAGGTACTTGTGCCGTATAGTGTAATTGTAACAGGGTAGGGTATAGAGTTATAATTAAAACCACAAAGTCCTCCAACGGCTACATCTAATTGATTGCCCGCATTATCAATAGATAGTGCACTGGTTTCGAAATTTAATGTATAGGCCGTACCTGATGTTAGTGGAGAGGGTAAGCATTGTGCAATATATCTGAGTCGGTCTTCTAGATAGTAACAACCAGCAATTCCGTTTCCATTAGGGAAATCAACACCTGAAAAACGCGTAAACCCACAGGTATTCAAATAATCTATTGCTTCTCCATTGCCTGATACCCAATTGGAGACTAGATTAAATTGTTGATAGGTGCTAGGGCATCCTGTATTACTTTCAAAAGACGGATTTGCAATAAGTGAAGGCGCAAATGTATTGCATGCACAATCAGTATCATTTAAGTCAATTAACCCATCAGAATCGTCATCAATACCATTTGAGCAAATTTCTTGAGCCGTCACTATGGATGTTATAAGCAGAAGAAAAATAGTTGCTATTTTATTGACCTTAAACATGGATAAAAATGTTTGGTGCTAAGTTAATAAACTATTGGCGAATGGTAAAATACAATTCATACACAACTGTAGGAGTCTGGCGATATGGTTTGTTGTTTTTAAAATAGAAACAACTAGAATAATTTTTAGATACTTTAATTAAATGAGATATAATTTGTTTGAATACCTTTATTAAGAACGTATGGTTATGCTACTTGATTTTCTTATCTGGGTTTTCTGTTAAAAATGCTTTCCAGCCAGAGTATGATTTTTTGCCAGCCGTTTTACTTCCCTGAAAATAGTGACACACTGCTGCTGCTAAACCATCGGTAGCATCTAAAAATTCGGGCGTTTCTTTAAAGTTGAGCAATGTTTTTAGCATTGCCGAAACTTGTTCTTTAGAAGCATTTCCATTGCCTGTAATAGATTGTTTTATTTTTTTTGGAGAATACTCCTGAATGGGTATATTTCTTGATAAAGCGCCTGCAATTGCAACACCTTGCGCACGACCTAATTTTAGCATTGATTGTACGTTTTTACCAAAAAAAGGGGCCTCAATGGATAATTCGTCAGGTTTGTATTCATCTATTAGTGCTACTATTTTATCAAATATTTTTTGAAGTTTTAAGGGGTGATTTTCCACTTTTTCCAAACGTAGTACACCCATTACAATCAATTCCATTTTATTGCCTTTGATGTGTATTAGTCCGTAACCAAGAATGTTTGTTCCTGGGTCAACTCCTAAAATTATTTTATCGGTAGTTTTCGTAGCTTTTTATTTTAATTGTAGTGTCAAAGGTAAAAGTCTTTTTTTAAAGAAGAATATATATTTGCCTGCTTATTTGTAAATAAATACATTATTGAAATTCCATTGCTGAGAGCCTGTTTTGTTTAATTGGTCTTATTCTGTGAGTAATCGCTTCGTTTTTGATTTTTTGTTGTTATTTTTAGCCTGTATTAAAAATAGTGTAAGCGCAGTAGTTTTTTATTGAATGGCAAAAAAAGACGATAAATATTCACCACCACCCTCGTATTACGCATGGCAACGTTTTAAAAAGAACAAGTTGGCCATGTTTGGGCTCATCACTATTGGTCTGTTTATTTGTATTGCTATTTTGGGGTATTCCATTACTCCAGATTCTACCCCTGATTCAAATGAGCAATTGCTTGAAATTTCTAAAAAACGCCCAGGCTTTGAAGCTGAAATGGTACTTAGTAGAAAAAATGAGGTTTCGCATCAGGTAAATCTGTTTTATAAAATGTTTTTTGGGGAAGTAAATGATTACCGCAAAATTCCGTTTTCGTCTTACACATTTGAAGGCAGTGATATTGTGATTCAAGAATACATTGGAAACAATAAGTTGGATGCACCTAAAATGAAATTGAATTTGGCCGAAGTTGTTTATGCTTTGGACCCTTCAAAATCCATCGAAAACAATGTTAAAGAAGGTTATATTGATTTTTATGAATTAGGAAGTACTGCTAAAACACGCAAAAGCATAGAAGAGCTAAAGGCTGAGGTGCTAAAAAACAATATTACGAAACAGCATTTTATTTTAGGTACCGACCCTGCCGGAAGAGATTTATTAAGCAGGCTAATTATAGGTGTGCGTGTATCTTTATCGGTGGGTTTTATAGCTGTATTTATATCTGTTATTATAGGTATTTTGCTGGGTTCACTTGCCGGATATTTTAGAGGTTGGGTTGATAATCTTATTGTGTGGTTCATTAATTTGATATGGTCAATACCGACCTTGTTGCTTGTAATAGCAATTACTTTGGTATTAGGAAAGGGGTTTTGGCAAGTGTTTATTGCTGTAGGTTTAACCATGTGGGTAGAGGTGGCACGTGTGGTGCGTGGGCAAATATTGAGCCTTAGAGAGAAGGAGTTTGTTGAAGCTGGTAGGGCCCTTGGTTTTACGCATGTTAGAATTATTTTGCGTCATATTTTGCCCAACGTAATGGGACCTGTAATTGTAATTTCTGCATCTAATTTTGCTGCAGCTATATTGATAGAAGCAGGATTAAGCTTTTTGGGTATTGGTGCTCAACCGCCAACAGCATCTTGGGGGGCAATGATTAATGCACACAGGGGGTATATTATTGGTGATTCGCCTTATTTGGCATTTTTACCAGGTTTAGCA
>JBASCV010000269.1:0-10294 GCA_049651825.1 Bacteroidia bacterium
GTAAATGTTGCTTATACTGCTATAAACCTAAGTATTTGGATACCAGAATTACTTGAAAAAGAAAGCAAACAGGTTTTTCATATATCAACATCTAACATGAGTGGACAATATGAACCTGCTCAAGGAAGAGTTGAAATATATAAATTAAAAGAACCCCAAAAAGCTTACAAAAAAAGGCTTTGGAGCCAACCCGACAGGTTTGTACTAAACAAGGAAGAGTTTGAAAAAATGTTTCCTAACGATGAATACAAGGATGAAAACAACATGTATAAATGGGAACGAGCTGAAAAAGTGTATGAAAAAAACTTTGTAAACAAAGCCAAAAAAGGAAACGACCTTAATAGCGACTCTATAAAAATAACAAACCTAAATACATGGAAAGCGGGAGTGTATGTGATGGAAGCTCATACCAAAGATACTTATGGAGAAGATGTAAAAGAGATAAAATATTTTACTGTTCACTCAAACAACACTTCTGAACTAGCAACCAATAGTGTTGATTGGTTTAATTGGGCAACAAGCACAATTGCCGAACCTGGCCAAAAAGCGGCTTTTACAATAGGCTCTAAATCAAAAAACGTAACTATTTTGTATGAAATTGAACATAAAGGACAAATTGTAAAAAAAGAATTTATTAATATAAATGCTGAACAAAAAAAGATAGAAATACCTATTGAAGAAAAACATAGAGGCAATGTTTCATTTCATTGTGTATTTATAAAAGATAACCGCTCTTATGCACATTCTGGAGTAGTTACGGTTCCATTTACTAACAAACAATTGGATATTCAATTCGAAACCTTTAGAAACAAACTACTACCAGGAGCAAAAGAAGAATGGAAGTTAAAAATTAAAGATAAAAAGGGCGATAAAATGGCAGCCGAAATGGTTGCCACCTTATATGACGCTTCGTTAGACGCGTTTAGACCCAACAGCTGGTATTTTGATATTTACAATTACTATTATTCATCGTTATCATGGGAAGCAAACAGAGCCTTTGGAAGCGTGGGCTCACAGTTTTACGCTCACAGCTTTAACGATTATCCTGGTGGAGATGCTAAAGAATATGATTATTTAAATTGGTTTGGATATTATCTAGGATACTACGGTGGTGGTGGATATGGCGATGGAGATTATGAAGGTGGAGGAGTACGTAGGTCAATGGCATCAAAAAGTGCGCCAGCACCAGGCTTGGCCATGGCAGAGGCTAATATGGAAGAAAGAGACGAAAGCCCCAGAGAGAAAAAAGCAGATAAGGCAAAAAAGGAATCAGCAAATTTAGACGACTCTTCTTTTGATGGTTTAGCAGCAACGCCTGCCCAAGAAGCTATTGGTGGCAGCACAAACAAAGGAGGCGACATGTCGCAAGTTACAGCACGTAGCAATTTTGCTGAAACAGCTTTCTTCTACCCTACACTGGAAACAGATGCCGAAGGAAGCGTGATTGTTAAATTTACCATTCCAGAATCGCTCACTAAATGGAAAATGATGGGCTTTGCGCACACCAAAGATTTGAAATTTGGAAGCATACAAGAAGAATTAGTTACTCAAAAAGAGCTAATGGTAGTACCCAACGCTCCTCGCTTTTTTAGGGAGAATGATAAAATGGAATTCAGTACAAAAATCTCCAACCTATCCGACCATGATTTAAGCGGTACAGCACAATTGTTTTTATACGATGCTACAACAATGAAGGATATAACAACTGAATTAACTTCAGGTAGCACCATTGTATCTTTTGGTTCAACCGAAAAATTGAAAAAAGGATTGAGTACATCCTTAAACTGGAACCTTTCTGTTCCGGAAGGGTATGGAGCTATCACGTATAAAGTGGTTGCAAAAGCAGGAAACTTTACCGATGGTGAAGAAATGGCTGTACCTGTTTTAACCAATCGAATGTTGGTAACAGAATCAATGCCACTGCCTGTAAGAAGCAAACAAACCAAAACGTACCGTTTTGAAAAATTAATCAGTCAAAACAATAACTCAACAACCTTACGTAACCATAAACTAACACTAGAGTTTACTGCAAACCCTGCATGGTATGCAGTACAGGCGCTCCCTTACCTTATGGAGTATCCTTATGAGTGCGCTGAGCAAACATTTTCGCGCTATTACGCAAATAGTATTGCTACGCATGTTGCTAATTCATCACCTAAAATAAAAGCGGTGTTTGAATCATGGAAAACGAAAGATAAAGAAGCTCTACTTTCTAATCTTGAAAAAAATCAAGAGCTAAAATCATTGATGCTCGAAGAAACCCCTTGGGTGCTAGATGCTAAAGATGAAAGCGAACGCAAAAAACGTGTTGCCTTGTTATTTGATTTGAACAAAATGAGCAGCGAGTTGGATAGAGCGATGCGAAAATTACAAAAAGCACAAACTTCAAATGGTGGATGGCCATGGTTTGAAGGCATGCCAGAAAGCAGATATATTACTCAACACATTGTAACCGGCATGGGGCATTTGGATAAGCTTGGCGTAAAAAATGTGCGTGAAAATGCTGCGGTTTGGGATATGGTGCAAGATGGTGCAAAATATTTAGACAACAAAATTCGTGAGGACTACGAATGGTTATTAAAACACGGTATAGACCTTAATGAAAACAATTTGGGCTACGAGCAAATACAATATTTATACGCACGTAGCTACTTTAAAGATGTTGCTATCAGCAAAAGAAATCAAACAGCATTTGAATACTACAAAGGACAAGCACAAAAGTATTGGTTAAAAAACGGTAGATACATGCAAGGGATGATTGCACTTGCTTTAAATCGTTATGACGATAAAGTAACGCCAAAAGCGATTATGAAATCACTGAAAGAAAATTCAATCAATAGCGAAGAAATGGGCATGTATTGGAAAGAAAACTACGAAGGTTTCTACTGGTATCAAGCACCTATTGAAGCCCAAGCACTTATGATTGAAGCATTTGACGAAGTAAGTATGGATAAAAAAGCTGTTGACGATTTAAAGGTGTGGTTATTAAAATCAAAACAAACACAAGATTGGAAAACAACCAAAGCTACCACAGAAGCCATTTACGCATTGTTGCTTCGTGGCACTGATTGGCTTGCAACAGAAAGCAATGTTGAAATTAATTTGGGCGACATGAAGGTAGACCCTAAAAAATTGCCAGATGTAAAACAAGAAGCAGGAACAGGCTATTTTAAAACATCGTGGAGCGGTGCCGATATTAAGCCAAACATGGGTGAAGTAACTGTTGTAAAAAAAGATGAAGGCGTAAGTTGGGGAGCCCTTTATTGGCAGTACTTTGAGCAGTTGGATAAAATTACTCCTTCAAAAACACCACTCAACATGAAAAAACAATTGTTCTTGCAAAAAAATTCGGATGCAGGACTTTTAATTGAACCAATAACGGATAAAACAAGCTTAAAAGTAGGCGATAAAATCAAAGTGCGAATTGAGTTGCGTGTTGATAGAGATATGGAATATGTACACATGAAAGATATGCGCGCATCGGGCTTTGAACCAACCAACGTAATTTCGAGGTACAAATGGCAAGATGGCTTAGGCTACTACGAAAGCACACGCGATGCTGCAACCAATTTCTTTTTCGATAGATTGCCAAAAGGAACGTATGTTTTTGAATATCCATTAGTAGTAACACACAATGGTAATTTCTCGAACGGAATAACATCTATTCAGTGTATGTATGCTCCGGAGTTTACAAGTAATTCTGAGGGTATACGTGTTAAAGTGGGTAAATAGCCCTACTAATAAATTGTTTGATTAAAGCGATTGATTTTAAAAAATCAATCGCTTTATTTTTTATATTTGATATGAACACAACAATGAAGCATACACTTAAAACATATATTACCTTATCACTTCTACTCTTTTCTATGAGTTGGGCTAACGTTAATTGGGCTCAAAACATGAGTATTGACAGTCTTCTTATTCGATATAAAAAGGAACGAGTAGATACGGTTAAAATAAATTTGCTTTATAATCTATCTTGGGAATATCAACGAACAAGCATGTTTGATTCTTGTATAAAATATGCAAGGATAGGTATTGATTTAGCAAAAAAAGTTGACAAAGAACAACAAACTGCTCGTTTTTATAACTGTATGGGAGTTGCATATAAAAACAGAGGGTTTTATTCTAAAGCCATCGAAAATTATATAACCGCAATTAAAATTGCCGAAAAACATAAGGATACTGCTAGAATATCTTCTGTCCTAATAAATACGGGGTCGCTTTATTTAATTCAAAACAGATATTCAGAAGCTGAAAAAACTTTTTCAAGAGCCTTAGCATTAACCAAAGTAGAGGGCAACAAAAAACGAATTTCACAAATTTATACGGGGTTTGGCGAGATATATCGTTCACAAAAAAAATACAAGCTTTCACTCGGATTTTACTTAAAGGCATTAGAAAAAAGCAGAGAGCTTGAAAATGCCGAATATATTGTTTCTTGCCTCGAAAACATTGGAGTTATATACCACGAACAAAAAAAATATACCGAAGCCATTAACTATTATTCTGATGCATTAGCAATTGTTGAAAATAGAAAACAAAAAGCCGATTTATATGGCAACATGGGACAAGTTAATTTTTCTGTAGAGAATTATAACGAGTCAGAAAAATATTTTTTGAAAGCGATAGAACAATTTGATTCTATTGGAGAGTTGGCTCAAAAAGTACCTGTTCTTTTCGGTATAAGTCACATATACGAAAAACGAGGAGATATCGAAAAGGCTTTTGCTTTCTATAAACAAGCGATTGCAACCAAAGACTCTTTGTATAAAAGAAACAAACTAGAAGAAGGCACTCGGCAAGAAATGAATTATGAATTTGAAAAAAAAGAACAAGAAATAAAAACAGAAAACGAGAAGAAAAACTATAAACAACGTCTGCTAATTTGGTCGATTAGTATTGGACTCGTTTTAGTACTTATATTCACTTTTTTTGTACTAAGAGCCATATCAATAACTAAAAAGCAAAAGCAAATTATTGAACTACAAAACAAAAAAACAGAAAAACAAAAAGAAATTATAGAAGAAAAAAACAAAAACATAATGGATAGTATTCATTATGCAAAAAGAATTCAAAGGGCATTACTGAGAGAAGAAAATCACATCAGCAAACATTTGCCCGAACATTTTATTTTATTTCTACCCAAAGACGTTGTGAGTGGCGATTTTTACTGGGCTGTTGAAAAGCAAGAGTATTGGTATTTTGCTGTTGCTGATTGTACAGGACACGGTGTACCGGGAGCAATTATGAGCATGTTAGGCATTTCGTTTTTAAACGAAATTGTATTGTCTCAGGAACTGTTGAGTCCGAATGAAATATTAAATGAATTACGCGATAAAATAGTAATAGAATTAAGACAAGCGGATGAAACAATTGGGAATAAAGACGGGATGGATATATCCTTGTGTAGATTAAACTTAAAAACATTGGAACTTGAATGGGCTGGGGCAAACAATGCATTAAACATAATTAAAAACAATACACTACAGGAAATAAAAGCCGACAAACAACCAATTGGCTACTACCCTCTTTCCAAGCCCTTTACAAACCACCAAATACAACTACAAAAAGGAGATTGTATCTATATTTATTCTGACGGATATCCCGATCAATTTGGTGGGGCAAAAGGCAAAAAATTAACTTACAAACGATTTGAAAACATTTTACTTGAAAATCACACACTAAATTTAGATACACAAAAAAACAAGCTAAAATTGTATTTTTCCGAATGGCAAGGAGCACTTGAACAGGTTGACGATGTTTGTATTGTAGGAATTAGGGTATAAGTTTAACGATTATGCAATTAAAATACGGCTAAACCTTATGGCCAAAAACAAACTGCTAAAAAACAAACAAATGAGTGCAATTATTTTACGCAATAGCTATAATTAAACTTCAAAAAAATAGTATTATATTTGTAGCAACTATACCCCTACACATTAATGGAATTTAAAGCAGGCAAGCTTCTCGATCAGATAAACAACCCTTCAGATTTAAAAAAGTTTAAATCCGAAGAGTTGCCAAAAATAAGCAATGAATTACGTCAATTTATTATTGATGTAGTGTCTCAAAAAGGAGGTCACTTTGGTGCAAGCTTAGGCGTTGTTGAACTTACTGTTGCGCTTCATTATGTGTTTAACACCCCTTACGACCAATTAGTGTGGGATGTTGGACATCAGGCTTACGGCCATAAAATACTTACCGGACGCAGAGAAAACTTTCATACCAACCGTATTTACAAAGGCATTAGCGGATTTCCGAAGCGCTCCGAGAGTGAATATGATACATTTGGGGTAGGGCATTCCTCTACATCTATTGGCGCTGCTCTTGGAATGGCCATTGCATCGGCCTATAAAGGCGAAAAAGAACGTCAACACATTGCTGTTATTGGCGATGGTGCAATGACAGCGGGAATGGCTTTTGAAGCACTTAACCACGCTGGTATAAGCAACTCAAACTTATTGGTGATACTCAATGATAATTGTATGAGTATTGACCCTAATGTGGGAGCATTAAAGGAATACCTTACCGATATTACTACTTCCCAAACCTACAATCGATTTAAAGATGATGTATGGAATTTATTAGGCAAAATCAGCAAATTTGGGCCAAATGCACAAGAAATTGCCTCAAAAATTGAAAATGGCATAAAAAGCACTTTGCTTAAACAAAGCAATATGTTTGAGTCGTTGAAATTTCGCTACTTCGGACCAGTTGATGGTCATGATGTAGAACGATTAGCAAAAGTTTTGCAAGATTTAAAAGAAATTCCTGGCCCTAAAATTTTACACTGTTTAACTCAAAAAGGCAAAGGATATAAATTTTCCGAAGAAGGAAATCAAACCATTTGGCATGCCCCAGGCTTGTTCAATAAAGATACTGGAGAAATTATAAAAATAGTACCCAAAGAGCCACAACCACCTAAGTATCAGGATGTTTTTGGCTATACCATTGTTGAATTAGCTGAAAAAAACCCTAAAATAATGGGTATAACACCTGCTATGCCTAGCGGATGTTCATTAAACATTATGATGAAAGCAATGCCCGACAGAGCTTTTGACGTAGGTATTGCCGAGCAACATGCTGTTACTTTTTCGGCAGGATTGGCAACACAAGGCTTAGTACCATTCTGCAATATATATTCTTCATTTATGCAACGTGCTTATGATCAGGTAATTCATGATGTTGCATTACAAAACTTACATGTGGTTTTTTGTTTAGATAGAGGTGGTTTAGCTGGCGCTGATGGCCCTACACATCACGGTGCTTACGACTTAGCTTATTTTCGTTGTATCCCCAACATGATTGTTTCGGCTCCAATGAATGAAGAAGAGCTTAGAAACCTAATGTACACGGCTCAGCTACCAGAGACAAATGCCCCATTTTCAATACGTTACCCTCGTGGCAACGGTGTAATGACCGATTGGAAAAAAGCCTTCCAAAAAATAACCATTGGTAAAGGACGTAGAATTCAAAATGGAGATGATATTGCCATTTTAACCATCGGACACATTGGAAATTATGCTGTAAAAGCATGCAAAGAGCTTGAAAATAAGAACATTAGCGTTGCTCATTACGATATGCGCTTTGTAAAACCCCTTGATGAAGAACTTTTACACGAAGTATTCAAAAAACACAGCAAAGTTATAACCGTAGAAGACGGATGTATAGTTGGTGGCATGGGAAGCGCCATACTTGAATTTATGGCCGACAATAACTACCAAGCCCAAGTAAAACGCTTAGGAATTCCTGATAAATACATTGAGCATGGAGAACAAACAGAATTGTACACAGAATGTGGATTTGATGTTGTTGCAATTGTAAATACCGCAGTGGAAATGACAGGAATAAAAAAGAATACCATGGTAGGTTAACTTAACGTTTCATTTTTTAAAACACCATTGTTTTTAATCATTTTAAATAGTATCTTTGGTCGCCTTTAATAAAAAAGAATATGAATTTTAAGTCTTTATACAGTTTTTCTCTATATAGCGCAATCGTTTTTTTACTTGTTGCCTGCGGAACGCCTGCAGATGAAAACGATTCTATCTCTACAGATGGGCCAGAAAATAATGTTCAAGTACAAAAAAACAATCAAATACAAAAAATATTTGCTACAATACCTTCGCAAAGCGAAACTACAACCATGTTGGAAGATGCAGGCGCAAGATATAACGCAAAAGCATTAAATCCTGTTGAAAATCTTTCTAAATATTCATCTGTTAAAGCAAAAGCACTCAATTTAGGCGTTTATGGTATTGATTTAGGGGTTACCAATATTTTTGATCAAACTCAAGAGTCAATGCTTTACTTAAGATGTACCAATAAAATGGCTACTAGCCTAGGAATAAGCGGTGCTTTTGATGAAAACATGAGCTCTCGTTTAGAGGCAAACTCTGAAAACAAAGACTCTTTACTTGCCATTATTACTGACTCTTATCGTACTGCTGATGAATATTTACAAGAAAATGGACAACCAGGTGTTTCAACAATAATGGTTGTTGGTGCTTGGATTGAAGGGATGTATATATCATCGCAAATTGCGCTAGAAACAAGTAATGATGTTATTGTTGCCAGAATTGTAAAAGAAAAGACAACGCTAAACGATTTAATTGCTCTATTAGAAAGCTATAAAGCAGAAAACGAAGGAACAGAAGACATCATCGCAAACTTAAAAGGAATAAAAGAAGTTTTTGACGGTATTTCTGAAAACCCTACGCTAGAGCAATTTAAACCACTTGCTGATAAAGTTATAGAAGTACGTAGTAAAATTATATAATACAAGGCTCTTTTACTACTTCGTTAACAAACCTGTTGCTCTTTTTGTATTTCCAATTCCAATCTGATATTTGCATTTTGAATTTACACAAACATGCAACTTTTTCAATCTTATTATTGTCTATACTGTAATCAAATAAACTATATTTGATTACTTGTATTAACACTATCTAACAAACACAGTTTTTAGATGTTGTTGATTCGAAACAAAACCATTTTTGTGGCTAAAGTAAATGAAAAAACTATTACTGTTTATTTTTTATGTTTTGTTTTATCAATGCTACAGCCAAAGCAACATTGTTTCTATTACTAGTGCAGTTCCTACAAATCTGGCGGTTTGTGGTACGGCTCAAACATTTACTATTACCCTGTACAACCCATCGCCTTTTGCTGTAACAAACGATACACTGTTTATTACACTGCCTACAGGCATTGTTTATCAAGCCGGTAGCATTAGTGGTAGCGGTGTTAGCGAACAAAACATAAGTAATTTAAATAGCCCTGTATTTTTACTACCAACAATTAATTCGCTTGCAACTGCAATAAACATAAGCTTTACGGCTAAAGCCAATTGTGATGTAATTTCGTACATATCAAACGGAGGCATTATACAAAACACGGTAAAAGTAAAATTTACCGCAAACGGAACCGCAGGACAAGACACACACACAACCTCCGTGTACAATGCCAAACAACCTGTACTAAATATATCAAACATAACCAACGCTAGCTATAACGGAACTGTTGGAGCTTCCTTTACCCGCTGTGTAACAATTACAAACAATGGGTTAGGCGATTTGAGCCAATTTACCGTAACCGATGTACATGGTAGCGGAATTACAATTACAGCCATAAACAATGGCACATGGACAAACAGTGGAACAACAGAAACCATAACATTTGGGGCGAGTCAATTTACTGCAATTGGTAATAACAATAGCATTTTTGAGCCTGGTGAATCAGTTACTTTTTGTGAAACCGTGCTGGTGAGTAGCTGCAATAATGTTTCGTCTGATTTTAACGCTAAATGGGGATGTAACAACCAAACCTGTCAAACAACTACAATGGGAGCTAATGTGGTGTTTCCTAACTTAATTCCAAACATACAAATAACACCATCAAGCCCTGATATGAATAGCTGCTTGGGCATAAACAATGCAAGTGTACAACGATTATTGTTAACAAACACAGGAACAGGAGATGCTGTAAATATACATTTAGACATATTTCAAACCAACAACGGTCAAAGTTACAACAGCAATATGGGCTCTTTTATTGATGCAACAAGCTTTGTGATAGAATCTACTCCAACCATACCAATTACAGCAGATAGCACACAAACAACTAGCACATTAGCATGTATGCCAGCAAATTCTGTAGGAAGAGCCTTTATAACTATCCCTTCAATACCAGCTGGTGCAAGTATTTATATTCGTTGGAACACCTATAGCTGTTGCTACAACAAATGTACTTCAACAGGTCAGAGCTACTTTAATGGTTGGGGGTATAAAGG
>JBASCV010000270.1:0-10210 GCA_049651825.1 Bacteroidia bacterium
AAATTACTGAAGGTGAGGTAAAAGAATCTATGAAAATAAATGGTCGTCATGTATCAATGGATGCACCACTTGCTACGGGCGATGATAATGCAGGGAGTATGTATGATGTGATGGAAGCCGAAGATACTCCTAGTCCTGAATTTACACTGTTGCACGAATCTTTAAGACGAGAAATAGAGCGTGCTTTACATACCCTTACATCACGTGAAGCGGATGTTGTGCGTATGTATTTTGGCCTCAATGGCGAACATGCCATGACACTTGAAGAAATTGGTGAAAACCTTGATTTAACTCGTGAGCGTGTACGTCAAATTAAAGAAAAAGCAATCAGAAGGCTAAAACAAACTTCTAGAAGCCGAATTCTTAAAAGTTACTTAGGATAAACAAATATGTATCATTTGTTTGAAAGAGCGGAAAACTTATTGATAGTGTTTCCGCTCTTTTTTTTAATTTTGTCGTTAGTATAAAACTAACTGCCCCACAACTCATGGCTCATTTAATTGCTCCCTCTGTATTATCTGCCGATTTTGCAAACATTCAACGTGATGTTGAAATGATTAATAAAAGTACTGCTGATTGGTTTCATGTTGATATTATGGATGGTATGTTTGTGCCAAATATATCATTTGGTTTTCCGGTAGTAAAAGCCATAAAAAAACATGCTAAAAAGCCATTGGATGTGCATTTGATGATAGTTGACCCAGATCGTTATTTACAACAATTTAAAGATGCTGGTGCTGATGTATTAACAGTACATTTAGAAGCATGTACACATTTACACCGCACTATTCAGGCCATAAAAGCGCTTGGGATGAAAGCTGGTGTTGCTATTAATCCGCATACTTCGGTTCACTTATTAGCCGATATAATTTCTGATATTGATTTGGTTTGCGTAATGAGCGTAAACCCTGGTTTTGGTGGACAAAAATTCATTGAAAATACTTACAAAAAAGTAAGTCAACTAGCCGAAATGATTAAAGCAAGCGGTTCATCTGCATTTATTGAAATTGATGGTGGAGTAGATCTGAATAATTATAAAAAATTAATCAACGCAGGAGCTAATGTTCTTGTTGCTGGTAATACCGTATTTGCTTCGGCACAACCAATTGAAACAATTGCTGCACTAAAAAGTTAAACCATATGGTTTTAACTAGCTGATTTTCAATTTTTTATACTTGCTAATTATCAACAATAAGTTGTGAATCTATTTTTTATACTGCAATAAAATAGCGCTCAAATATTGAGTATCATTGTGGGTGATGAAAAAGAAGAAACCACTTATTTTAGTTACCAATGATGATGGAATTACTGCCCCTGGTATTAAAGCATTGGTAGAGGTAATGAAAACCCTTGGCGATGTTGTTGTTGTTGCTCCTGATAAGGCACAATCGGGTATGGGGCATGCAATTACAATTAATTCAACACTTCGAATCAATAAATCTAAAATACATGGTGTAAAAGAAGAATATAGTTGCACTGGAACTCCAGTTGATTGTGTGAAGTTTGCCGTAAATAAAATAATGAAACGCAAACCTGATTTATGTGTTTCTGGTATCAATCATGGTACCAATATGTCTATCAATGTAATTTATTCGGGCACTATGTCGGCTGCTGTAGAAGGCGCAATTGAGGGCATTCCAGCCATTGGTTTTTCATTATCTGATTATACACTCGAAGCTGATTTTACAGCATCTAAAAAAATTGTAAAAAAAGTTGCTGAACAAGTCCTTAAAAACGGATTGCCAGCAGGTGTTTGTTTAAACGTAAATATTCCAAAACTTAAGTACGATTTAATAAAGGGTATAAAAGTGTGTAGACAAGCAAAAGCTACATGGATAGAGCGTTTTGATGAACGCAAGGACCCCACCGGACAAACATACTATTGGCTTACCGGAAAATTCGAAAACTTTGATTTGCATGAAAAAGATACAGATGTGTGGGCATTAGAAAATAATTATGTATCCATTGTGCCTACTCAATTTGATATGACAGCACATCAAACAATAAAACAAATAGCTGCCTGGAAATTGTAATTTTATTATAACACATGAAAGATATTGATTTAGATAAATTTTGGACAGGAGTAATTTGTGGCCTATTGGCTCCTGCGCTAACATTTGTATCGTACTATTTAATAAATTTTAAAAATATGCCTGTGCATAGATTTATTGCTCATTTGCAATTTGGCAAAACATATACCTCCATTGTTACCCTGTGTTTGTTGGCAAATTTAGGTGTGTTTTATCTGTTTATTTGGCGCGAAAAATACAATGCAGCAAGAGGAGTATTAGGTGCTACCTTTATTTGGGCAGCTTTTGTAATGTATCTTAAGTTTTTTACTGAAGAATGAAGTACTATATCATAGCTGGCGAAGCTTCGGGCGATTTACACGCCTCTAATCTTATTAAAGAGCTCAAATTGCTTGATAACAAAGCAGAGTTTCGTTGCTGGGGAGGCGATTTGATGCAAAAACAAGGTGCCGAAATTGTAAAACATTACCGCGATTTAGCTTTTATGGGTTTCACAGAGGTGCTGATGAACATACGAACCATTTTTAAGAACATTGATTTTTGTAAAAAAGATATTCAAGCATATCAACCCGATGTACTTATTTTAGTTGATTATCCAGGTTTTAATTTACGTATTGCAGAGTATGCAAAAGCATCAGGATTAAAAGTGTTTTATTATGTTTCTCCTCAAATATGGGCATGGAAACAATCGCGCGTACATAAAATAAAACGTGTGGTTGACAAAATGTTTGTGATACTTCCTTTTGAAAAGGAATTTTATAAACGCTTTGATTATGATGTTGATTTTGTTGGACACCCCTTATTAGATGCGGTTGAAAATTTTGCTGAGTATGAACAACAATTAAGCATCAATACCAGTAAACCAATTATTGCTTTATTGCCAGGAAGCCGAAAACAAGAAATTAATACGGTGTTGCCATTAATGCTTGCCATGTGTAAGCATTACCCTGCCTACGAATTTGTTATAGCAGGGGCACCTTCTCAAACAGCTGAATATTACAAAACTTTTATTGGTAATTTTGATATTAAAATTGTTTACAATCAAACTTATCCATTGTTAAAAAAAGCGCATGCTGCGTTGGTTACATCTGGCACTGCTACCCTTGAAACTGCTTTGTTTGGCGTGCCTGAAGTGGTATGTTATAAAGGTGGTACAATATCTTATCATATTGCAAAACAATTAATAAAAGTAAAATACATATCACTTGTAAATTTAATTATGGATAAGGAAATTGTAAAAGAACTTATTCAAAACGAATTGAACGAAAACAATTTAAAAATCGAATTGGATAAATTGTTGGTGCCTACTACCAGAAATAAAATAATTCAGAATTATCTTGAATTAACGCAGAAACTTGGTGGAGTGGGCGCTTCAAAAAAATTAGCAACATTAATGATTAATTATTTGAAATGAGAAAAGCTGTTTTATTTTTTGTGCTTCATCTCGTGTGTTTTTTGCAATTAAGTGCAAGTAATGTTAATGTGCGAATACTAACTACAAAAGTTATTCGCTCTTTTATATTTTCACCTATTGCTGGTAGCTATTCACTATTTGCTGATGGCAACAAACTCAATGATTTTGACCCCACAGGAATTTTTCAAATGACGATAGAAGGAAAAGCGATTCGTTTAAAAACATTTGAAAAAGATTTGGGTGTTTTTAACACAATTAAAATAGTAACAAACGAACCACAAGCATCTTTTAAAATAAAATCTGTAATTCCACAAAGTAAAGTACGTACTTATGAAGGTAATATTGAAGTAATGTTAACGCCTGATTTCGGACAGTTTTTACTAGTAAATACGGTTGATATGGAGCATTATATTGCAGGTGTGGTGGAGTCGGAGGGAGGTAGAGGCAGTAATTTAGAGTATTATAAAATACAAGCTATTTTGTGTCGTACGTATCTATTGGCCCAACTCAATAGGCATGTACAAGAAGGTTACGAAGTGTGTGATGATGTTCATTGTCAGGCCTATGCAAGCAAAGCATCTGAAGAAGATATTATAGCAGCGGTACTGGCCACAAAAGGATTAGTAGTGGTAGATAATAATTTGAATCTAATAACCGCAGCTTTTCATTCTAATTGTGGAGGCGAAACCGTTAATTCAGAAGATGTTTGGGCTATTTCTACCAGCTATTTAAAATCGGTTAAAGATACTTTTTGCACATCTCAATCACAAGCACATTGGCAGCGCTCGGTTTCTTATGACGATTGGAAAGAATATTTGTTATTAAAACAAAAAAACTCAAAAAATAAAAGTTCAGAAATCATAACATCTTTTAATCAAGCTTCAGGAAGGGCTGTTTATTTGCAAGACAAAGGATATAAAATTCCGTTGAAAAACATAAGAAATGACTTTAAATTAAAGTCAACATTTTTTTCGTTGCAACAAAATGGCGATTCAATTTTATTTAAAGGCCGTGGTTATGGCCATGGAGTGGGTTTGTGTCAAGAAGGTGCAATGGCAATGGCTAAGCGCAATTATACGTATGAGTATATACTTCATTACTACTATAAAGATGTTAGTTTGGTGGATGTTTCCGCATTGAGCTATTTTAGGCAGGAGTAAGGTTTTGTATTTTTATGATTTATTATACAAGTTCATTGAGATTGTAGTATTTTACTCATTTTATAATTTAGGATTTCTACTCCTTTTATTATACTTATCTGTGGTTTTATTGTTTTAAATCCTTTTGTTTCAAAAAAATATTTTGCCGTTATACTTACGTCTGAATTTAGAATAGTTGCTTTGTTTTTAATTGCTTCTTTCTCTATTTCTATATAAAGTTTGTTCGCAATACCCTGTCTTTGATAGTCTTTGTGAATATACAGTAAGTCAAAATAGTTATTATTCTCTAGCGAAGCGTAGCCAACTATTTTGTTATTTAAATCAGCAACAAGAAAATATTGCGAATTCAATTTATCTTTCCAACGTTGAGTATTTTCAACTGAAGAAGTCCAAATTTTTATTTGTTCTAATGTGTAGTCATTATTACAAATAGTAGAAATTGTATTAACAAAAATAGTCTGTATTTCAGTCAAGTCACTAATCGTTGCAAGTCTTATAGAAACTGAAGAACTGTTCATAATTTGACTGGTATCGTATTTAATTGGCTAACATTGTTAACTATGATGATACGGCTCATTTTTAAGAATTGTCATTGCTCTGTATAATTGCTCAACAAAAAATAAACGAACCATTTGATGCGAAAAGGTCATTTGTGAAAGCGAAATTTTACCGTTTGCCCGTTTGTAAATCTCGTCAGAAAAGCCATAGGGGCCACCAACAACAAATACTAAGTTTTTTATTCCACTGTTCATTTGTTGTTGCAAGTAATCCGAAAATTGAACAGAATTATATTCTTTACCTCCCTCATCAAGCAATATCAATCTATCTGACGATTGAATGTGCTTTAATAACAACTCGCCTTCCTTTTGTTTTTGTTGTTCAACACTTAGTGCTTTGGTGTTTTTTAATGCTGGAAATACAATGCTTTCAAACGATATATAATGCTTTAAGCGTTGCTCGTATATCGATACACCTTTGATTAAATATTCATCTTCTGTTTTTCCGTTTAATACGAGTGTTATTTTCATTAATAGTGTTTTTTTACAGTTTAATCTTAAACTGCTAAAGTAATTTCATTCTTATACAAAAAAACTATATTTTTGTTTGAAAACCAACTTTAATATCTTATTGGTTTATACATTTTATTTTTGGCTCAATTTTTGACGTTGTTTGTTAAAATCAAAATCTACTAAAAATGAAAACTAAAGCAATCATACTTTTATTAGCCGTTTCTTTTTCATCGGTTGCTTTTGCAGCTGATGTTATAGATGGGATTGCAACTGCAATTCGTTCAGGAAACCCAGCAAACATTTCAAAATATTTTATTAGCAATATCGATTTAAAGGTTATTTCTCAAGAAGATGTGTACAGCAAACCCCAAGCTGAAATGATTTTACGCGATTTTTTTGCAAAACATCCTGTAAAATCATACACCGTAGCACATAAAAGCGAACCTAAAACTACTGGTTCTCAATATGTGGTTGGTACATTGGAAACTAGCAATGGTAAATTCAAAGTTTACTTTTTGATTAAACCTGCTGCTGGTGCAGAGATGCTTATACATCAATTTAGAATAGAAGTAGGAAATGAATAAAAAAAAACTGCCCGAAACACTCTATAATTTCAATATTCAAGAGTTTGTTGCTAGAGCTATTGCCGAAGATGTTGGTGATGGGGATCATACTTCGTTAGCATGTATTCCTAAAAAGGCATCGGGCAAAGCACATTTGCTGGTAAAAGAAAACGGCATTATTGCAGGAGTAGAATTGGCGTTAGAAATATTTAAGTTTGTTGACAAAAAACTGAAGGTTACCACTTTTATAAATGATGGCGCTAAAGTAAAAAAAGGTGATATTGTTTTAATTGTTGAAGGAAATTCTCAATCAATACTTTTGGCTGAACGCTTGGTATTGAACTGTATGCAACGCATGAGTGCTATTGCAACGTTTACCAATAAACTGGTTCAGTTATGCAAAGGAACTAACACTAAAGTGATTGATACTCGAAAAACTACTCCTACCATAAGAGGTTTAGAAAAATGGGCCGTTGTAATAGGAGGGGGGGCAAATCATCGTATAGGTTTGTACGATATGATTCTTATTAAAGATAATCACATTGATTATGCGGGTGGAATTCCACAAGCAATTGGTGCTGCACAAAAATATCTTGCTAAAAACAAAAAACAGTTAAAAATAGAAGTTGAAGCACGCTCGCTTGATGAAGTAAAGCAGATACTTGCTGTGGGCAATATTTCACGTATTATGTTGGATAACTTCAGTATTGCTAACATCAAAAAAGCTGTAAAACTTATTGATGGTAAATACGAAACCGAAGCATCGGGAGGGATAAACGAGCAAACCATTCAACAATATGCACAATGTGGTGTGGATTTTATATCGGTTGGCGCACTTACCCATACCGTTAAAAGTTTAGATTTAAGCTTAAAAGCGATAAAATAAAATAGCCCAATGCAGCATAAATTCATCAGGAAACTGATAAAAATAAAGCCACTTTACCGCACTATTACGGCTAGTAAAAGCATTATTTTACCTGGTTTTGAAGGAATGTCGTTGTATTTGGTATCTAAATTTTTTATTCAAGGCTTGCAGCAGGGCGCTTTGGCAATGCGTGCACAAGCACTTGCGTTTAGTTTCTTTTTGGCGTTATTTCCTTCTATTATCTTTTTGTTTACGCTAATTCCGTACATACCTATTGATAACTTTCAGGATTCGTTATTTAATTTGTTACAAACATTATTGCCTGCATCAGCTTTTGAAGCAGCTGAAGAAACCATTGCCGATATTATTAAAAATGGTAGAAGTGGCTTACTTTCCTTTGGTTTTATTTCAGCTCTTTATTTTTCAACCAACGGCTTTAATGCAATGATGAATGCCTTTAATGAAACGTATCATGATATTGAAACCCGGTCGGCATTAAAACAACAATTAGTATCATTGGTAATGGTGTTTATTACCACTTTATTGCTTTCTGTTGCCATTACCTTAATTATTTTCAGCGAAATCGGATTAAGTTACTTGGTAAAAAAGGATATGGTTGCTTATTATTTGATATTGTTTGGTAAGTGGTTGATATTGATTGCTTTGTGTTTCTTTTTTATTTCGTTTTGTTATTTTATGGGACCTAAACGAAAAAATAAGTTTCGTTTTTTTTCACCAGGTTCTATTTTGGCTACAGGGTTAACCATTGTAACCTCTGTACTTTTTGCTTACTATGTTAATAATTTTAGCAACTACAACAAGCTTTATGGCTCCATAGGTACATTAATTGTTATTATGCTATGGATTTTCCTTAATGCTTTGATTTTGTTGCTCGGTTTCGATTTAAATGTAAGCATCATTAGCGCCAAAAAGAAATACGGTAGCCGTATGATAAAAAGCCAGTTTGAGGAGAAAAAGGTATAGTGGTTAGTTGTTGAAAATTAACTTTGAACGATTTTATTCGTACATATTTTTGCTGGATAAATCAATTACAAAATCGCTTATTTCGTAATTAAACCATTCGTTAAACAGTTTCAAGGTTCTGTTTTGAGGCCAATCGTTCTCATCAACCCACATACCCTCTAATTCCATTTCAAAAATTTCTTTGTAGTATTTTTTTAAGATTTTTTCAGGATTATCAACTATTTCGTTGGTAAGGTAGGTTTTTGATTCGCCCAGCATATTTGCCTCCAAACACATATCGGGAGTTAATTTATTATTCCAATCGATAAATGGTTGTTTGTAGGAAATGGTAATTGCGCTTCTGTTTAATAAATTCATATTATCAGTGAGATTATTCTTTAATTTTTATTCACGAGTCTTTTTTTATAAAGTGTACTAACTATTCCAAATTCGCCATGCTTCATCAGCTTGTAGGTGCAACATGGATAGGCCATTAATGGTTGTTGCACCTTGTGCTTTCCCTCTTTTTAAAAATTCAGTTTCTGTAGGATTGTACACCAAATCGTATAACAAGTGCGTATTTTTAACAAATTCAAACGGAATGGCTGGGCAAGTGTTTACGTTAGGATAAGTGCCTAAAGGGGTGGTATTTACAATTAGTTGAAAGGCATTTAAAATGTATTCGTTTAGTTCATCGTAAGTAAATACTTTGGTGGTGTTTGTTTGCAAATTGTTTTTTTCTTTGTTGCGTGTAACAAAATAGCAATCAATTCCAATTTCATTTAATACATAGGCTACAGCTTTGGAAGCGCCTCCTGTACCCAATATAAGCGCTCGTTCGTGATGCTGTTCCAGAAACGGCTTTATACTCATTTTAAAGCCATAAACATCTGTATTATAACCAATTAATGTGGCTAGTTGATTGCCTTTGCCTGCAATAATTTTAATGCAATTTACAGCTCCTACAGCTTTTGCAGTGGGGTCTAATTCATCTAACAAGGGCAACACAACTTGTTTATACGGAATGGTAACATTTAGTCCTTTTAAATTGGTGTATTTGGCCAGTAAAATCGGGAATTGCGATATATGTTCTAACGGAAACAAACGGTACTCGCAGTTTTTAATCTGCTCTTTTTCAAATTTTTCGGTAAAGTATTGTTTTGAAAATGAGTGTGTTAGTGGGTAACCAAGGAGTCCGTATGTGAGCATAAGTAATTTTGTTGAGCAATTTATGGAGTTAAACCAAAATTATAAATCCAATGCCCATTGAATGTGCATTTTTTAGATTAACTTTTTTGTAGGTATTCATCAAATCGATACGATAAATAGGAGCCAAACGCATTTTTGTTTGTTTAAAATTATATTCAATAAATGCAGATACTCTGTACTCTATATTAAAATTATCACTTTTGGTAGGTAAAATAAGGCTATTGCTACCAATGCCGTAATACGGATGATAACCTTTGAAAAATTGTTTTGAATCAGAAATTTTAAATTTAGGTGCAATACCTGTTTGAACACCAAACTTGAGTTTTTTGCCAATTGCAAATGAAACACTAATAGGTATAGTAACAAAGCTAACATTATTTGTATACAGGGCAATTGCTTCTTTCATTCCTGTAGTATCAACAGGAAAATAAAGAGTATTGGTGCGTAGTCGCTTAAAAGTGTATTCAATACCAATATCGCTAACAATATGTTTATTGAATTGTTTTGCCCAACCGCAAAATGTTGAATAGCCTTTTAATTCGGGCGAGTCAGAGTATTTTTGGTAGCCATCAACTATTCCATTGTCGGTATATACCATACGGTAGTTTTGATCAACGAAGTACGACATAACAAAGAAGTTTTTTTTCAACTCAACAGTGTCGTCATCAGTATCATTAATGGTGTTTTGAGCACAACAATAGCTAGTAATGAATATATAAAATAGAAAAAGTATTTTTTTCATAAAGCCACTATTTTTAAATAGCATAACCAACTGATACGTAAACTAACTAGGCTAGTTTCATTTTTTTGTAGCCATTTTTGCTTTTACTACTTCAAATACAATAGGTAAAACGGAAATGAAAATAATACCAAGCGCAACTAATTCAATGTTTTTTCTAATCCAAGGAATTTCGCCTAAAAAGTATCCTGCTAATGTTAAGCTGCCAATCCATAAAACACCGCCTAAAATATCGAATGTTAAAAATTTACGATAAT
>JBASCV010000271.1:0-35792 GCA_049651825.1 Bacteroidia bacterium
AACTGGGATGAGTTTATGGTTGACCCAATTGACGCCCTACTCTCTTTTAGTGGACTAACAATGTATGGAGGGTTAATTTTAGCATCAATTACGCTTATATACTACGGCAAAAAAAACAACATCACTGTTGCTCACATGATAGATGCTAGTGCACCCGCATTAATGATTGCCTACGCAGTAGGTCGTATTGGTTGCCAAGTTTCGGGCGATGGCGATTGGGGGATTGATAACCTAACGCCTAAGCCAGAATGGCTTAGCTGGGTCCCAGATTGGGTGTGGAGTTATGATTATCCAAACAATGTAAATGGTGTTGGCGAACCACTGGCAAATTGTGTTGGTAGATATTGTAACCATTTAGTACCTTCAGTATTTCCAACCCCTTTTTATGAAACATTAATGTGTACTGCCTTATTTTTTGTACTGTGGTACTTACGCAAAAAAATAACTACACCAGGTGTATTATTTTCAGTATATCTTGTTTTTAATGGCATAGAACGTTTTTTTATTGAGAAAATACGTGTTAACACCCTTTACCATATTGGAAACTTTGCTTTTACACAAGCAGAACTAATATCGAGTATATTGTTTATACTGGGAATTATTGGTATTTGGTATTTTAAAAAGCAAGAAGCGAAAGAGAAAACAGTATAGTTATTCCTCGGTTTCTGTTAAAAAAGTATCGCCAGTAATTGAAATATCATTTTTATAGTAAAATACGCCCCCCCAACTGTATTCTTCTTTTTTGTAGATGTAATCTTTCTCATCTATTGATATAGTAATTAGGGTTATTCTTTTTGAATCCTGCTGAATCACCTTTTTATCTTTTATTTTATCCCCTTTTTTGGTTACACGACTTGAATTAGCTGTGCTATCAATTTTAGCTGTTGTAGTTTTATTTATTGGAGTGGTTGCAATGTTTTCTTTTTTTAGATTTTTATCAATTTTAGGAGCAGGACCTTTAATAAAATCGAAATCGGCAAGATTCATATTGTAAGCCAGTTTAATTTTTTCAGCAAGGTCCTTATTTGATTCGCGTTGTAATTCAACTTTAAAATCTTGTTTTTTAAATGGCTTAAGCTCCCTGTTTTCAGGAACATGCGTATCAATAACAATATACTGAGTAATGTATCCTAATTTAGTGAATGTAAATAAATATTCATATCCCAAAGGCACCTCTATTGTTGTTTCTCCTTTTGAGGGGTCAAGTATTTTGAAGGGTTCATTTTTTCGGGTAACCGTAACTAAAGCATTTTTTAAATCACCGCCTTTTACTTTCATGGCAATAGATACATCCAACTTATACACTGTTTGTGCGTGAATAAAACTTGCTACAGAAAACATAAATAATGTAACAGCAAACATCCCTTTAAATGAGCGAAGGTTTATATGTGGAACATTTTTCATATGTAAATAATTTGTTTTTTAGTTGCCATCCGCCTGAAACGGACTCCAGTTTGAAAAAATATTTTTATCAATTGTTTGGACTTTTCGCAAACATAGCTATTTCAGATGTGTATGATATAAATGCATTTAAATGATTATCAAAATTACGTAAATATTTCTAGAGTATTGAGTAGTAATTAAATTTGACTTGAAACTAGACATATTTACTATGCTTATTAATTGTAAATTAGCGTAACTAAAAAATTACTATGCAAAAGCTTTGCCAAAATGTTTGTGATTTAACAAAAAAAGTAGGTTTTTTTATTAAAGAGCAACGAAACTCATTTACATCAAACAAAATAGAAATAAAAGGACGTAACGATTTTGTATCCTATGTAGATAAAAAAGCAGAAGAACAACTTGTTGCTGGTTTATCAATTTTATTGCCCGAAGCGGGGTTTATTGCAGAAGAGGGCACATCAACGCACAAAGGCGATGAATACAATTGGATTATTGACCCACTGGATGGTACGACTAATTTTATTCATGGTGTTCCATGCTTTGCTATTAGTATAGCACTTATGCGCAAAAACACACTTGTAATGGGTGTAATTTATGAAATCAATTTAGATGAATGTTTTTATGCTTGGGAAGGAAGTAAAGCCTACATGAATGGCAAGGAAATTAAGGTTTCTGAAAATGCAACACTAGCATCATCATTATTGGCAACAGGCTTTCCTTACTACGATTATAATCGAATGGATGCGTACATGGAATTGTTTAAATACTTTATGAAAAACACAAGGGGATTAAGACGGCTTGGCTCGGCAGCAACAGATTTAGCATATGTAGCTTGCGGACGTTTTGAAGGGTTTTACGAATATAGTCTTCAACCGTGGGATGTTGCAGCTGGTGCATTTATAGTACAACAAGCCGGTGGCAAAGTGAGCGATTTCAGCGGGAATGACAACTATATTTTTGGACGAGAAATTATTGCCAGTAATGCAAATTCTTTTGATGAATTATTAGGTGCGGTGAAAAAATTCTTTTAATACAATGAAAAATCAACTTAAAGAAACTTGGAAAACAATAACTGTTTATTTTCCTGATATATGGCAATATTTGGTAATTATAGTTATTATGATTATTGCTGCAATTTGTATTTTGTAAAACGAGTACAAAGTTTTATAAAAAATAGTTACTACATTTGATTACAATAAATATCTGACAAATTCAAAAGGCTTGCGACAGAATGTCACGCCCTTTGAATTTTATATAAATAGCGATAAAATGAAAAAAACACTGATTCTCAACAGCAAACAAATACAGCAAAAAATAAATCGTATTGCATATGAGATTTATGAAAATAATTATACTGAAAGTGAAATTATTATAGCAGGAATAGCTAACAATGGCTATTTATTTGCCAAGCGCTTAACGGAAGTTTTAACAAGCATTTCTCCCGTTAAAATCAAACTGATTGAAATTGTAATTGATAAAAAAAGTCCACTATCTAAAGAGATAAAAATTGCTCTTACTGAAAAGGAACTAAAAAACAAAGTAATTGTTTTGGTTGATGATGTGTTGGACTCAGGAAAAACACTGATTTTTGGTGCAAAGCCATTTTTAAATAGCCCAATAAAGGCATTAACAACCGCTGTTTTGGTAGACAGAGGCCACAATCGCTACCCCATTAAAGCCGACTTTGTAGGCTTATCGCTTTCTACAACACTTCAAGAGCACGTAACAGTGGAATTAGATAAAAAAGGTAAAGAAACGGCATATTTAAGTTAATAGGTTATTACAATCTACCTAAAACGAAGATATCTATTTCATTAATTTTCAAATGCCTCAACTTCGCTCGGTATGAGAGTGAAAAAAATTACATTACAATACCTAATTCAAACGGTTTGGCACAACAAGTTCAAACTCTGGAATTGTGACATAAAAACGAGCTTTATCGGGCAAACGTTCCATTAAATAGCGGCCTTTCATTTTACCAATATCTGTGCTTAAATCGCAAGCAGATTCATAATCAAATGTTTCACCGGGCTCCAGTACAGGTTGCTCTCCAACAACCCCTTCGCCATCAACAGTTCGCGACTCACTACTAGAATCAAAAATATCCCAATGACGAGCGATTAGCTTTACAGTATATTCGCTAGTATTTTCAATTGTTATATGGTACAAAAAAAGGAAGGTATTGTTTTCCGGGTCGGAATGCTCAGTGTGAAACTTAGTTTCAACACTTATTCTGATTCCATGTGTTACTTGTGTGGCTTGCATTCCCATAGCATTAGTATTTTAAGTTAATACTTGACTGTTTTACAATAATAATTTATCTTCTTTTTGACAAACAAGTATTGCGCCAATTTTTATAAACAAAGGTATTTTGATAACAATTACCCTGTTTTTGACTATAAGATGCTAAAAAGTCAGGAAAGGTTGCAAAAGCGAAAAAACAAATGATTTAACAACTATCTATTTGAATTAAAGCGTTTTACTCCAATTAATTGATCATAAAATGTGCGTTGCTGGCGGTGATACACATAAATGGTATATTCATTTTCGGTTTCGTAATGCATCCCCTCAATAAGTGTATTGTCGGCCGCAGTAGCTCCATCTTTTAAATAAGCATATTCATAGTTATAATAACCTTGCTTTAACAACAATGTTGCTTCATATCCAAATCGTTTTTCGTTGTACTTCATCAAATTTTCTTGATTGCAACGCCATGCGTTAAATGCGCCAAAAACATATAAATTACCATCAGTAAGTACTTCATCATAAGGTAAAAAGAAGTGCACAAAACAATAATCGGCTTCTACCTCACTATTGCTTCCCTCCTGAATTTTAATTGCGTAATTACCATTGATATCGCCAATAGTAGTATACCTTTTAAACGTTCGTTTTTCGTCAGGTAAAAGATAAACCTGCATACCTGAAGAAGAATCGTATTTAACAGCTCCAATTCGCTCAGAATAATAACGAATGCTCTTAATATCAAAATTTCTAAACTCGTTTCCTCCAGTAAACACATTATCTTCGTCATAATCATAAACGAGCTCAACATCCTTCACAAACAATGGTTTTAATGAGTTTTTAGCATTATCCCAACGATTATTTTGGGTTATAACCACATATAAATCATTGTAGGGGTTGATGATTTGATAGCCGGTGTGATTTATTGTAAAATCAACTTCTTGCTTAAAATTTCTATCGGCAATAATACTTGCTGCACCTACACGTGGCTGAATAGTTACTTTATTTTCATACACCATAAATCGTTTGGTAAGCACTATATCATCAGGCGAACCTTCAACAAATACTTTTAAAATATAGTTGCCTGATTTTGTAATTTTCATGTTATCGGTAGGAAAATAAGCATCGTAGTGGGTGTACTTTATTAACGTATTAAACGAATAACGGTAATCGCGAATAGCATTTTCGGGAAAACCATCAATGTATTCAGCCTGAACTAAATCAGAGGGTTCCCAATTTTTATTGCAATGTATAATGGTAAATGCGTAGTTTTTCAAATCGGCATCTAAATCATCGAAGCTCAATTTTAATTTTACGGGAGCCATTAAATTTATAACGGGTTGCGACAATTCAAAACTTTCGTCATACAAGCGAACGGTTTTTATTGATGATTTATAAATATAATCTTCGTAACGTATAGTGTTGCTGCCGTAATACTCTTCGCTGTTGGAAGTTGTTTCTTGGGCATTATTTACAAAGTTGGCAAATAGTAAAACGACAATGAAAAAAGTATGAATTAAGGATTTTGAAATCATTTTAATAATTTAAATACTGTTGATATAATGTTTGCAAATATGCTTTTGCATCTGTAAGTATTGAATCGTTTAATGTTGCTTGTGTTTTAGGTTGTACGATTACTTCTTTAGAATTAAAAAAATAGCTAATGTTTTGCTCAGGAGTAATCCAACCTAATGCATTCTCATTAGAGTAATACGCAAATTCTTTGCTATTATTGTTAAATATATCTCTACTCCAATAAAAAGAAGAATCAGGCAAATTAAGGGCATTCAAAATTGTAGCTGGCAAATCGTGTTGGCTTACAATTTTTTTGTAGGTTTTACCCTTTAAACTGTCAGTTAATGCAGGCCCAATTATCATTGCAGCTATTCTTCGGCTTTCAGGTAAATCCATATTTCTGTTTTGAGGTAAGTGATGGCCATGGTCGGCAACCAAGACAAACAGTGTATTTTTATACCAAGGTTGTTGTTTGGCTTGATTAAAATAATTAAACAAACAATTATCAGTATAATAAGCCGCTGCTTTAAAACGCTCTTCAATTGTAGCTCCCGTAAATGGTGTTGATAATGGAACTTCAAAAGGCTCGTGCGTGCTTAATGTTAAAACAACAGAGAAGAATGGTTCTTTTTCTGTTTTTAATTCTTGGAGTTGTTTATTAAAAACATGCTCATCATGTGCTCCCCACTTGCTATTTAATTGTTTTTCATCAAAATCTTTTTTGTCAATAATTTTAGCAAAATTGTTATTTATAAAATAAGATTTCATGTTTGCGAATTCAACTTCTCCACCATAATATAAAGAAGATTGATACCCATTTTTTACCAAAATTTTATTGAGTGAAGGGAGTTGTTCTGCTTTGCTAGGAGTGGCAATAATTGTATTATTGGGTTGAGCAGGAAAACCACTTAATAAAGAAACTAATCCTTGTTCGGTTCGAAAACCACTGCCATACATTTGTGTGAATAGTAGACCCTCTTTAGATAATTGATTAAAATGAGGAGTTATGTTGGGTTCTGCACCCAATGCTTGAATGATATCGGCAGTCCAACTTTCCAAAACAATAAATACAATATTAGGTTTGTTTGTTTTAGAAAGCAGCTCTTTTTTTTGCGAAGTGTTGTATTTCAAATCAGTTGAACGTTTAATAGCTTGTTCATTAGCCATAAATAAATACGGATTATCACTATCGTTTGCCTCAACAAGGCTATGTGCAAGATACCATATATTGTTAGTTGCAATGTGATTATTGATTTGAAGAGTAGAATAATAGGAACTACTTTCGTTTATTGGAGAAAGCTGTAAACCTCCCCTATAACCAATTATAAGAAGCACAGGAGTAACAACAACAGTAACAATTTTGAGCTTATTATTTTGTATTGGATATGAAAAATTATTGATATAAGTACGATAACATTTTATAAGAAAAAAAATAAAAACCGCACATACCATAAGCATGAGCAATACAGCCCATACAGATATAAAGCTAAGAATTTCTTGAGGGTAAAAAATATAATTAAAAGCTCGTGCACCAAGAAGCGTTCCCCATTCGCCATATATTTTTAAATTAGCTATACTAAGAATTGAAAGCAAGGTAATACAAAAAAGATTAAAAAAAAGATTAGATAAATGAATAAATCGTTTTTTATAAAACTGCTGTACGACCCATAAAATATAGGGAATAAACGTAGCGGCACAAGCAGTAGATAAATCTAATCGAAGTGCATGTAAAAAAGCCAATCCAGTTTGGGCACTTTGATAATCAGGAATACGGGTATGATGATAAACAATAAATACTAATCTATAAAAAGCAAAAAACAGCATCCAAAACAAAATTAGTCGTGCTATGTATGGTATTTTATTTAATTGAAATATTTTTTTCATTTTAAAAACAATTGACCTTTTCCATTTTGTTTATTTTGGACAGAAAGCGGATTTCCGTAGCAATATAAGTCGCCAACATTATCAATTTCAGAAATCAATAAGTCAGCAGCTCTTACATAACACAATCCTGTGGTAAAGGTATGAACCCATGTATAAGAAGTTGATAAATTTTCGCATTTTAAAAATGCGGTTCCACCAATATCACAAATTAATTCATTACTATACCCTTTAAGTGCAACATCGCCAGAACCATGCATTTGCGCGCCAACATGCATATTATTAATAGCTAGTTCAACATTACCAGAGTTTTTTGTTCGAACACGAACGGTATCAGTAGTTATTGTATTCAATCCAATTATATCATTTGTACCATCAGAAGTAATTTGCTTTATTATAGGCATTTTCAAATGAACAACAATTGGTTTTTCATAGCTTCGTGCCCAATTGCAACGGTTATTGTTAGAAATGTATAATATTTTATCTTGAACTTTAGTTATTATCAATGGTACAATATTTTCGCCTGCTTCCACCATTACCTCTTGAACGGAATCTTGTGTAAGATACACTTTTACATTGTCTTCAAGGTATATTTTATCGAAATAATCTAAAACTCTTATCTCATAAATAACAGTCCCAGTACGTTTTACGCAATCCCAACGATTTTCTTTTTTACAGCCATTAAATATGGATAATAACAATAAAAACAGAATTAACTTATTTGTAAAAACATATTTGTTGAGCATTTTCATTACAAATTATTATTTTTAATTAAAACAGTATTTGTTTGAAGTCCACTATAAATAAGGTTATAATTATTCAGCTTGAGTGCTTCTAAATCAGCGTTAAAAATATAATAATAATTTCCAACACTTGATAACGTATCTCGGTTAACAGGTTGTAACCAATTTAAATTTAAGGTTTTACGATAAAAATTAACTGTAGGTTCAAACAGCCAATTCACTTGGAGTTTTACATTTTTAGAATGAGATAAATCGCTTTCATAATTTTTTTTTAATTCAAGAATTGCATTTTTCGTGTTGCTATCATAGCCCCATTCTGCACAAGAATAAAAGTCGAATTTGGTAAAAAAATTAACCATTGATGAAATGGCACATATGGAAATTATGCCTAAAAAAACATTTCGCAAGTTCTGCTCAAGAGCACAATTAATTAGCAATCCAAGATTAATAACAAACAATGGAATCAAAAACAATGCAAAACGACCTACTAAATAATCGGTATTAAGAAGCAAGTGTTGCATAATAATTTCTAAAAAAATAAAAATGATAATTAAATTAACAATTAAGAGTGATTTATTTTTTTCAAAAAAAACAATATCTCTTTTAAATGTTTTAAAAGCATATAAAGCACAGGAAAACAAAACAATAATGACAACAAAAAATTTGAGAATTACGGAAGCAAATTCAGAAACATATATACCAGAAAAAAGAGCATAAACGAGCGACTGAATAGTATCGGCAAAAAAACCAGTTGAACCACCAAAATTAAACTGATTATATGTAACAACCCTACGCACAGGCTCATACAAAACAATAAACATTGGTACAAAAAGTAAAAAATTAACTTTATTTATTTTAAAAAAGCGAAAAGGCTGTGTTAAAATAAATTTATACTCAAGCCATTTTGTAATTGTATATGTTACTATTGCCGCGAGATAAAAATCAAGCATAGTAAAATTAGCAAGTATAGCAAATAAGGACGCACTATTAAACAAAATCAAATCGTTTGTATTATCGTGTTTATCAATAGCTTTTATAAGATGATATAAAGCCATTAGCATAAATGCAATTGAAATACCATATCCTCTGGCTAAACCAAAAATATCGATAAGGCTTGTATTTGTTATTAAAATTATAAAAACAGAAGCACGAACAAGGTAGTTTTTATTTTTGAATACAAGAATTGTATATATGAATAACACGATAAGCATTAACAAATTGGGGAGTCGTAATGCCAATTCAGAATTGCCAAACACTATCTCGGCATACTTCATCATTAGTGTATTTAATAAATGATTATTGGTATATGAGTTTTTATACGAAAGTATATTTATAAAACTATCGTTTACAAAAGCATTATATGTATAGCTTTCATCATGTGTAAATGATGAAACTTTAGCTTTCGTTGTAATAAAAGCAAGTACAACAATGCCTATGAATAGAACAAAAACAAAAGTAAAACGATTTAATTTTAACATTTCAACAAACTACAATTAATGCTCCTCAATTTTACCATCAAAATTTATAACCTATCCCCCATTCAAAATAATCTGCTTTAGCAAAATGTGTAAGTAATGTAACATTTGCAATTAAATGCTTTGTAAGCATATATCTTATACCTATACGGTGAAAAAACATACCATTTAGAGCTTGTTTCTTAAACACATAAACGCCAAAATCTATGGGTAAAGAAAGGCGATGCATATTAAATGAGTAACTAAATTTGGTTCCTACTTGAATAATATCTGAGAATGAAGGATTGAGAATAGAATCATTTATCCATGCTTGTTTAGTAGCATTATTATATGCAACTTCAACTCCACCTCCTAGTTTATTTTTATAATTTAAGGTTTTATACAAATTAGCTTGAAGTCCGTAAGCTATATATTTGGGGCCTTCTGGAGCTTCTAATTCTTTTACACCAGCAACAAAAATGATTGATGGCTCCCAACTTTTAACGCATTTTGAAATCGTATCTTTTTGGCAATTAATTAACTTATTACCAAAAGCATAGCCTAATCCTAAATTAAGTGTTGCTAAATTCAATCCTAAATTAGGTGTACTATAAGCGCCATTAGACGCATGTGTAAGTCCTACTCCCGCATCTAAACGCCAGGCATTTTTTATATAGGTATAAGCAGCTAAACGAATATTAACAAAACCATTCAAATGAGAGCCAATAGCTGCATTTTGGTGATTTTCTATTCTATCAAATGGTTTAGTAATGTAGGCTAAGCCAACCCCAAGGCGTAAATTTAACCCTATTTTTTTACTGCAATTATTTAACCGAATATTGACGTAAGGATATATTGCTTCCATATTGCCTAACTGCTTCGGATTAGCCAAATACATGTGTAAAGCACACAATCCTATTTCGGGATAATTGTGTATTTGGTGCCAAATTTTGGCACCATCGGTTCGAAAAATATAATTTACTTCTGCTCCAGAAATATGGCCTTTAATAAGGTTTCCCATATTATGACGATGGCTGATAATATAACCATAATGAGCCTGACCAGAAATAGTAAAATCATCTGTAGGCGAAGTTTGAGCATTGTTATATAAATGCACCGCACACAAAACAAAAAACAGTATTACACTTTTTAAAGTTTTCATTTTAAATAGAAAAGTTAACACAAAAATATTAAATTTATTGGGTTTGAGTAGTATATTGTATTACTAGTTCTAGAAGATAAGTGAAGTAATTCATAAATTTGATTTTCATATATTTTCTATTTATATTTAGTATCTTAGAAAAGAAATTCTACAGGCACTACCGCTATTATTTATAAAACATCTTATATATCATGAAAGAAAAATTATTGGCCTTTGAGCGCTTATTAGTAATAATGGATGAATTGCGCGAAAAATGCCCTTGGGATAAAAAACAAACAATTGAAAGCTTACGTCACCTTACTATTGAAGAGACTTACGAATTATGCGATGCCATATTAGATAAGGATATGCCGAATATAAAAAAAGAGCTAGGTGATGTGTTACTACACATTGTTTTTTATGCTCGAATAGCTTCGGAAACAAAAGAATTTGATATTGCAGATGTAATAAACTCACTGTGCGATAAGCTGGTTTCCAGACATCCTCACATTTATGGCGATGTTAAAGTTGAAAACGAGGAACAAGTAAAAGAAAACTGGGAAAAACTAAAACTAAAAGAAGGCAACAAATCAGTATTATCGGGCGTTCCAGCATCATTACCATCGTTAATTAAAGCATCGAGAATACAAGAAAAAGCACGCGCTGTTGGATTTGACTGGGAAAAGCCAGAACAAGTGTGGGAAAAAGTTGAAGAAGAACTTGCAGAATTTAAACATGAAGTAGAACAGCAATCAGACAAAGAAAAAATTGAAGGCGAATTTGGAGATGTGCTTTTTTCGCTAATAAATTATGCTCGTTTTAACAACATAAATCCAGAGGACGCACTGGAGAAAACGAATAAAAAATTCATTAAACGATTTCAATACTTAGAACAACAAGCGACTAAAGCTGGGAAACAACTGAGCGATATGACTTTGGCTGAAATGGACGTATATTGGAATAAAGCTAAAGATTTGTAATTGAATTAAAAATTATTCTAACAAATCTTTATTGGGATTGTTTTCACCAAGTTTATTTAATTGCAGAAACACCCTCCAATAGTGCTCCTTATCCATTTTTTCCCAATGGATAACATAGTATCGATATTGATAAGTTTGAATTTGACAAACAAGCAGTATTATAACAATGAGTGTAGAATATACATTGCGCTTCCATTGTTTTTGCAATGCCTGATATGCAAACAATAATAACAAACCTACAATAGCATAATACTCAACAAAAACACGTGTTGAAAAACTGCCGCCATACCACCAATTCCACCAAGAAGCTAAAACATATACCAAAACAACTAAGAAACCCAACAATGAATATAACTGAAATTTATTTTTATTAAAAAGATAGCGCATCCCCAAAAGGCTAATAAAAACAAGCGGAGTGTAAACAAAGAGTCCTTTTTTGTAGCTAACTAAAAAATCAATCAAATGTGGTGAAGCAAAATGAAAAGATTCGGTAGGATAAGAATCAACAAAAAAATTGCCTGTTTGAATTTTGTAAATAAAGAACTGCACAAAAACAACTACAAGTGTGATTAAAACACCAATTATTGTAATAAAAAAATTATTTTTCATGCATTGAATACCCTGCAATAGCTTTTTATAATCAGTTGCAAGAAATGGTATAACCAATACAATCAATCCATTTACCGGGCGAATTAGAATAATTAAGCCCAATAAAGCACATAAAATAAAATAAACACGAGCAGTATATTGAGTAAAAAAATGTAACGCGTAATATATAAACATTGTTATAAAAGCAAATGAATATACATGCGACATGGCTGGCTCACAAACAGCATAATAAAATAAATTGGTTGCAAATGTAATGGCAAGCAGTATAAATGCGCTTTGCTTATTGGAAGCGCCATAGTGATACAGTATTTTTTTTAAGTAAAAAAGCCCTAGCAACACATAAAAAATGGCAGCAACATTTACCATAATTGGATATAATTTTGAATAGCCATCAGCATCAAAACCTCCTAAAAATGAGGCTGTATGAGCTAAAACAAAAAAAGGTAACATTGCAATTGCTGTACCTACAAAGTATTTATTTACCTGATGCCCCAGCTCTCCTACTCGATAATCGTAATAAAGACGGGGATTTGGATATTTTTTTTCGATGGTATCAAAAAAAGTAAAATTTAAATCGTGATAAATAAATACGGCTGGCAAGTATGCATAATATCCCTTACCATCGGCCTCAATAATTGCATTCCAGTTATTTTTACTCCATTGAATATTGGATGCACACAGCAGCAAAACCGAAGTTATCAGGACTAAAACGATATTAGTTAAACTTTTCACCTATCAAATAAAAGTATTTATTTCATTTTTAATTTCTTAAATTTACTAAACTATTCAAACCTAACATGAATTTTCTATCTCATTTATACTTATCGGGCAATTCGGAAGGTATTCTGTTGGGTAATTTTATTGCCGACTCAGTAAAAGGAAGCGATTTTTCGAAGTTTTCACCAGAAATACAACAAGGCATTATCATACACAGAAAAATAGATGCATTTACAGACTCACATCCTATTGTTGAAATAAGCAAGGAAAGACTTAGGGAGAAGTATAAAAAATATGCTAGTGTAATTGTTGATATTTATTACGACCATTATTTAGCGAAAAATTGGCAAAAATATTCAGAAGTAGCACTGTATAATTATGCCCAAAATGTTTACCAATTAGTATCGAAAAACGAAAGTATTTTACCTGAAAAATCAGCGCACTTTGCAAAGTATATGATTAAGTACAATATACTTTATCAATACTCTAAGATAGAGGGCATAAAACAAGTGCTTGAAGGGATGTCGCAGCGTACCAGCTTTATTTCCAATATGGAACACGCAACCAAAGAATTAGAACTACATTACAGCGATTTTGAAGAAGAATTTAATACTTTCTTCCCTGAAATACAATCCTATATAGCAACATATATAAAAGAATTGTAATGCCTAAAAGCAGTGATTAAAATTACAGATTGAATTATACCTTACACTTGGCTAAAACTCTATATCCAAATCAAAGGCTTGACGCAATTTATTAAGGTTCGGATTTTTTTCGGCAAGGTGCTTATACCTATCAGTTGCAGTATAGAGGTTTGTTTTATCTTCGGTAGCACTCATTACCAAATTTAATTGCACATCAAAATTATTTAGTTCTTTTCTTAAAAAACCTAAAAAATTCATTTTATCTTCATTGATGCTTTCTTCTAGTGCTTTATTATTTACAACAAACTCAATAGTTACTGCATCCACTTTCACGGGCTTTTTACCTAACAACGAAGTTGCCATACTCGCTCGACCTTTTAACTTTAATTCATTAGCATATTTATCCCACGCTACTTCAAGTGATTGTTGCGAAAAATCTAATTTTGGCATATTTCCGATATTCGTATTCGGCTCGCCATTTTTTTCGGCTTTATTATCAGTAGAGGTATTGGTATTTAAATGCTGAATAATAGAAGGCGATGAAGTTTTTATAGGAAGCTTTTTAACCAGATTAACAGGCGTTTGTTGTGATTGTACATGAGGGCTTACGGTTGTATTTGTTGCAGGATTTTGAACTGCAACATCCACCTTATTTTGAGAGGCTACAGATGGCGTGGAAACAGCATCAACCTTTGAAACGCTTATATTAGAAGTAGTTGTAGCAGGTTTTGCTGTGCCCGTAGTTTGAACAGAAGGCTTAATTAAGTCATTTTTTTTTTCAGCATCAGTACTTCCTGCACTTGAAGTATTGATGGAGCTTAATTGCATCAGCGATAGCTCAACTTGGAGCCGCTGGTTTTTACTGGCCTTATACTGTATATCGGTTTTATTTAATATAGTAAGCGCTTTAACTAAAAATGCTACAGAACATTTTGCTGCTTGGTCCTTATATTTGTCTTTAATATTATTCCCTACTTCAAGCAACTGCAATGTTTCAACATCTTTACTTACCAATAAATTACGCAAGTGAGAACCCATACCAGCTACAAAATTATGCCCATCAAAACCATTGTTTAAAATTTCGTTGAACAACAATAATGAAGCAGAAATATTTTCCGACAAAATAGCATCAGTTACCTTAAAATAATAATCGTAATCTAAAATATTAAGGTTATCAATTACAGCTTTGTAAGTAACCGTAGTTCCCGAAAAGCTAACAATTTGATCAAATATAGAACAGGCATCGCGCAAAGCACCATCAGCCTTTTGAGCGATGATATGCAAGGCATCCGTTTCGGCATTAATATTTTCGCTTTTGGCAATAAACGCTAAATGATTTGCAATGTCTTCGATTTGAATACGATTGAAATCAAATATTTGGCAACGCGATAATATGGTTGGAATAATTTTATGCTTTTCGGTAGTTGCCAAAATAAAAATGGCATGCTTAGGTGGCTCTTCAAGGGTTTTTAAAAATGCATTAAAAGCCGCTGTTGATAGCATATGCACCTCATCAATAATGTACACTTTATGCGTACCCAATTGAGGCGCATATCTTACTTGATCAACAAGGTTTCGGATATCATCAACCGAATTGTTAGATGCGGCATCTAATTCAGAAATGTTTAAAGAAGCGCCTTCGTTGAAGGATGTACACGATTCACAAGTGTCGCAAGCTTCGATACTTTCGGTACGATTGGTACAATTAATCGTTTTAGCCAAAATACGTGCACAAGTGGTTTTACCAACCCCACGCGGCCCACAAAACAAAAAGGCTTGCGCCAAGTGCCCCGTTTTAATGGCATTTTTTAAGGTATTGGTAATATGCGCCTGACCAACAACGGTATTAAACGTTGCTGGGCGATACTTACGAGCCGATACTATAAAATTGTCCATTTTTTACTAAAAACTAATAGTTACAAATTTAAGGATTAATATCTGATTAGATTAAAAATGTTGAAAAGTATAGGAATTTGCCAAACAAAAACAATCACAACAAACTCATTTTCAATCACTTTCAAATAAATTATTGTATAAATAGATAAAATACGTATATTTGTAGCCCTCTTAAAATAAATAGAGGAACTAAATTATTAACCAAAAATTACAAAACAATGCAAAAACATTATGAAACCGTCTTCATTATGACTCCCGTTTTGTCTGAAGATCAGGCAAAGGAGACGGTAAGTAAGTACAAAAAGTTACTTACAGACAATGGCTGCAAAATTGTTACGGAAAAAGCTTGGGGCTTACGTAAATTGCAGTATCCAATTCAAAAGAAAACAACAGGTTTTTACTACTTGTTTGAATTCAAAGCTGACCCTAAATTTGTTGCAGAATTAGAAGTAGCTTATAAACGTGATGAGCGTTTATTGCGTTTCTTAACCGTAGCGCTTGATAAGCATGCAATTGCTTACAGCGAAAAAAGCAGAAACAAAGCAAAAGCTACTGCTTAATTAACTAATTTAAGTTTTTGAAATTTAACACATTAAAAACATGTCAGAAAACACATCAGAAATCAGATATCTTGCTCCACCAACAGTGGATGTTAAGAAAAAGAAATACTGCCGTTTCAAAAAAAGCGGTATTAAGTATATTGATTACAAAGACCCTCAATTTTTATTGAAATTTGTTAACGAACAAGGTAAAATTTTACCTCGCAGATTAACTGGTACATCAGTAAAATATCAACGTAAAGTAGCTCAAGCAGTAAAGCGTGCACGTCACTTATCTTTATTGCCTTATGTTGCTGATATGTTAAAATAAACGTTAATAGTTATCGATTTAATAGTTTATTTAAAAACTTAGAATCATACAAATTAACAAATAACAATTAACGAACAAGGAACTCAAAAATGGAAGTAATATTAAAACAAGACGTTAAAAACCTTGGATACAAGGATGACGTAGTAACCGTTAGACCAGGATATGGAAGAAACTTTTTAATTCCAAAAAACTTGGCAGAAATTGCAACTGTATCTTCTAAAAAAGTATTGGCTGAAACAGTTAAACAACGTGCTTTTAAAGAACAAAAAATTAAAGCAGCTGCTGAAACAACTGCAGGTAAATTAAAAGACATGATTGTTAAAGTTGGTGCTAAAGTTGGTGAATCTGGAAAAATTTTCGGTTCAGTAACTACAGTACAATTAGCTGATGCAATTAAAAAATTAGGCTATGAAGTTGACAGAAAAAACATTTCGATAAACGAAGAAAGTATAAAAACTGTTGGTACTTACACAGCTGAAGTACGTTTCCACAAAGAAGTTGTAGGAACTGTTACTTTTGAAGTTGTTCATGAATAATTTTAATTAATATTCTTATTTCAAAAAAGGCGATTTTCTATGAAAATCGCCTTTTTTGTTTACTCAAGTCTACAAAACATAGTTATTATTAATAGCTCACTAAACGTTATATACCAGCTATGCGTAACGTATAGATATGTATAACAAAAAGGGCGGAAAACAAAAAAGACTATCACAAATGATAGTCTTTTTGCGGAGAGAGAGGGATTCGAACCCTCGGTACGGTTACCCGTACGTCAGTTTAGCAAACTGGTGCTTTCGGCCACTCAGCCATCTCTCCTTCCTTATTTTAAGGGTTACAAAGTTACAAAAAAAATCTATTTGAAAACAAAAATTATCAAAAAAAGCAACATTTGTTTTTTATTGATGTAACGCTTTTATAATTCAATAATGGATTAATGAGCCTATAATGTTATATTTGTTATTGTATTTTAATAAAAAACAGAATGAATGTACATTTGATAGCTATAGGAGGTAGTGCTATGCACAATATGGCAATTGCCATGCACAAAAAAGGGTTTAACGTTACCGGTTCTGATGACGAAATTTTTGAACCTTCAAAAAGCCGACTAGCCAACTATAATTTATTACCCGCCAAAGAAGGTTGGGATGTAAATAATATTAACGCTCAACTTGATGCTGTTATACTTGGCATGCACGCACGAGCAGATAATCCTGAATTAATAAAAGCACAAGAACTAGGACTCAAAATATATTCGTATCCAGAATATGTATACGAACAAACTAAAGATAAAACACGTATTGTAATTGGCGGTAGTCATGGAAAAACCACTATTACTGCAATGATTTTGCATGTGCTTAATTATAATAAAATAGATTGCGATTATTTAGTTGGTGCACAATTACAAGGCTTCGACACAATGGTAAAACTTACGAAAGAAGCTAAAATTGCTGTTATTGAAGGCGATGAATATCTTTCATCGCCAATTGATAGACGACCTAAATTTCATTTATACAAACCCAATATTGCCATTATTAGCGGTATAGCTTGGGATCATATTAATGTTTTTCCCACGTTTGAAAACTACGTTGAGCAATTTAAACGATTTGTTGATTTAATTGAAAACAATGGAAGTTTGATTTATTGTGAATTAGATAATGAAGTAAAAAAAGTAGGAGAAAACGCCCGCCAAGATATTAATCGCATGCCATACGGAATTCCAAATTATCGGATAGAAAATGGCGTAACAACCCTAACAAATTTAAACTCAAACAATAATACTTGTGCATTACAAATATTTGGCGAACACAATTTAATGAATTTAAATGCAGCCCGATTAGCCTGCAAACAAGTAGGTGTAACCGATGATGCTTTTTATGCCGCCATACAATCATTTACGGGAGCCTCTAAACGCTTAGAATTAATCAAAAAAAATTCAAAAACAGCTATTTATAAAGATTTTGCACACTCCCCATCTAAATTAAAAGCTACTACTCAGGCTGTAAAAATACAGTTTCCAGACCGTAAGTTGATTGCCTGTATGGAACTACATACATTTAGCAGTTTAAACGAAAATTTCTTGAAAGAATATGATGGTGCAATGTCGCTTGCAGATGAGGCTTGCGTTTATTTTAATCCTCATACAATAGCTCATAAAAAATTAAAACCAATTACTGAGGATCAAGTAAAACAAGCTTTTGGTGGCAATAATATCAAAGTATATACCGACTCGAAAGAGCTGCTTGCCGATTTATTAAAAAAAGATTTTAGTTCAAAAAACTTATTGATGATGAGTTCAGGAAATTTTGATGGAATTGACTTTAAAGAACTTGGCGAGAAAATTGTAAGAGAATAATAGCAATTATCATTTATAAAAAACGAAAATGTATGAAAAAACTATTGATATTATTAGTAGGAGCATTGGCTACGAATTTAAGTTTTGGTCAAAAAGATAAAACATATTATTCACTTACCGATGCGTTAAAAAATCCCAATAAAGTGTATATACTCAATTTGGCAAATACGCAAATGAAAGAAATTCCTGAAAGTATTTCTCAGTTTACAAATTTAAAAGATTTGAATCTAAGCGGGAATCAATTAAAAGAAGTGCCAGAAAGCGTTACAAAACTTACAAAACTAGAAACACTTGATTTGAGTAAAAATCAAATTACAAAACTACCTGAAGGTATTGGTAACTTAGTATTATTACAATCATTAAATCTTACAAAAAATAAAATAACCACTTTCCCTGATGGCATTTCAAAGTTAGTTGCTTTAATAGAACTTTCGGCAGGATATAATCGATTGGCCAGTATTCCAGAAAGTATTGGTAAACTTGTGAATCTTCAAAAACTGTATTTAAATAATAATACAATTGCTCTATTACCAGAAGGCCTAGGAAAGCTAAAAAATCTTACAGTACTTGAATTACAAAACAATGAATTAGTATCACTTCCTAAAAGTATTATACGCTTAAAACTGTTAGAAACATTTAATGTTCAAAATAACGCTGATTTAGTTATTGCTACTGATCAACAACGATTTGTAAAGAAATACAATCCCGAAGAACAAACTAAAGATAAATCAAAAAAATAATACAAGTGGTGTGCTACTTTAGCCTTAATTAGCCAATTGCATTTGTTTTGTATGAATTAATTAGAGTGCTTGAAATAATTAAACTGGATTATCGGCTTTTTCTAAATCCATTCCACAAACTGGACATGTTACTTTTTCGGTATATGTTTTACCGTTTTCACAGTCCATCGGACATTGATAGAGTGATTTTTCCGCAGGTTGTTCAACTTTATTATCAACTGTACTACTTGTACAACCAACTGTTACAAAAGCAATAATTAAAGCAGAAAAAGCGATAGTTAGTGTTATTTTTTTCATTATTATATTTTCAAATACAAAATTAAAATAAAACGTTTCTTGACCGTAAACAGCCAAGAAACATTTTTAATAATTATTTTTCTACCACAAATTTACCTTGTGAAACAGGTTTGCCATTAAGTGGTGCTACGGTATAAAAATAAACACCATTGTTATAAGCAGATACATCAACTGTAGTATTCTTTTTTACCAATGTTTTATCAACTATTTTACCATTAACATCAAAAATAATTAGATAAGAATTAGAATCAATTCCAATAAAATTTAATTTGTTTATAGCTGGATTTGGATATGCTGAAACAGCAGCCGTATTTTTTGAAAACTCATTTATACCTACTAAAGTATTGGTTAAATAAGATCCAGAATAAATTGTATCACCAATATTAAATGTAATTTCAGCTAATGGAAATGTATGTGCATTAGAAAACCATCTATAGGTATATGAAGTATCCATACCATCATCAACGTAAACATAATCAGTTGTTCCAGTAGGAAGACCAAAAGTTGTATCTGTTGTCATTTCAGTATAAAACTGACGTAAGCTAGGCACAGCCGAATACGATGGCGTAGTTAAAGTTCCCCAGCCATCCATATTACTTGTATAGCTTACTATTGATTTAATTTTCACAGAATCAATTCCAAACTGACCTAGAGGAAATGTAAATTCATAAGTGTAAGTGCCTGTATAATTTGTTTGATAGGTTGATGGAAGAGTCACATACTTTTGCGCTGGAACAAATGTTACAGCAGTAGCACCGCCTCCAAAAAAATCGCCATAAAAACCTAATAGCTCAACAACACTAGAAGAAACTTTCATAAATGACGAAGCATCCGCATCATCAATCCCTATTGTTGCAGTAGGGAAAAAAGATGCGCCAGCCATACCTGAAGCAGAAGAAAACATATTTGTATCAAGTGAATGACTGGCCCAAGTTGAAAAATTCCAAGTTTGGTTGGCACCTGCTGTGCCATAGGAACTAACGGCCGTATCATTTGCAATAATATAAGAATTACCTGCCACAGGCATATCAGCAGAAGTAATTGTAATTTGTGCATTCATTGCAAACGAACAAATACTAATAGAAGCAAAGAGTAATTGTTTTTTCATGTGTTTAGGTTTAAAAGATTTATAACTAGGCAAATATATAATAAACTGATTGAAAACAGGTTTACCAATTAAAATGAATAAGACAATCCCCCCATCAAATTAAATCGTTGTGTAGGATAATTACTCCATCTATAATAGCGAACATTTGCTATATTATTGAAATTTAAGAATAAAGCAAAGCGTTTGGTATACCTATATTCAACACCTATATTAGCGTCAAAAATACCTTTTAATTCTTTAGCTACAACCTTCATTCCTATTATAGTTGTTGTATCGGTTTCAAAGGTTTTAGCAAATTGTTTATCAATGTAAAACAAATCCATTTTCACTACTATTTTATCTTTTAAATTGTAATTAGAGGATAAATCGAATCTAAATTGAGGTGTATACCAAGCTCGCAATTCGTTTTTCATTTTATAACTATTGTACTCTCCCTTTAAAACAAAACGGAGCTTTTCGCGCTGTTGATATGATATTTCACCACCAACTTTTACAACAGATGCATCGTCATAAATAACAGAAAATTTATTTTGCAAAACTTCATTAGTATCATTAACAAAAAGAGGCATGTTAGTAAGATTAGAAAAAGACGCAAATGTGCTGAATGCTGTATTACTAGAAAGTGTACCTCTTATACCTCCTGTTAAATCGTATTTTTTATTGGAGTTTTGCATTTGTAATGTAGATACAACAAAAGGATTTTGACTAACAAAAGATTGATAACTATTCTTTTTCAAATCGCCCGATAAGCTAATAAAAGGAACAATAATATTGTCAATTACATTATAACTTAATTCAACATTCGGATAAAAATAAAATTTTGATTGAACAAACATATCCATTGCGGCTGTAAAACCTAAATTAACTTTATACTTTTCGCCAACAGCTACAAAATTAGGATTTAGCAACACAATTGTATTGTTGATAGTATCATTTGAGGTTTTGTAATTATAATAATCAACGGACGCATTCACTTTAAGAACCTCTTTGCCTAATGCTGTATTAATTTGAGCAAGCGATTTTATATTATTTTCAGCGGCACCGTATTTATCAGTTAAATTATTGAATAATAATTTAACATCATGATTGATTCTACTTTTATCGGTGTAATGACTTGTTAATACTGCATTAGCAGCAAAAGAGTTGAACCGTTGGCGGGTTGTATCTCTACTAATATCATTCAATAAAGCATCGTAGCCGTAAAAGTGTACAACATTTCTAGAATAATCAAAATTGCCACTCAAAGTGTGTTCCTTCAAAAATTGTTTACCATAAATATTAATTTCATTATCACTAAAGCCTGAATAACCATAATTTTTAAGTGTTGCGGCCGATGACAAATGCTTTAAGCGTAAACCGTAAGAAGTAGTTTTAGAGCGTAGGCTATTATAAAAAAGCTCGCCATAAGGTGTAGTGTAATTACCCATACCTATTTTAACAAGTGCATTGTATAGCTTCACTAATGGCTCACCTACAATTTCTGCAGCTTGAATAGGAGTAACGTTAAACGTTGTTCCTATTTTTTTAGAGTTAATTGAAAAACCTGATACAGGTATTTTTTTTGTTGAATCACTAAAAGATGGATTTCCACTCATTTTATTTGCATCCATAATTGTTGGTTTATACTCACCAACATTAACAAGGGTCATTGAATCTAATATACTCTGTGCGCTTAATGACGCAGTTTTATTAGCATTTACATGTACCAAACCCTCTGCTGTATGAAGCAATAATGATGCATAGAAAAAAAAGAATGTTATAGTTAACTTTTTCATTGCGGGTTATTCTCTTTTACTGGTTCTGTTTGGGGTTCTTCAAATAACTTTTTCTGTTCTAAACTATCGCCTTCAAACTGTATTTTTATTGATTCTAACTTAGGTTTTACAACTTTGGCAGCTTCTTCTTCGACTGTAATTTTATCTATTTTTTCTTGAGCAATTTTAATCAACTCAGGAATATCAGAATCGGTTACAATTGATTTCAAAGTAGTTTTGGCTTGAAAATTATCTTTTAGAGCAACGTAATTATCAGCCAATAAAATCAAGGCTTTAGTAACCCAATAAGGATAATCGCCATCACTATTTATAAAATCAAAAATTGTTTTTTCGCATTCTTTATAATCACCTTTTTGATGTTGAATAAATGCAACTTGATATAACGCCTCTGCACCAAGTTCGCTTTTAGCAGTATTTGCTAAAGCTCTAAATTCAGCAAAAGCTTCATCATTTTTTTGAGTGGCAAGTAATGAGTGAGCTATTATATAATGAGCTTCATTTATATAAATTTGTTCTATTTTTTCAATACCTAAAACGATATTAGAATAACCAATAGCATCATTATAGTTTTTAAGTTGATAAGCACACCTCATTGAACCAATTGCAGAAGAAAAAATATTTTTAGCGTTGGTACTAATTGCATTCAGCTGCTTGTAGTAATCAAATGCTTGAGTATAATTTTGTTTTTTAAACAAAATATCTGAAGCATAAAAAAGGGCCTTTTCTGTAAACTGATTAGTATTTTTACTTAAAACAAAGCTATAACCAGCTAAAGCGGCATCAATATTTCCATTTTGCTGCTCACATTCAGCCTTATAATAACTTGCATTCACAATAAATAAGCCTTCTGGAAAACGTTGAATATATTTTTCAAAATCAACAACAGCTGCTTTACAATCTTGTTCTAAATAGCGTGTTTTAGCAACATTATAAGTTAATGAATCGAGTGCTAAAACAGGCATAGACGCACCTATTGAAGACAAATATTCTTCCAAAGCTTGAATATTTCCTTTAGCTGTATATATTTCTTTAACTAAATGTATTGCTTCATTTGCCTCAGACGACTTACGATCTCGCTTAATTAATCTATCAAAATATAATAGTGCATTATCATCATCTTTAGTATTATAGTATATTAAACCTATTTTGCTCAAACAGCTATTTACATAATAACTATTAGGATACTCTTCTATAAAATTTTTAAAACTAGATAATGCCAAATCATTTTGTTTGTCGGCTAAATAAGTTTGAGCCAACTCAAATTTTACTTTTTGAATGTATGGAGACTTTAAATAGTTTTGAATAAACAAATTCAAATCGTCTACTTTAGCTTTATATTTTTTTTGAACTCCATTAGATATTGCCTTTTGATATAATGAATAATCAGCATCTATTAATTTCATTTTATGTGCTTCATCATAATAATCTACAGCATTACTAAAATCGCGCATCATAAAATAACCATCGCCAATTCTGTTATAAGCATCATTTACTTTTTTAGGATCAGCATTAGGTTTAAAAGTAACAAATCGCCTAAACCATAAATTGCTATTGGTATAATCCTTTTGTTTAAAAAAACAGTAGCCTATATTATAATTAGCGTCAGTTATTTCTGAGGCACTAACCGAGCCCGGTTCATCAAGATATGCTAAATAGCTATAAATTGCGCTTTGATACTGGCCTTCTCTATAATAACATTCACCAATCCAATACATAGAAAGAGCTGTTAACAATTTATCCGATTTATGTATAACAGCTTTATTAAAATGATCGAGTGCATCACTATATTGAGCATTATTAAATAGTTCAACAGCTCTATAAAAAGCAACCTTTTGATATATTTGAGCCAATTCAGGAGTAAGCATTTTAATATTTTCAAGAGCTTCTAAGGCATCTTTATAATTTTTTGAGGTAATAAATACATTTACCAAATAAGTATACGCCTCATCAACTCTAATTGAATTAGGGTATTCTTTAATATATTTCTGAAACGCTTTGATTGCATCATTGTATGGATTAAATGCTTGTTCGTAGCTTAATTTTGCATAATTAAACAATGCATCTTCTTGAATAGTTCTATCGAAAGCGAGATTGGAGGATAATCCAAATGCATTTCGAGCGTTTTGTTTTTGTCCTGCTTTCAAATAACAATCTGCCAAGTGGTAAAAAGCATTTTGTGCTAATAAGTCATTATCAATAGAGGTAGCATTGATAAAATAATTACGAGCATTATCGTAATCTTTAACTTTATAATAAGCATAACCCATCTGATAACTATCGTCTCGATTTAAGGTACCAATAGAAGTTTCATATTTTTTTAAATATGGAATCGCATCAGCGTAACGTAATGTATGATAATATGACTCACCTATAATACGTGCTATTTCTGGTGCACGTTTAGAGTTAACTGAATCTAAAAGCTTAGGAGCGTAAGCTATAACATTATCATACTTACCTTGTAAATAGTACAATTGAGCAATGTAGAATGGAACAACCGACTTAAACGTTTCGTTATGTTGAAGTTTTAAAAAATCTTTTAAAGCTGTTTCATAATTTTTTTCGTTATAAAGTATGTGAGCATAGTAATACTTGGCCGATGCGGCATACACGTTATCTACATCTTTTATTTCATAAAAATCTTTTTTAGCCAAATCCATTTTTTCCGTCACAAAAAATCCGTAACCTCTTTTAAAATAAAATTCAGCAAGTTCTTCAGTTGTTAAATCGTATATATCAACTTTGTCAAACCATTCGTTGGCCTCGGTATATTTCTTTTTTATATAATTATATTTTGCTAAATAGAAATAAGCGTTTTTAACTTTAGGACTTTCTGGATAGTTGTAAATAAATTGTTTTAAATAAAATTCGCCATCTTTATTAAACAATTCTATTGCGCATATTGCACTGTAATATTCTGCATCAGACCTTATTGCAGAGTTCAAATCAGCATGTGTAGCAATTATTTTATTAAAGCTCTTTTGCGCAGCACTGTATTTTTCTTTTTGAAAAAGCTCAATTGCGTTTTTAAATTCAGCATCTGCATGAATATACACAACTGTTTTCTGCGCAAAAACAGTTGTCCCTTCCAGAAGGCCAACAAAAAACAATGCGAAAAACGCAACTCCCCTTAATTTGCTCATTTACAAAATGGTGTGTATAAAGCGTAAAATTAATAATGATAAAAAGATTTATATTTAAGATATCTGAAAGTTATTAACGCATATATGTTGAAACTATTGCTTAAAAAAAAATCAATTTATAGGCTTCTGATGTAACTTTACATCATATAAATATGGCACTCGATACAATCATAAGACTAGACAAAATTTCGATTTTCCAAAAGCACAACATGGTGCTAAACAACATTTCTCTTAGCGTAGATAAGGGGGAATTTGTTTATTTAATAGGAAAAACAGGAAGTGGAAAAAGTAGTTTACTAAAAACACTTTATGCCGAATTACCTTTAATACAAGGCGAAGCTAATGTTGCAGGGTTTAATCTGATAAATATTAAACGCAAAGAAATTCCGTTTTTAAGACGAAAACTAGGCATAGTTTTTCAAGATTTTCAGTTATTAACCGACAGAACAATAAATGAAAATTTATTATTTGTTTTGAAAGCTACAGGCTGGAAAAATAAAAACGATATGCAAAAACGTGTTCAGGAAGTACTCGAAAAAGTGAGATTAGGTACCAAAGGATTCAAGATGCCACACGAATTATCTGGAGGGGAACAGCAGCGTATTTCTATTGCACGAGCTTTACTTAATGACCCAGAACTAATACTTGCCGATGAACCAACAGGAAATTTAGATCCTGAAACATCGGAAGATATAATGAATACATTGCTTGATATTAGTAAAAATGGAAGAGCTGTTATTATTGCAACTCACGACATTATGATGTTTAACAAATTTCCTTCGCGTACAATAAAGTGCGAGAATGGCGGGATTATCGACTACAAAGCTTAAGCCTATTTCTCTAAAGTTTCACAAGCACTCTGCACTAAAACGTATTTAATACCAGAATTCATTTCAAACAAAAACGCCTCGCTAAATTAGCGAGGCGATTTTGTTTTTATCCCTTTAACAATTATTAGTCTACATTATCGTGCAGAAATGAGTTATTAGGTTTAATTTCAATTTTTTTATCTTCGCCTTCAGATAATGTATAACGAGAAACCTGAGACTCTGAAGAGTGAGGTGTACTCTCTAAGTTAATATTTTTTCTTTTATAAGCAGGCTCATTTTCCAATTCAGACAACCCATTTGGAGTTTTTAGCAACTTAAAATTCAGCTCTTTTAATCTTGAAACTCTATCTTGAGCTTTTTTCATTTGTTCGTCATTCTGAACTTTTGCAATAATTGTATTTTCTGTATTTTCATTTTCTTCAACAGATGATTCAGATTTCAAGTAAGGCTCTTCATCCCAAGCCAAAGTAGTAAACTCATCTTCCGATGTATTTTCTACACTTGTTGTATTTGTAATTTCAAATTCAAAAGATACTTGCTCCTCTTTTGTTTCAGATGGCACATCCTCTTTTTTTATAAATAAAAATGGCTCATCGGCAGCAAATTGCTTGTTTTCATTGATGGGATATTTTACTTCATCTTTTACTTCATCCTTTGTATAAGAAGTTATTTCTTCAACTTTTGAAGTAGGCACAAAAGTATTAACTACAGGAGCTACAACTGGAGTTTCAACTGTTTTAGTTTTAGTTTCATCTTGCAATATATGTAAAATGCGCTCAGCAGGTTTTTCAAATTTACCACCTACTCCACCTTTAGCATCAAAACCAGTAGCAATAATAGTTACGCTAACTTTATCACCTAACGATGGGTCAACACCATAACCTTTAATAACCTCAGCTGTCATGCCAGCAGCTTCTTGAATATAGTCAGTAATTTCTCCCAACTCATCCATTGTAATTTCATCTTCACCACAAGTGATGTTTACCAACACATAACGAGCACCACGAATATCGCTATCGTTCAACAATGGAGATGACAATGCTTGCTCAACAGCTCTCAATGCACGGCTCTCACCAGATGCTAAAGCAGAACCCATAATAGCAACACCACTGTCTTTCATTACTGTTTTAACGTCATTAATATCGGTATTGATTTGCAATGTAGTAGTAATAATATCAGCAATACCTTTTGCCGCTGTAGACAACACATCGTCAGCGTGGCCAAAAGCTTCAGTAACTTTTAAGTTACCATAAATTTCACGTAATTTATCATTGCTGATTACTAACAATGTGTCTACATTTTGTTTCAACGCTTCTAATCCTGCATCGGCTTGTGATTTTCTTTTTTTACCTTCAAAGCCAAACGGAATAGTAACAATACCAACAGTTAATATTCCCAATTCTTTAGCTGCCTTAGCAATAATAGGAGCAGCACCTGTACCTGTACCACCACCTAAACCAGCAGTAATAAAAACCATTTCAGTATTGTTTCCTAAAATAGATTTTATTTCTTCTATTGTTTCAATTGCAGCATTTCTACCAACTTCAGGCAAAGAGCCAGCTCCACGTCCTTTTGTTAAGCTTGCGCCTAATACAATTTTTGTTGGAACGGGGCTCATATCTAGCGATTGCTGATCGGTGTTACACACAAAAAAATCAACGCCTTTAATGCCTTGTTTATACATGTGGTTAACAGCGTTGCTTCCGCCACCACCTACACCTATTACTTTAATTATAGCTGAATTGTCTTGGGTTAGGTCGAATTTCATCATTTTATTTTTTTATAATGTTGGTATTATTTATTTTTTTACAGATACTATAGAATTTCAAAGTATAAAATTCATGCTTTTTTGAATGCATTTTTTACACACTCCTTATTAGTTACTAACTGCTAAATGTTAATTTCTAAACAGTTTAAAAACTATTGTTGAGCGGTGTCTTCATCAAAGAAACTTTTCAACTTATCAAAAAAGCCCGATGTTCTTTTTTCTTCTGAATGCTGTGTAATAGATGTTGTAGAAGCCGTTATATTATTTTTCTTATTTTGTTTATCAAGTGTTTCAAAACCTTTCATGATTAAACCAACAGAAGTAGCAAACATAGGACTTGTAATTTCATCGCTTCCTTTGGCTAAATGTTCATTGGGATATCCGATACGAGTATCCATACCAGTAATGTACTCAACTAATTGAGTTACATGTCGCAACTGAGCACCACCACCAGTAATTACAATTCCTGCGATTAATTTTTTCTCGTATCCCGAATTTTTTATTTCATAATAAACATGTTCAATAATTTCTTCCATACGGGCCTGAATGATGGCTGAAAGATTTTTAACGGAAATTTCTTTGTGAGGACGGCCTCTTAAGCCTGGAATAGAAACTATTTCATTTTCTTGATTTTCACTGGCTAATGCTGAACCAAATTTTATTTTCAGTAATTCGGCCTGATTTTTTATAATGGTACAGCCTTCTTTTATATCTTCAGTTATTACATTTCCACCAAATGGAATAACTGCAGTATGCCGAATAATACCGTCTTGAAAAATAGCAACATCTGTTGTACCGCCACCAATATCAACCAAAACAACACCTGCTTCTTTTTCTTCATCGCTCAACACCGCCTCTGCCGATGCCAATGGCTCAAGCATCAATTCAGCAACCTCTAAACCTGCCTTGTGTACACACTTATAGATGTTTCTAGCAGCAGCTATTTGTCCGGTAATGATATGAAAATTGGCTTCTAATCGAATACCTGACATCCCTATCGGATTCTTAATTCCTTGCTCACTATCTATAATATATTCCTGTGGCAACACATGAATAATTTCTTCACCTGGTTGCATCACCAAACGAAACATATCATCAATCAGAGCATCAATATCTTTTTGAGCAATTTCTTCTTCTACACTTGCCCTAGTTTTAATACCGCGGTGTTGAACACTTTTTATATGCTGACCTGCAATACCCACATTTACTACTTTAATATCTACCCCAGATTTTGTTTCAGCTTCAGCTACTGCAGTACGAATAGATTCAACTGTTTTATCGATATTTTGAACAACCCCTCTGGCAACTCCAAAAGACTCAGACTTACCCATTCCGAGTATTTCAATTTTTCCAAATTCATTTCTTCTGCCAACAATTGCTACAATTTTTGTTGTTCCGATGTCTAATCCTACTACTATTTCTGATGGTTCCATTGTGTTATATTTTTTTTGTACAAACAATTTGATTTTTAAACTTTAAATTAATCGTTGAGTATTTATTCCACCAACCAGTGGTATTTAAGCCTTCTTGATAGAAAACTAATAGCTTATTAAATTTTTCGTTCATAGCCGTTGTATCTCCAAAAATAATTCTCTGATTGCCTGCTAATGGAACTAGTTCCATATCATTATTTTCATTTATATAAATTTGCTGTACTTGTGCTTTCCAAAAAGGGTTGGCATCAATATATAGAGCCATTGAATACAAATCATCAAGCATACTGGCTTTAGCACGTTTTTCATCTTTAGCAATTTCTTTTGCCGAAAATTTGTAATTACGTGCGTATGGTTCATTAATAAAACCATTTGCAATAATTACTTTGGCTGTATATTTATCAGAAAGTGGCATCAATTTGCCTTCATCATCAACATAGTAACTATCTTGATTCATGTTTACTATTCTCATCAATGGCCTGCGCTGTTTTACTTCAACTTTAACTTTACCATCAATGGTTACATATACATTAGCCTGTGCTATATTTTCGTGACTTTTCAGTGCTTTTTGTATTGCTACTATATTTACATTCGCCTTGCGTTGATTAATTATAGAGTCTCCTCTATCGTGAATCAATTGTGCTATATCCATTTTGTTTAAAAAATACAAGTCGGCATCTTGATTTACTTTAATATCAAGGCTTTTGCATAACAAAGAATCCTGTTCTTTATTTACAAAACCCATGCTTACCAGCAAACCTGTGGCCAGTAAACACCAAATGGTAATAATTGCTATTTTTTTAAACTTTTTCAAATCCTTTTTTATTCAATTCTATTTTCAATGGCCCCACGAACGTATCTATATCGCCAGCGCCAAGTGTAATCAACACTTCTAACGGCCGACTAACTACTTCATCTATCAATTTATCTTTTGAGCAAATACTTTTTTTAGTCAACTTCATTTTATCTAACAACATTTGTGAAGAAACACCATCAATAGGCAATTCACGGGCTGGATAAATTTCCATCAAAATACACTCGTCTAACAAATCCAAGCTTTTTGCAAATTCATCGGCAAAATCACGTGTACGGGAATATAAATGAGGTTGAAATATTCCTATTATTTTTTTGCCTGGATACATTTGTTTCGCAGAGTTAATGGTTGCTTTTAACTCTTCTGGATGGTGTGCGTAATCATCTATAAAAACAAGATTTTCTGTTTTTATTTGATAATCAAATCGTCTACGCACGCCTTTAAATGTTTTCAGTGCGTTTACTATATATGATTGCTCAACATTCATTATACTAGCCACTGCAATTGCCGCAATGGAGTTTTCAACATTATGTAATCCAGGTAATCCCAGGGTAACGTCTTTCAATATAGAATGAGGTGTAACTACATCGTAATGATAAGCAGCATTTTCTATTCGTATATTTTTTGCATAATAATCAGCCGATTCATCACTTACCGAATAAGTAAATAGTTGAGCATTTGTAGTTATTTTTTTTGCAATACTTTTTTTAAGAACAAGTTTCGATTTCACTTGTTTTGCAAACATATCATAGGATTCTTCCACATACTTTTTATCACCATAAATATCCAAATGATCAGCGTCAACAGATGTAATTACAGCTATTTCGGGATGTAGTGTTAAAAAAGAACGATCATACTCATCTGCTTCTACTACAATAAGCTCGTAGTTCAAAGTTTGTAGTTCGTAGTTTTTCAAGTTCTCGCTTAATAGTAAATTCGTATTATAATTTTGAGTAATGCCTCCTAAAAATGCAGAAGGATTGAGACTCGCAACTTTTAACAGATGCGCTATTAGCGAAGATGTTGTAGTTTTTCCATGCGTACCAGCAACAGCAAGGGTAAAAGAAGCATCCGTTATTAGCCCTAGCACTTCAGCACGTTTTTTTATAATATAGTTATTGTTTTTAAAATAGTTATATCCTTTATGTTCTTTAGGGATTGCAGGAGTATATACAATTAAGATTTGAGAATTGGGGTTCATTAAATCAACACTCAACAAGCTTAAATCATCATCAAAATGAATATCTATTCCTTCCGAAATTAACTCATCTGTAAGCTTTGTGCTGGTTTTATCATAACCACTAACCGATTTTCCCATTGCATGAAAATATCGGGCAAGCGCACTCATCCCAATACCTCCTATACCAAGGAAGTAAACATACTTTAGATTAGTCAAAAAATTATTTTGCTCTTCCATTTATTAAACTCAATACTTCATTTGCAATTACATTTGCGGAATCGCTCAAGGCTAATCTTCCAATGTTTCCAGAAAGTTTATTACATTGTTCCGTATCATTAATTAAATTGATTAACTCGCTACATAATTTTTCACGAGCATCAATATCTTTAAGTAAAATTGCAGCATTATAAGTTACAAGTGCCATTGCATTTTTAGTTTGATGATCTTCTGCTACATTAGGCGAAGGAATCAATATGCAAGGCTTTTTAACCAAACACAATTCAGATACAGAGCTAGCACCTGCACGTGATATTACAACATCGGCTACAGCATAAGCGTAATCCATTTTTTGTATAAAATCAAATGCCTTTATACCTTTATCTTCATACTTGGCTACAGAAGCTTTCGCTATTTCATAATAGCCTTTTCCTGTTTGCCATACCAGTTGTATGTTATTTTTTTCAAATGTTTCTAGACACTTTTCAATACTCTCATTAATCGTTCTAGCACCTAAGCTACCACCAATTACTAATACTGTTTTTTTATTTTTATCTAAACCAAATAACTCTTGTCCTCTCTCTCGCTTTTCTTCAATATTTGTTATATCCTGACGAATAGGGTTTCCTGTTAAAATTATTTTTTCTTTAGGAAAATATTTTTCCATTCCAGCGTAAGCAACACAAATCCTATCAACACTTTTTGACAACAATTTATTTGTGATACCTGGAAATGAATTTTGCTCCTGAATTAAAGTAACAATCCCATTTTTTGAAGCCACTTGAAGCATTGGTCCACTAGCAAATCCACCAGTACCAATAACGGCATTGGGCTTAAATTTTTTCAATATTTTCCTGGCCTTCAACAAACTACTAATCAATTTAAAAGGAAAGGCAAGGTTAGACATTGTTAATTTTCGCTGAAAGCCACTAATCCAAAGCCCTTCAATTTTATAACCCGCAGCTGGTACTTTTTCCATTTCCATTTTGCCTTCTGCACCAACAAATAAAAACTCGGTATCAGGCCTAATTGCTTTAATTGCATTTGCAATTGCAATAGCAGGAAAAATATGGCCTCCTGTACCACCTCCACTAACTATAATTTTAAGCGGTTGCAACTGTACCTCCTTCCTTTATATTTTGTGCTTCACTTTCTCTACTAACACTTAAAATCATACCTAAAGCAATACTTGTAAACCATATAGATGTTCCGCCCATACTTACCAATGGTAATGGTTGTCCTGTAACTGGAAATAAATTTACTGCAACTGCCATGTTAATCATCGCTTGAAAAACAAGACTAAAAGTTAAACCTATTGCCAATAAACTTCCAAATGTTCGCTCTGTTTTTATTGCTAAACGTACTCCTCTAAACAATAAAATGAGGTATAAAAAAAGAATAACTATAGCCATTATAAGTCCCCACTCTTCTATTAAAATTGCAAAAATAAAATCAGACGAAGCTTGAGGTAAAAAATTACGTTGTACACTATTACCCGGTCCTTGTCCAATAATACCACCAGTTGCAATGGCAATCTTTGCTTGTTCGGCCTGAAAATTGCTTTCACTATCTCCTTTCGAAAAATTTTCGATTCGAGCTTTCCATGTTGCTCCACGAGGAATTGCATTTGGAAAATTAAATATCAATACGGCAATAATTCCTCCAACAAAAACACCCGAACCCAATAACAATAATAAATGTTTGGCATTCATTCGTCCAATAAACATCAATACAAAACAGGTCATAAATAATAACGCAGCAGTAGAAAAATTAGCAGGTAAAATTAATGCACAAATAATACCTACAGGGATAACTATTGGTAAAAAACCTGTTTTAAAATCTTTAATCTGATTTTGTTTTATTGATAACATACGCGCTACATAGGTTATCAAAGCAAGCTTTGCAAAATCAGATGTTTGAAATGTAAGTGATGTTCCAGGTATTGCCAACCAACGGCTTGCATCACCAGCACTAACACCATTTACAAGCGTGTACAAAAGTAACGGAGCAGCAAGATAGATGGCAAGTTGCGATATTCGTGAAAAATATGCATACTTTACTTTATGTATAAAATACATCAATAAAATTCCTGAACCAACAATAAAAACATGTTTTATAAGATAGGAACTTGTATCTCCGCCCTTGTATCGGTAGGCTAAAGCAATTACAGAACTGTATACCACCAATATAGATAAAAGAGAAAGCAATAGAACTACTGTCCAAATTACTTTATCACCTTTTATATATTTGAATAAACTTACCATTTTACGTTACAATCGTTTTATAAATTACAAACTTCTAACAGCTTGTTTAAATTGAGTTCCACGATCTTCGTAATCTTCAAACAAATCAAAGCTAGCACAAGCAGGAGATAATAATACTGTATCACCTTTTTTACCCAATTTATAGGATTTATCTACCGCTTCTTTAGCAGAACTAGCCTCAAGAATTGTATCAACAACACCTGTAAATGCTTTTACAATTTTTTTATTATCTGTGCCTAAACAAATAATTGCTTTTACTTTTTCTTTTACCAAAGAGTGAAGCATTGAATAATCATTTCCTTTATCTACACCACCTAAAATAAGGATAACGGGTTTAGTCATACTCTCCAAAGCGTACCATGTAGAGTTTACATTTGTAGCTTTAGAATCATTAATAAATTCTATTCCGTGTACATTACCAACTACCTCTAAACGGTGAGCTATGTTGTGAAAATCCGATAAACTTTCACGAATTGTTTCTTTTCTAATTTCTACTAATTTAGTAGAAACAGCCGCAGCCATTGAATTGTAGATGTTGTGTTTTCCTTGTAGCGCAAGTTCTTGAATTGTCATAAATAAAGGGTTTGTGTTATTTGGGTTTATTACTAATTGATTGTTTTCATTTAAAAATGCTCCTTGTTCTACTTTTTGTTGTATTGAAAAAGGGTACTGTTTTGCTTTAATTGTTTTTTTACTTAACTCTTTTGCTATCACCTCATCATCAATGCAATACACAAATGCATCTTGCTCTGTTTGATTTTGTATAATTCTAAATTTTGAATCCGCATAATTTTGCAATTCATAATTATATCTATCCAAGTGGTCAGGCGTTATATTCAACAATACAGCTATATCCGCTTTAAAATCAAACATCCCATCCAACTGAAAGCTACTCAACTCCAATACGTAATAATCAACATCTGCTTTATCCCCATCACAAGTATTTTCTGCAACAAGCATCGCAAAACTTTTTCCAATATTTCCACCAAGTGCCACATTTACACCAGCTTTTTTTAATATGTGATGAATGAGTAATGTTGTTGTTGTTTTTCCATTACTACCCGTAATACATATTTTTTTAGCTTTTGTATATCTTCCAGCAAATTCTATTTCAGAAATTACAGGAGTTCCTTGCTTATGCAATTGTTTTATTAACTCTACTTTATCAGGAATACCAGGACTTTTCACTACTTCATCTGCATTTAAAATCAATGCCTCGGTATGTGTACCCTCTTCCCATTTAATATCATATTTTGTTAGAACGTCTTTGTATTTATCTTTTATTTTTCCTTTGTCAGAAAGAAAAACATCAAAGCCTTTTTTCAATGCAAGAACCGCTGTCCCTACACCACTCTCGCCTGCACCTAAAACAACCAAACGCTTTTTATTTACTTCTTTCATATTCTGCATTGCATTTCACCAATTGATTATTTCTACCTCAATTTTAATGTTACAATAGTCAACACCGCCAACATGATTCCGATAATCCAAAAACGTGACACAATCTTAGCTTCATGCATTCCTAATTTTTGATAATGATGATGCAATGGGGCCATTTTTAACAACCGATTTTCTCGTGCATATTCAATTCCATATTTTTTCTTACGGTATTTAAACACATAAACCTGTAGAATTACAGATAGATTTTCTACCAAAAACACACCACAAAGAATTGGTATTAAAAGTTCCTTACGAATTGCAATTGCAAATACTGCTATAATACCCCCTAAAGCTAAACTTCCTGTATCGCCCATAAATACTTGAGCAGGAAATGAATTG
>JBASCV010000272.1:0-8592 GCA_049651825.1 Bacteroidia bacterium
GCTAATTCAAAGCCATATTCGTGTTTTAATTCTTCTGAAGAAGCGTGTGGGTCAACAATATCAACAGCAACACCAAATGAACGAAATTCTTTAATAACATCAGCTACTTTAGAATTGCGAATATCGCTTACATTTTCTTTAAATGTAGCTCCCATCACCAAAACGCGCGAGATTGTTAAATTTTTCTTAGCTGCAATAATTGCTTTAACTGTTTGTTTAGCAATGTAATATCCCATAGAATCGTTAATAATTCTACCTGAATTTATGATACGTGCATGGTATCCTAATTGCTCTGCTTTATATGTTAAATAGTAAGGGTCAACACCAATACAGTGTCCACCCACCAAACCTGGCGAAAATTTCAAGAAATTCCATTTTGTACCAGCAGCTTCCAACACATCGTAGGTATTGATGCCCAAACGTCTGAAAATAAACGAAAGTTCGTTCATTAATGCAATGTTTACATCGCGTTGTGTATTTTCAATAATTTTTGCAGCTTCAGCAATTTTTATTGATGCTGCTTTGTGAATACCTGGTTCTACAATAATTTTGTAAACATTAGCAATGTTTTCAAGTGATTCTTCGCCACAACCCGAAACTATTTTTAAAATTTTTGTGATGGTATGTTCTTTATCGCCTGGATTGATACGTTCTGGTGAGTAGCCAACTTTAAAGTCGTCACGAAATTTTAGTCCCGAAACTTCTTCTAAAACGGGTACACAATCATCTTCAGTACAGCCCGGATAAACAGTAGATTCATAAACCACATAATCTCCTTTTTTTAATACTTTACCAACCGAACGGCTAGCGCCCAGAAGTGGTTTTAAATCAGGCAAATTGTGTTCGTCAATAGGGGTCGGAACTGCAACAATAAAGAAGTTAGCTTGCTTCAACACATCCAATGATGTAGTAAATTCAATATCGCAACCTTCAAAGTCTTTTGCCTCTAACTCACAAGAAGGATCGATATTGTTTTGCATCATTTTTACACGTTCTTCATTAATATCAAAACCAATAACTTTTACTTTTTTAGCAAAAGCCAATGCAATTGGTAAACCCACATAACCAAGACCAATAACTGCTATTTTGGCTTCTTTTCTTAAAATTTTGTTATACATATATGTTGTTTAAGTTATAGTAGAATTAATCGAATAAAAATTTATTACTTTTTTTGCTTTTTTTTCTGAGTGCGTAAATGCGTTCGATAATATCAACAACCTTTAGACCTTCCATTGCATTTGTTGTAATTACAGTGCGTCCTTTTAGGGTATCAATTACATTTTGGAAAATATAGTTGTGATTGTTAGCCGAACCTTTGTATCCACCATAATCGTTTGCCGCATTTGTAGCCGCTAATTCAGGCATTTTATAATCTTTAATGTTGCAATATTCTACTTTATCCATGTATTGACCACCCACTTTAACGCTTCCTTTACTTCCAATAATGGTTATACTGCTTTCAAGGTTGGTATCCCATACCGATGTAGAGTAGTTGATACTGCCCATACCACCATTTACAAAGTTAAAATTTACATAACCGCTATCTTCAAATTCAGTAAGCCCAGAGTGATTGAAGTTTTTGAATTTTGCTTGAATGTCTTTAATATCGCCAAAAAGCCAATACATGATATCTATAAAGTGGGAGAATTGGGTAAACAAAGTACCACCATCAAGTTTTTGAGTTCCTTTCCAACCTCCTTTTTTGTAGTAACGGTCGTCACGGTTCCAATAGCAATTTAATTGAACCATATAAATATCGCCAATTATTTGATTTTCAACAATATCCTTTAGCCATTTAGAGGGTGGTGAGTAACGGTTTTGCATTACACAAAATACGGTTTTATGTACTTGTAAGGCTTTAAAAATAATGTTTTCGCAATCGGCTTTTGTTAAAGCCATTGGCTTTTCGCAAATAATATTCTTTTTGGCAGCAAGTGCTGTTAGGGAATGCTGAGCATGCAAACCATTTGGTGTACAGATGCTTACAACATCAATTTCAGGGTGTGCCGCAAGCATTTTTTCTACTGAAGGGTAGAATGCTTCTTTTAATTCACCTAATCCTAGTTGTTCTTTGCTTGCAATATCGCAAACAGCAACCAATTCTGACTCTTCGTTTCTACGAACCATTTCGGCATGGCGTTTTCCGATATGCCCTTGTCCAATTACTGCAAATTTTATTTTACTCATATAGTTTTAAATATCAGTGCTTTAATAGCTATTTATGCGTTTACTTTAGCTTCAATTTTTGTCACAGAATTGCCTTCTAATTTATAGTGTTCTTTGCTTTCTTTACATATGGCAATATTGTTTTCATCGAATTTTAAGCGGTGTCCGTATTCGCTAATCCAACCCATTTGTTTTGCTGGATTTCCAACCCAAAGTGAATAAGCGGGTACATTTTTAGTAACCACAGCTCCAGCGCCAATAAATGCATAATCGCCAATATTGTGCCCACAAACAATTGTAGCATTGGCTCCAATTGAAGCTCCTTTGCCAACATGTGTTTTGGCGTATTCGTTTTTACGATTGATAGCGCTTCTGGGATTTATTACGTTGGTAAACACCATTGAGGGACCTAAAAACACATCGTCATCGCAAATTACTCCTGTATAAATAGAAACATTGTTTTGAATCTTAACATTTTTGCCCAAAACAACACCTGGAGAGACTACTACATTTTGACCAAGGTTACAGTTTTCACCTAAAGTACAATTTGACATAACATGAGAAAAATGCCATATTTTTGTTCCTTTTCCAATTGTGCACCCTTCATCAATCACAGCTGTTGGGTGTGCATAAAATTGTGCTTCCATAATTAATGGTTAAGTTAAGGGCACAAAAGTAAAAATTTACTTTCATAAAATGGCTTTTAGTCGGCAAAAAATGTTATTTTAATGACTCTTTTAAAGCTTTAGTAATGTTATTTAACCCCTTGATAAGAGTTTCGGAGTTTGGCCAACCGTAACCTATACGCATATATCGTTTGTCCATCTCAAACCAATGGCCAGCGCCAACCAATGTTTTATGATTGGTGTACAACTTATTGTAAAACTGTTCTATATCAATTTCTTTTTCACTTTTTATACGTGGAAAACATACAACAGCAGCTTGTGGCTCTATCCACTCTAAAAAAGGATGGTTTTTCATCCAATTTTTTAAAATTAGTCTGTTTTTAATGATTTTTTCTTGAATTTCAGGTAGAAATTCATGTTTTTTTAGTAAAAATTGATAGGCTATTTCTTCATCAAGAACTGAATTGCATAAAAATATCTGTTCTTTGGCTGCTAAAAATAGTTCTTGAAGTTTTTTATTTCTAGTTATCAACCAACCTATTCTAATACCCGGCAAACCAAACGCTTTTGAAACAGACGAAACGCTTATGGCATTTTCTGAAAGTGTAGCCGCTAAAGGTAATTGTTTTTCTGGGCTTAAATCTCTGTAGGTTTCATCAACTAACAAATAAATGTTATTAGTTTCTGCGAGTTTTATAAGTTCTAAAAGTGTTTTTTCGTCAATAATTGTTCCTGTAGGGTTATGTGGTGTAGTTATGCTGATGTATTTTGTTGTGTTTTTTATTAACTTTTTAACAGCATTTATATCTATTTGGAAGTTGTTCTCAAACTGCAAATCTATAAAATCAATTTCGCAACCAATAGATCTAGGTGTTTCAATATTGGTTGCATAATTAGGGCGAATAACAATAAGGTGGTCTTCTTTTTGGAGCAATGAAGTGGCAACAATAAACAAGGCTGCAGCAGCACCAGCTGTTAGTAAAACATCGTTTGCCAAAATATTATCGTATTCTTGTGCAATAAGTTGGCGTAATTCTGGTTTTCCTATATGATCACCATAGCAAAGGATTAATTCATCCAAATTTAAATTAAGATTTTTGAATATAGCATCATGCACCGAACTTTCGGCAAGGTTACATTCAATAGTTTCATATCCCAATTGCTCTGGCGATTCTATTTCTATGGGCATTCGTTTGTATTTCATGGTACTAAGGTGCTTTTTTATTATAATAAAAACCAAATTAAACAGAACAGCCCGCTCATAAAAGCGGGCTGTTCTGTTTAAAAGGGAAGGTACACTACTTTTTTTGTATCGAAAAATTCTTCTGAAAAATAATCGCTCAAATTGTAAATGATAACGTGTTTTTTAAAAGGAAGAAGTTCTTCAGATAAGTCGCCACCTTTTAAAAACAATATGCCGTTGGGTAGTGTATTGAATTGATTTTTGTTAATGCTTTTTTGTACCCATTTGTAAAATGCAGAAGCGTCTGTAACAGCTCTGCTCACGACAAATTCAAATTTCTCTTTTACATCTTCAGCTCTTTTATGTTCAGCTTTTAGGTTTTGTAAGCCAATACTTTCAGCAATAGCATTTACTACTTTTATTTTTTTGCCAATAGCATCAATTAAATAAAAATTGCATTCGGGAAATAATATAGCTAAGGGGATTCCTGGAAATCCCCCACCACAGCCAACATCCATAATGGACGTGCCTTTTTTAAAGGAAATTATTTTTGCAATTCCTAGTGAGTGTAAAATATGCTTTTCGTAAAGAGAATCAATATCTTTTCGTGAAATAACATTAATTTGTGCATTCCATTCTTTATACAGCTCATAAAGCTGAGTAAATTGATTTTGTTGTTGTTCTGTAAGGTTTGGGAAATATTTTTTTATTATCGAAATCAATTTGTATTCAATTTTTAGAGCGGAAAACCCATTAATTCTAGTTTGTATAAAATTTATAATTTTTCAGGTGAATTCTTTAAAATTGTAGCTAAAAATTCTCGTGCTCTAAATAGTTGAGCCTTAACAGTACCTAAGGGTAAATCTAATTTTTCAGCAATTTCTTCGTATGAAAGCTCTTCGAAATAGCGTAATTCAACAAGTGTGCGATAACGAGGTTTTAGTTTTTCAACAATTGCATGCATGTGTTGCATTTTTTGTTTCTTAACCATGTTTTCTTCTGGATCCATTCCTTCTGCTCTAATATCCATGTTAAGTTCGCCTCCTTCATCATTCTCATATTTTTTATCAATAGAAAATACATTCATTTTTTTTCTACGGATAAAATCAATACAATTGTTTGATGCTATTTTAAACAACCAAGTACTAAAAGCATATGTGGGGGTATATTGGTGTAAACGTTTAAATGCTTTTCCAAATGCTTCAATGGTTAAATCATCTGCATCATCTTTATTGTTAACCATTTTTAACAACATAAAATAAACTGAATCACGATAACGATCCATCAATTCAGCAAAAGCTTTTTGATCGTTTTTCTCTAAAGCGGATTTGATTAGATTATAGTCGTAAACCGCTTTTACTGATAGATTGGTTTCAAATTCTAGTTCATCCATTTGTTTTTTCCCATTTGTTTTTACGCATCATCATATTCATTATTAATAATAGAGGATACACAAATAATAATATAAATTCAATTAATGGCGATATGAATAATAAGTCTTTTTCATCCAACAACTTCATTGATTTGTTAAAGATAATCATTTGTATAATAAATCTTAAAAAAAACAAAGATAAAACCACAATCGGCTGAAACTGTAATATTAATAATGTTATTAAGCTAATATACAAAATATAAATGCTCAAACGAATTGATATTAATAGGCGTTTGCTTGCAGTGTTATATTTTCTAAATGTGCTTGAATGTCTACGTTTTTGGAAAAGCCAATCTGAAAATGTTTTTTTTACACGTGATATCGTATGACTATTTACACTTACTTCTATTTTTGAATTATGTTTTGTAGCTGCTTCGTTTACAAATAAATCATCATCTCCGGCTTCAATATGATAATGCGAAGCAAAGCCTTTCATTTTAAAGAAAAGCTCTTTTTTATAAGCCAAATTCCGACCATTGCCTTTATACGTTTTGCCTGCTAATGCAAAAGATAAAAACTGTAGCGAGGATAAAAAGTTATCAAATCGAATTAATTTATTCAAAAATCCACTTTGTTTTTCAAATGCACCATAGCCAAGCACAATTTCTGTTTCTTTAGAAAAATGCTCAACCATATTTTTTAACCACTGATTGCTGTTGGGTTTGCAATCAGCATCAGTTAGTAAAAGATGTTCGTATGATGCACCTTTGATACCCATCATCAATGCAACCTTTTTGCCGTGTGTATGGTTTTTGGTTTCATTAATGGTTACAATTTTTAGGTTAGAATACTTTTTTGCAAGCTCCTTTAAAATGTCTGCAGTATTATCAAATGAACAATCATTAACAACAATTACTTCAAATTTACTGTATTCCTGAGCAAATATGGATGGTAAAAATTCAACCAAATTGTCTTCTTCGTTACGAGCGCAGATAATAATAGACACAGGTGGGAATGAAGATTCACTATCTGTTTTTTTATAAAATGCTAGTTTGCGGTAATATGCCAGATAATACCAAAGCTGTACGATAAGTGCTATGGCAAATACACAAAAAAATACTAATCCTATTGAAAAAGCTGTGAAAGCTTGCATACGTTAATTAATAGTAGGTATTTATGAGTAAAAAGCAAATGAATTATTAAGGTTTTACACCTAATAATTAATTACTTTTTTTATGATACACCGCAAAAATATACTGAAGAGATGTACACTATTATACTATCTTTGACAGGATTTAAACAAAGTAATTAACAATTAAGCTTGTTAGTAAAAATCAATACAAATTAAAGCAAATGAAATTTACCATTTCTCATACTGATAAAAATAGTAAAGCACGAGCAGGAGAGGTTAGCACCGAGCATGGTACCATTCAAACACCTATTTTTATGCCTGTAGGTACTGTTGGCACCGTAAAAGGAGTACATCAGCGAGAGTTGAAAGAAGATATAAAAGCTCAAATTATTTTAGGAAACACCTATCATTTGTATTTACGACCAGGGCTTGATACCATTGAAAAAGCTGGTGGTTTGCATAAATTTAATGGCTGGGATAAACCAATTCTTACTGATAGTGGTGGTTATCAGGTATATTCACTGTCAGGACAGCGAAAGTTAACCGAAGAGGGGGCTAAATTTACTTCTCATATTGATGGCAGTAAACATTTTTTTACCCCCGAAGGCGTAATGGATATTCAGCGTACTATTGGGGCCGATATAATAATGGCATTTGATGAATGTACTCCATATCCGTGCGAATACAATTATGCAAAAAAATCAATGGAAATGACGCACCGTTGGCTAAAGCGTTGTTGTGCCCGTTTTGATGAAACGCAAGGTAAATATGGCTATGCTCAAACATTGTTTCCTATAGTACAAGGAAGTGTTTACCCTGATTTGAGAAAGCGTTCGGCTGAATTTATTGCCGAACAAAATCGCGAAGGAAATGCTATTGGTGGTTTATCTGTTGGTGAACCTGCTGAAGATATGTATGCCATGACAGAGCTTGTTTGTGATATTCTTCCTGCTGATAAACCAAGATACTTAATGGGGGTGGGTACTCCAATTAATTTATTGGAAAGCATTGCGCTTGGTATTGATATGTTTGATTGTGTGTTGCCAACTCGTAATGCAAGACATGGATTGTTATATACCCAAAATGGAATGATAAATATCAAAAACGAAAAATGGAAAAATGATTTTTCGCCTTTAGATGAAAATGGTACATCATATGTTGATAGTGAGTATTCAAAAGCATATCTTCGTCATCTTATTCATTCACAAGAGTTATTGGGAGGGCAAATTGCCAGTGTACACAATTTGGCTTTCTTTTTGTGGTTGGTAGGGGAGGCGCGCAATCAAATTATTGCTGGTACTTTTAAAGTATGGAAAGAAAAAATGGTGAAACAAATGGCGGTTAGGTTATAGTTGATTGGGCATTCTTTTTTAATAGCCTTTATAATCTATAATTTATAACTGATAATTTATAATTGCTTCAATTGAAACTATTAGATTTATATATTATTCGAAAGTTTTTAGGAACTTTCTTTTTTTCGATGACACTCATCATCCTTATTGTTGTTGTGTTTGATATTTCCGAAAAAATTGACGATTTTATAGGAAAAGAAGCTCCTTTAAAAGCAATAATTGTAGATTATTATTTCAATTTTATCCCCTACTTTGTTAATCTTTTTAGTCCACTATTTACGTTTATAGCAGTAATATTATTTACTTCACAAATGGCCACACGAACCGAAATTGTTGCTATCTTGAGTAGTGGAGTCAGTTACACTCGTTTATTGTTTCCGTATATGTTATCTGCTGTGGTTATTGCAATACTCTCGTTATATCTCAACAATTTTGTTATACCTCATGCTACTAAAAAACGAATTCAGTTTGAAGACAGATATATACGTAATGAATTTAGAAACAGAGATAGAAATATTCACAAACAAATTTCGCCTGGAAACTACATTTATTTAGAAAGTTATACCACTGAAACGAATACGGGCTATAAGTTTTCTATTGAGCATTTTAATGAAGGCAAGCTTGATTATAAATTAATGGCTGAAAGTATTTCATGGGATACAACCAAGCAACTTTGGACGATCAATAATTACTATACTCGTGAAATAAATGGAATGCATGAAATTTTGAACAAAGGTGTCCGAATTGATACTGTTTTAGGC